>NZ_KV798511.1:0-106625 GCF_001809695.1 Corynebacterium sp. HMSC063A05 | reverse complement strand
CCGGAAAAGACACACTTTTCTTTACTTAACCCACTTTTTGTCCCCCCCACATACCGACGCCCAGCGCACCACTAACCAAAAGCAAAAAACACCAGCTCCAACCGGAACTGGTGTTTAGAATTGCGACCCTGACGGGACTTGAACCCGCGACCTCCGCCGTGACAGGGCGGCGCGCTAACCAACTGCGCCACAGGGCCATCATGATTTTTAGTGGTACTCCCAACGGGATTCGAACCCGTGTTGCCGCCGTGAAAGGGCGGAGTCCTAGGCCTCTAGACGATGGGAGCCCGACTTGACGCTGCAAAGAGCTGGCCACTCAATGACACATTCCGCGTACGTCTGCAGTGCATGAACACTGTATTTGCGCGCGCTCTTGGCAACGTAAAGAACTATAGAGGATAAGTACCCTTTTCCCAAAATCCACAGCTGAACTGGAATTTCTTACTATTTACGAAAGCACTATTAGCGCTCCGATAAGCTCGTCACTATGGCAACTCCGGATTTCATTGTTCAGCTCCGCGAAAAAATAGGCCACGCTCCGCTATGGCTCCCCGGTGTCACAGCTGTCGTCATTCGCGATGTTCCGCCGAATGCACCGATGTACGCCCTGCCTGAGGTATTGCTGGTTCGCCGCTCCGATAATGGGGAATGGACTCCAGTTACCGGAATCATCGACCCAAACGAGCAGCCTCACGACGCCGCCGTGCGGGAGGTAAAAGAAGAAACTGGACTCGATGTCACAGTCGAGGCCCTGCTCGGCACCGGCGCCGTCGGCCCTGTCGAATACCCCAATGGCGATGTCACCTCTTACGTGGATATCGCCATGCGCTGCAGTGTTGTTGGCGACGACGTCCCCCATGTCGCTGACGACGAATCGACCGAAGTCGGATGGTTTCAGATCTCACAGATGCCACCTATGAAGCCACGCTTCCGTCTAATAGTCGCCGATGCTGTCGCGCAGCTCAAGCACCCCGCGGGCTTCAAGCCGCGAATGGGTTACCACAAGCGGGAGAAGTAGCTGCCGCGAAAGGGCAAAACAGGCAAGATACGACAAAACCCCAGGCTGTTAATCACCTGGGGTTTTGCGTGCTTGTGGGCCCTGCGGGGCTCGAACCCGCGACCTGCGGATTAAAAGTCCGTAGCTCTACCAACTGAGCTAAAGGCCCGCGCAAGAAAATAGCCTAGCAATTGCGCGCTAACTTTTAATAATCACCCCACACTTGCGATGGAACTACTGAAACACTCGTGGGATAAATGAGCGCAGTCAAACGCACGACCAATCCAACCGGCCGACCAAAACAGATTCGAAAACGGCAGTTCAGCGTGACACAATACTGTACGTGTTAGATACCTCCACGAGTCCACTCAGCGCCGCCAAGCCCGCCGATGCCACGTCCGCGCACATGCACATCGGCCCCTTTGAGCTCGCTTCCCCCGTGGTACTCGCTCCGATGGCCGGTGTCACCAACGTGGCATTCCGCACGCTGTGCCGCGAGCAGGAGCTGCAGCGTACAGGCACGGTCTCCGGCCTCTATGTCTGCGAGATGGTCACCGCGCGAGCACTGGTCGAGCGCAACGAGAAGACCATGCACATGACCACCTTCGCGCCCGACGAAAACCCGCGCAGCCTGCAGCTCTACACCACTGACCCAAAGTGGACCTACGAGGCCGCGAAGATGATTGTCGACGAAAACCTCGCCGACCACATCGATATGAATTTCGGCTGCCCGGTACCTAAGGTCACCCGCAAGGGCGGCGGCTCAGCACTGCCGTATAAGCGCCGCCTCTTCGGCAACATCGTCGCCGCTGCTGTCAAGGCCACGGAGGGCACCGACATCCCGGTGACCGTGAAGTTCCGCGTCGGTATCGACGACGAGCACCACACGCATCTCGATGCCGGCCGCATCGCCGCCGAGATGGGTGCCCAGGCTGTGGCTCTGCACGCCCGCACCGCGGCGCAGCGCTACTCCGGTCACGCCGACTGGTCGCAGATCGCGCGGTTGAAGGAGCACATGGTCGACTCCGGCTTCAGCAATATCCCGGTGCTTGGCAACGGCGACATCTTCGCCTCTACCGATGCCCGCAAAATGCTCGACGAGACCGGCTGCGACGGTGTCGTCGTCGGTCGTGGCTGCCTTGGTCGCCCGTGGCTATTCGCGCAGTTGTCCGCCGAGCTGCGTGGCAAAGAAGTGCCGCCGGCACCAACATTTGGTGAGGTCGCGGGGATTATCCGTCGTCACGCGGAACTGCTCGTGGAGCACGAGGGAGAGCGTAAGGGTTGCCGCGACCTGCGCAAGCACATCGCCTGGTACCTGCGGGGATACCCGGCAGGCGGCGAGGTGCGCAAGTCTCTCGCACGCGTCGATTCGCTGGCAACGCTCGACGAGATTCTCACGCCGCTTTACGACGGCCCCAGCGCCCACGCCCGCCCGGAGGACGCCGACGGCGCCCGCGGCCGACAAGGGTCCCCTGCAAAGGTGGTCTTGCCGGAGGGCTGGCTGGACGACCCGGAGGACGACACCGTGCCTGAAGGCGCGGAGATTATGCACTCCGGTGGCTAAGCTTCGGTTCTGAGCGAGTGTTTACATAACTTTACGAGGGGTAATTGGGGGCTCCCCACTAACGCGCGACCTTGTTGAGGATTGCCTACTATGGAACGCATGCGCACTGTCTACCGAGAACAAATGGACAACTTGGCCCACAGCCTGATTGTGATGTGTGACCGAGTTGGATCCATGCACAAGCTTGCGAACAAGGCCCTCTTTGAGGCTGATTTAGTCTCGGCTGAAACCGTTCTTTCCCAGATTGATTCTCTCGAGGACCTGCGCCAGGATGCGGAGCAGCGAGCCTTTGAGCTGTTGGCACGCGAAGCTCCTGTAGCTGGTGACCTCCGGCAGATTGTCAGTGGCCTCTACATTGTCGAGGACATCTCCCGCATGGGCGCGTTGAGTGTGCATATTGCCAACGTTGCCCGACGTCGCCATCCGAACAAGGCACTGCCGGAGCCCGTGGAGGGATTTTTCCGCGAGATGGCCACTGTATCTGAGCAGATGACGCACGAAACCCGTCAGGTACTCATCGACTACAACGTTGACCAGGCATTGGCCTTAGATAAGACCGATGACAGCATCGACGACATCCATCAGCACCTGTTTACGCTGACCAACGACGATAATTGGCCACACACCCCCGCGCAGACGGTGGATGTCACCCTGCTGAGTCGCTTCTACGAGCGCTACGCGGATCACGCCGTCGAGGTTGCGGCCCGGATTGTTTACCTGGCCACCGGTTACAAGCGCGATGTCTACCTGGACAAGCTTGAGGACGAGCGCGACCAGCGCAGCTTTAACCAACGCCTGCAGGCCTTGGAGCGTCACCTGCGGATGTAGGTTCGTGAAGTTGCAGGCTGCTGGGGTGAGTGTTGGGTTGCTCAGGAGGGCTGGGTGTTGTGCTGCTAAGCTGGGCTGGGTGTTGGACTGCTCGGCGGGTTTCAGGCCGGAGTGGAGCCGTTTTTAAGTCACACCAGGCTAAACACCGCCCCAGCCAAACACCGCCCCACCCCGAGAAAGTGACTAGGTTTATGACACTTTACTGCGAGTAAACGTTATTCATCTGACATAAACCTAGTCAGTAACTGTTTGATCCCGCCACAAAAACTGTGTGCCCCGGCACAAAACACCTCCGCGGTTAGACAATCGGGTGGCAAAACATGTGCTCGACATAGCAATCTCATAAACCGCAACAACAAAAAGAGCCCCGTACCTCGCGTGCACACGCGTGAGGTACTGGGCTCTTGCTTTTTGATTATTTTGGCCATTAAGGCATACGCAAAGCGTTTAGCCGAAGCGACCGGAGATGTAGTCCTCGGTTTCCTTCTTGTCCGGATTCTCGAAGATCTTCTTGGTCGGGCCAACCTCGACCAGGCGACCCGGCTTACCGGTTGCCTCGAGGGAGAAGAATGCGGTCTGATCGGACACACGAGCTGCCTGCTGCATGTTGTGGGTCACGATGACGATGGTGAATTCTTCCTTCAGCTCGTGAATCAGGTCCTCGATTGCCAGGGTGGAAATCGGGTCCAGTGCGGAACACGGCTCGTCCATCAGCAGAACTTCCGGCTCAACTGCAATTGCGCGTGCGATGCACAGACGCTGCTGCTGACCACCGGAGAGGCCGCCGCCCGGCTTGTCCAGGCGGTCCTTGACCTCATCCCAGAGGTTGGCGCCGCGCAGGGACTTCTCGGCAACCTCCTGGAGATGAGCCTTGTTCTTAACACCGGCCAACTTCAGGCCAGCCACGACATTGTCCTCGATGGACATGGTCGGGAACGGGTTCGGACGCTGGAACACCATACCGATGGTGTTACGAACGGAGACCGGGTCGATCTTCGGGCCATAGATGTTTTCGCCGTCGAGAAGCACCTCGCCAGTGACGTAGGCACCCGGGATGACCTCGTGCATACGGTTCAGCGAACGGAGCACGGTGGACTTACCACAGCCGGACGGGCCAATGAATGCGGTAACGGAACGCGGCGGGACGTGCAGGTCGACGTTCTGCACAGCGTGGAAATCGCCGTAGTAGATGTTGACATCGTTAAGGTCTAGGCGCTTAGCCATGGTCTTTCGAAAACCTTCCTTGAAATAGCGGACGTTAGGCGCCCAGCATTAACTGCTCTTGACGGAGAACTTGGCGGATACGACGCGCGCCAGGATATTGATGAGGGCAATGATGAGAACCAGCGTGAGCGCTGCGCCCCACATCTTGTCGAATGCCGCACCGGTATTACCGGCCTTGTACATGTCCAGCATGAACAGTGGCAGCGAGGACTGCGACTGGCCGAACGGGTTGTAGGTAATGATTCGCGAGGTTGCAACCAGAATCAGCATCGGTGCGGACTCACCCATAACGCGGGCGACGGCCAGCATGATGCCGGTGACGATGCCCGACAGTGCGGTCGGGAGCACAATCTTCAAAATGGTCTTCCACTTCGGAACACCCAGAGCGTAAGAGGCTTCACGCAACTCGTGCGGAACGATGCGCAACATTTCCTCGGTGTTGCGGACCACGATCGGCAGCATCAGCAGAACCAGTGCCAGCGACACGGCGAAGCCGGAGCGGCTCATGCCGAACATGACCACCCACATCGAGTAGATGAACAGCGACGCAACGATCGACGGCACACCGGAGAGGATGTCGACCATGAAGGTGGTGACCTTGCCCAAGCGGGAGTTACCTGCGTACTCGACCAAGTAGATGGCGACGAAGATACCGAACGGCACGGTCATGAGAGTTGTGACCAGAGCCTGAACCAAGGTACCGACGATTGCGTGAGCAACACCGCCGGCAGACGCACCAACGGTGACACCGCGCTGGGAAGCAGTCCACCACTCACCACTCAGCAGTGACGGGGTACCTCGGACGACAAGCTCAAAGAGAACCCACACCAGCGGGATTAGGGCAAGAGCCATGCAGCAGTAAATGAGGACCGTGGAGACGTTGTCCGCTACCTTGCGGGAACCCTTAATCTGGGTGAATGCCGACTCCGTGGTGGGGACCATGTCTGCGGGGCCGTGAGGCGAAGAATCAGTAGTTGAACTAGTCATTGTTACTTCTCGTTTCTTTTCCTACGACCTTGCTACTTCTTCGCAATGATTCGGGCTGCGGAGTTGACCACGAAGGTCAGCAAGAACAGCACCAAACCTGCGGACATGTATGCGCCGGCCTTGAGGTTGTCATTGAACTCCGGTGCCGCATTGGCAATCGCGGTTGCGAAGGTGGTACCGCCGTCGAAAAGCGAACCACGGAATGCCGAAGACGGGGAGATCACGAGGTACAGAGCCATCGTCTCACCGAGGGCACGTCCCAGACCCAGCATCGAGCCAGAGATAAAGCCAGAACGACCGAATGGCAGAATAGCCAGCTTGACCATCTCCCAACGGGTCGCACCGAGAGCCAGCGATGCCTCAATGTGACCACGCGGGGTCTGAACAAAGACCTCACGGGTGGTAGCCGCGATAACCGGCAGAATCATAATTGCTAGCACAATGCCACCGGTGAAGAGGTTTCGACCGGTCTCGAAGGCCGGTGAGTTTGGGTACAGGGCAAACATCGGGATAAAGCCCAGTGTCTTAGCCAACCACCCGTACAGACCGGCCAATGCCGGACCGAGAGCCATAAAGCCCCACAGACCGTAAACAATCGACGGCACTGCGGCCAGCAAATCCACGAGGTATCCCAGCGGCTTGACCATCTTCTTTGGAGCATAGGCAGTCAGGAAGATGGCAATACCCAGCGCAACCGGCATCGCCAGAATCAGCGCCAGGATGGAAACCGCGACGGTCACCAGAAACATGTTCGGAATACCGAAGTACATGGCGGAGGTATCCGCCAGGTTCCATCGTTCGGTGTAGGTGAAGAAGTTCGCTTCGTTACGGGACATTGCCGGAACTGCGCGCAGGAGCAGGAACACTGCAATTGCGATGATGGCAGCAGTCACCAATGCGGAAGATCCTACCGCCAGAATCTTGAAGATTCGGTCACCAGGACGAACAACGCCGGACTGAATGGCTTGCTCTTCCGAGCTCTCGTCGCCGGAGGAATCCACCTGCGGTGCTGAGGACTGCAACAGACTGCTGTCTACAGCCTCCTGCTTCCCTTCAATGGGAGTCGAGGAACTCATGATCTCATTTCCTAAGTAGAAGTGATTTGTGCTTCAACGCACATGAAGACCGATTGGCCTCAGTACCCCTCTACGAGCGGTACCCAATCAACTGAGGTGTCGATATATAAAGCCAACCGGTCTACGTCAGGTTTTCGGCCTACAGCTCAAATCTGCGTGGCCGGCTGAAGTAATCCTCGCGCCAACCGGGTAACAACAGAACCAACTCTGCTTTCACCCGCGTTGCACGCAAAGAATTACTTGATAGCGTCAACCGCTGCGGACAACTTGTCCTTGAACTCACCCTGAACCGGGATGTAACCCAGCTCTTCGAGCTCTGGGCCCTGGCCCTCTTCCAGAACAACCTTCAGGAAGCTCTTAACCAGATCACGAGTCTCCTCGTCGTAACCAGCGGAGCAGACGATTTCGTAGGTGGTCAGAATCAGCGGGTAAGCGCCATTCTCATCCATTGCGAACAGAGCGTCGGTGTCAACAACCATGTCGTGACCCTCAGTCTTGAACGTGACGGAATCCAGAGCCTTACCGACGGTGTCGTTGTTCAGCTCAACCGGGCCATGACCAAAGTCCATCTTGGCGATGCCCAGGTCCTTGTCCTTAGCGAAACCAGCCTCAACGTAGGTGATAGCACCGTCGATGTTGGAAACCTCGTCGACAACACCAGCCGAGCCGTTAGCGCCCTGTCCAGTAGCAGTCGGGAAGGACTTGGAAGCCTCGTGCTTCCACTGCTCCGGAGCAGCTGCGCTCAGGAACTTCATGAAGTTATCAGTAGTACCGGACTCCTCAGAGCGGTAGACAACCTTGATGTCCTTCTCCGGCAGCTTCGCGTCCTTGTTGACCTCAGCAATCTTCGGGTCGTTCCACTTGGTGATCTTGCCGTCGAAGATTTCAGCAACCAGTGCCGGGGTCAGAGTGACATCAACGCCCTCGAGGTTGTAGGCAACGGCAACCGGACCGATAACCATCGGCAGGTGCCATGCGTCGTTACCATCGCAGCGCTTCTTAGCCTCTGCAACCTGGTCCTTGCCGTCCTTCTCCTTCAGCGGAGAGTCGGAGCCAGCGAAAGCAACGGTACCGGCAATGAACTGAGTTTGACCGGAACCAGAGCCAGATGCGTTGTACGACAGGGTCGAACCGGCCTCTTCAAACTTGGTGGCGAACAGGTCCATCGCACGCTGCTGCGAGGTAGCGCCCTCGCCCTGCAGCGTTCCCCCTTCAGCACAAGCGGCCAGGGTGAGACTTGCAACAGCGGCCAGGCCAATGACGGATGCCGCACGGTTCTTCTTCAGCACAGTAAATCCTCCGGGTTTACACAATGAGTGAAACAGTTCTCGTGGAACCGCCACACTCCGGTCCACTGCGCTGAACCTATCTACCGATAGTAACCGGAACCTGTTCAAAACATTAACAATCGGTGAACGGCGCAAGTAATTCTTTATTTATCCTCATTTCCCCTGTAAGAGGCCCTAAAATGCGCCCCTGAAACACTGAGGATTGGACAACATCTCCCCAAAATCACAAGTATCATTGCCCCCGCGACAGAGGAAAACCACCTAAAACTGAGACAAACCTAAGCTCGCCCTCTCCAATAACCTCTCCAATAACTCAGCCCTTCCCCAACAACTCGCCTCCAATAAACCGAACCGTCACATTTACGCGCCGTACATCACATCACGGCGAGCCACTTCAAAGCCAACCGCACGGTAAGTGCGCACTGCCGGAGCATTGTCGCCTTCGACATAGAGAATTACCTTTTCCGCTCCCCGGCTCCGGAGATGGGAAAGCCCAACATTGGTCAACCATCGCCCCAGACCGCGTCCGCGCGCCTTCGAGCTCAGTCCAATCACATAGACCTCACCAGTTGGCACAGACTCCTCAGCGTGCCACTTCGTCCAGTGGAAACCACAAATCTCCTCCGCACTGTCGCGCGCCCCGGCCACATCCGCAGCAAAGAACACGCCCTCCGGGTCGAACCACTGCACATCCCGAGCGCGATCGAGTTGTGGCTGTGACCAACCCCCCTGCTCCGGATGCCAATCAAACGCCTCGTTATTCACTGCCAACCACGCTCGATCTACCGCTGCCGCGCCCCACTTCGCACGTGCCGCAGTCAGGGTCAAGGCTTCAACATCATCACGCTTATCGACGTCCCCCGCCGCCTTCTCCAACGCTGAGCCCGAAACGGACATCTGCAACAGCTCGCGGACAACCTTGCGTCCCGTCAACTCTGCCAAGCGGCTGGCACCGGCGACATCACCGTGAGCCCAGATAGGCAGACGCTCACCGACTTCAGCATCGATGTGCGCAAGCAGCTTCGCTCCCACGCCTTGCCTGCGAAACTCCGGATCAACAACCATCTCCATAGCATCTGGCGCAACGGCTGCCAGGCCCAAATAACGGTCGTTCTCGATAATCGCAAAGTGTCGATGCCCGAAAGAGTCGTCGTCAAGCCCTCGGACGAAAGCCTCGCCGAACGCCTCCACGCCGTCGGTGGAGTGGGCGCGCTGCAGTAGCGTACTGGCGGCGGTGGTGTCTACGTCAAGCAGTTCGGTTACGTTCATACGCCCCACCCTATACACAGCCGCGGATTCAACACTTCCCCGATGTCCGCTGGGCCAAAAGCGATGGGGTACTAATAGAGTGTGTCCATTTCCCGACGACAGAAGAAAATCGGTGGCTCCATCCTCGCCGTTGCCGCGCTGGTGATCGCCACCGACATGGGCTTCGCCAGCCATGCGGAGTACAAGCTCTCCGAGCATATTCAAGAGACTGCACAACTGGAGATGACCCCATACGTCGCCATCGGTGGCAAGGCCTACTTGTCCTCTTTTGTTACGGGTAAGTGGAGCTCCGTAACTTCGCGCATCCGCGATGTGGAGGTACCCGACTTCGGCTTGGTATCTCTGGAGTACGGAGCGTCCAACGTTAAGGTCCCAGCATCGGCAGTGCTCAGCGGAGATTTCCCAGAGTCGCCGACGAAGCAGTACTTCACCAAGCTCTCGCTCGACGGCGTCTCTCTGGGCAACAAGCTGGGGCTGACGGACTTGAGCATCCAGAGTCTGAAGGACTCCTCCCCCACCGGCGGCTGGGAGACCGAGGCAATTTTCGAGGCCACACCAGCCGGATGGCAGGGAAAAACTCAGGTCACGGCGAAGTTGCGCATTGTCAGCCGCGACGTGGTCATTACGCCGATGGAGATTATTTCTGCGCCCTCGTCCCCAACGGATTCTAAGAGCCACGTCAAACCTGAGCTGTCTGAGGCTGATACGCAGCACATCATGAACACCTTCGCTCTGACACTGCGAGATTCGGATATACCGATGGGCATGCCGGCGACTCGCGTGTACGTGTCGGGCGGTTCTATCACCATCGAAGGCGAACAGATTCTGTGCACCGTGTCGCCAACGAACTTCATGCCGCCGACATCACAACAGGATGCCGAGGCGTCAGCACAATCCACGGAGAAGCTGCCGGAGAAGAACTGTCGGGTGCGTCGCTAAGGCCGTCGTCAAGCATCGCCGTTAAACGTCGTTGCAGCGTTGGCACCATGCGCCAACAGCCCATACATGGCCACAAGAGCTTCAGCGGTAGAGTGTGAAGCATGACCGAGAACAATGGCAGCAACCAGACAGACGCCGCTGCACAGGAGCCTGCAGCTGCGGCAGCCCCTCGCCTCGACGGCAACGAGGCCATTAACCGCGCGGCCGAGCAGGCCAAGAGCACCGCTACGCGCAACATCACTGAGCTTGAGGGGCTCCCGATCCCTGACGAGACCGCTAACCTGCGCTTCGGCCCGAATATTCACGACGGCCTGCTGGCACTACTGCCGCTGGTCGGCGTGTGGCGCGGTGAGGGGCAGGCAAACACCGTCGTCGACGGTGAGTACAACTTCGGCCAGCAGGTTATCTTCAGCCACGATGGCGAGAACTACCTGAAGTATGAGTCGCGCATCTGGAAGCTGGATGAAGAAGGCAAACCAACCGGCCCTGACCAGCGCGAAACGGGATTTTGGCGCATCAACAACGATGACGAGATTGAGTTCATCTGCGTCCACTCCACCGGCGTCACTGAGATTTACTACGGCAAGCCGGTCTCCGAGCGCGCATGGGAGCTGCAGGCAGCCTCCACAATGGTCACTGCTACCGGTCCAGCATCACTTGGCCCGGGCAAGCGCCTCTACGGCCTGATGCCGAACAACGATCTCGGCTGGGTGGACGAACGCCTGCGGGATGAGGAATTCACTCCCCGTATGTCCGCGCAGCTCAAGCGTTACGCAGGCTAGGTTCTCCCCCGCTTTACGACGGGCGCTGTGTGGCCTGGCTGCGGGGCCCTATTACTTTGCGCACTACGGCTTTGGCACCCTACTGCGACAAGCCCTACTGCGTCGCCAGCGCCTCGTCACACAGGTCACGGAATTCCTTTTCCGCAGCTACATCCGGCTGCGGAATGGGCTCACCATCGATGGACTTAACCACGACCGCGATGCGCACCGAGGACACTAGCCACACCGCATCAGCGGTGAATAGGTCCCTTGGTACCAGAACCGTCGGAGTGACTTTCCAGCCGCAGTTGGCAGCTGTTTCAAACAGCGCTGCCTGAGTCGTGCCCGGCAGCACTCCTTCACCGGGGTTGGGGGTCAGCAGCTCATTGCCGCGCTGGACGATGATGGTCGATGTCGGGCCTTCCAGGAGCTTTCCCTCTGCGGAGGTGAAGATGACATCGTCAAAACCCTTGGACTTGGCATAGCGTAATGCGGCCATATTAGCCGCGTATGACAACGTTTTCGCGCCGATGAGCGCCCACGGTGCACGGGAGCCAAGGTCGAGCGAGAAACCACGCTCTGCAAGCATGACTGATACCGGCTTCAGGCGATTTTCCGCCACCTTTTTCGCGGAGCTTGCCAAAACGTAGCCAGTCGGCCTTCCAGTGGACTCGCGACCACGCGAGTAAACCCACCGCAACGTCGCATCCCCCTCAATTGACCTATCGCGCAACTCCCGTAGTGCAACCTCGGTAGCCGCCCGCCATTGCTCCAGGTCCGGGGTTGGCAAATCCAGCATTAGCGCTGACGATGCGAACCGCTTCTCGTGCCGGTCAGTATTGCAGGTATGACCACCCCTGACCAGTAGTGTTTCAAAAACTCCGTCGCCGCGAATAGCTCCGAGATCGTCCGCGTAGAGGAACGGCTGTCCTGCCTCGACAGCAATCGGGCCACCGTCTGCGAAGACGTCGATAAGCACTAGAGAAGAAAGCGAATCCGTCATACACACAAGCTTAATCCATGCTTAATTTGGGGATTTCTGGTTAACATGAGGGAGTGAGTGTTGAGTATGTAAGTCCTTTGATGTCTCACGTGGCTGGTGCCGCTGCCCTCGAATTGGGCGGACAGACGGTAGGTTTAGAGAAGGCCTCAGAGAACGCCCCAGACGGAACCTCAGCGAAAAACGTCGAGCAAACCACAGGGCAAGCTAGCGTGGCATGGCACTACGGCCGTCCACTGGTAGAGCAACGTCATCTACAAGAGGACTGCGGAGTAGTAGATCGCTCGTACTACCGCGTTATTGAGGTTACTGGCGAGGATCGCCTGACCTACCTCAACACACTTTTTTCACAGAAGGTCAACGATGCCACCCCCGGCACTGTCACTGAAGCCCTGAACCTGGATGCCAACGGTCACGTTCTCCACCACATGACGCTGACTGTTTTGGACGATTCTGTGCTTATCGACGTGCCCCCTGTTGGCTTCGACTCCCTGCTGAAGTACCTGAACATGATGGTGTTCTGGTCCAAGGTGGAAATTGCTGAGATAGAACGGGCGGTTATTTCCGTCATGGGGCCGGATGCCCCTGAGGTACTGGTGTCCGCCGGCCTCGCATTCCCGCAGGTGGGCAAGGCTACGACGGTGGGGCATTCCTATGTCCGACACCTGCCTTGGCCACGCGGCGGACGTGTGGATGTGCTCGTGCGCCGACAGGATTTAGTCGGTGCTTGGGACGCGCTGATGGCCGCTGGCGCCTCCCCAGTTGGACTGATGGGATGGGAGGCCGAACGCGTAGTCTCCTTGCGGCCGGAGCTGGGAATCGATGTAGATGAGAAGATGATTCCGCATGAGGCTCCGCGCTGGATTGCCTCTGAATTCGACACGGCTGCCGTGCACTTGGACAAGGGCTGCTATCGCGGCCAAGAGACTGTGTCTCGAGTCCACAATGTTGGTCGCTCCCCACGAGTTTTGGTGATGCTGCAGCTCGACGGCTCAGCTACTCTGCCGGAAACCGGCGATCCAGTGATGATGGGCAAGCGCGCCGTGGGCCGCGTAGGCACCGTCGTGCAACATGCCGATTACGGCCCGATTGCATTGGCTCTGCTTAAGCGCTCGGCGCAGGAACGCGAGGGCCTTGTGGTGGGTGACTGCGCCGTGGCCGTCGACCCTTCCTCCATCGACCGCGTCGAGCAGCTGCCACCGGGTCGTGTGGCCATCAACCGCCTGCGTGGGAAATAAGTAACGGGAAATAGGTAAAGCCACCAGACAGAGTGGTGAAAAAATAACTTTTTCCATTCTTTTTCAGAAAGGTTATTCCCCCAGTTCACAGTACATATTGAGTTGCCTGAGCGCGAGGACACAACCCACTATGGGCCTCCCCGCGTAACCCCTTCGTCTAAAAATCAGCTATGGTGTCTTACAGGAATTAACGCAATAAGACATAAGTGGGTCGGCCGTATCCCCGTGCCGTCCCACGGATTACACAAGGGGGTCAGGCCATGGGTCGCGGCCGTGCGAAAGCAAAGCAGGCGAAGGTTGCCCGTCAGCTCAAGTACGATTCACCAGAAATGGACTTGGAGCGTCTGCAGCGGGAACTCGTCGGCAAGTCGAACGAGTCCGATCGAGACGACTATTACTCTGACTGGGAGGAATGGGCCTCAGGCGCTGGTCGCGACAGCTAGCGTAAGCTAACCGCTGTCGTATTTTCCGCAAAGCGTTTCTATTTCAATAAAACAAGCACCCGCCAACGATTCCGTTGGTGGGTGCTTGTTTTTGCTTAGTGACCGCGTTTATGCTCGGCCGATTATGCTCGGCCGTGGCGGATCGATCCGAGTTACTGACTGCGTTTATGACAAAAATAGCCCGAAAAACGGCTCGGAAGTGCCATAAACTCGCACAGTTTCACATATGCAGCCCGTGGTTTTGGGGATCTCAGCTACTCAACCCGGATGTAGGCGGCTCAGCAGTCGGCCACCCTCCACAGTAGACCAGCCGCCCCAGTCCCGACCAGCCGAAGGCCAAAGCTTAGAAGCGCGGGTGGCTGCCGCGTAAAACAGCCCTATCCTCGCCGGCCTCGCTCTTGCGGACAGTACCCAGCTCCCAAGCGTTGATGTGGCGGGCAGTCAGCAGAGCCAGTGCACGATCGCGATCCTCTGCAGAAACAATCGCAACCATGCCAACACCCATGTTGAAGGTCTTCTCCATCTCCTCGCGGGAGACGTTGCCGAGCTCAGCAATGGTCTTGAAGATCGGGCCCGGGGTCCATGTTGCGCGGCTCATGTCAGCGGTCAGGCCTTCCGGCATGATGCGAACCATGTTGCCAGCCAATCCACCACCGGTGACGTGGCAGAAAGTGCGGACCTCTGCCTCGTTCATGAGAGCCAGGCAGTCCTTCGCATAGATCTTGGTTGGCTCCAGCAGCTCCTCACCGAGGGTACGTCCGAAGTCTTCGACGTAACCGTCGAGCTCCAGACCGGCCTTCTCCAGGAGAACGTAGCGAGCCAGCGAGTAGCCATTGGAGTGAAGTCCAGAGGACTCCATGGCGATAATGACATCGCCCTCACGCACGCGGTCCGGGCCGAGAAGCTTGTCCTCTTCCACGACACCGACGCCGGTAGCGGAGACATCGTACTCGCCTGGTTCCATCACACCCGGGTGCTCTGCAGTCTCGCCGCCCAGGAGGGCGCAACCCGCCTGGACGCATCCCTCGGCGATGCCGGAAACGATCTCGGCGACGTGCTCCGGCACGACCTTGCCAATTGCGATGTAGTCCTGCAGGAACAGCGGCTCGGCGCCGCACACGACCAGGTCATCAACGACCATGGCGACCAGGTCCAGGCCGATGGTGTCGTGCTTGCCGACGGCCTGCGCCACGGCCAACTTGGTCCCCACACCATCGGAGGATGCGGCCAGCAGCGGCTTTTCGTAGTTGCCCAGTGCAAACAGGCCGGCAAAACCGCCGAGCCCGCCACGGACCTCTGGGCGAGTGGCCTTCTTGGCAATCGGGGCGAATAGTTCAACGGCGCGGTCGCCGGCTTCGATGTCGACGCCGGCTGCAGCGTAGGAAGCACCAGAAACGTTCTCGGTCATTAGAGGCTCTCGCTTTAAACTTTCTCCCCCGGGCGGCGTTACTGCCGTATCCGGGAGTATTGGCGGACCGGGAACAAAGCAACGGCTGCAATCCACAGCACCGCTTGCGCTTTGTTCTCGGTTCAGTTCTCGTAGTTCATTCTAAGGAGGTTTCGAGGCTAATTGCTCGTTGCGGCTTTGGCAGCCTGGGCTGCCTGCATCCTCTCCACAGCTGCCGCATTCGGATTGCCCTCCGGCAGACCCAGCGGGTACTTGCCATCGAAGCAGGCACAACAGACTTCGGTCTTTGCCTGCTCGGAAGCGGCGACCATGCCATCGATGGAGACAAATCCCAGGCTGTCGGCACCAATCGCGGTTGCGATACCGGCGACGATGTCATTTTCATCCACGCCGTTGGCCAACAGCTCGCCCGGAGAGGCGAAGTCAATGCCGTAGAAGCACGGCCATTTCACCGGCGGCGCGGCGATGCGCACGTGCACTTCCTTCGCACCGGCCTCACGCAGCATGCGAATCAGGGCACGCTGAGTGTTGCCGCGGACGATGGAGTCATCAACCACGACCAAGCGCTTACCGGCGATAACTTCCTTCAGCGGGTTCAGCTTCAGTCGGATGCCCAGCTGACGAATCGTCTGCGAAGGCTGAATGAAGGTACGGCCCACGTAACCGTTTTTGGTCAGCCCCTGACCAAACGGAATGCCCGATTCCTGGGCATAGCCAACCGCCGCCGGGGTTCCGGATTCCGGCACCGGCATTACTAGGTCACCGTCAGCCGGGAACTCACGCGCCAACTGGCGACCTAGCTCAAGGCGCACGGCATTGACAGAGCGACCACGGATGTTGGAGTCCGGGCGCGCCAGGTAGACGTACTCGAAAATGCATCCTGCGTGGGTAGTTTCGGCGAAACGCTGCGAACGGACACCGGAGGCATCAATGGCCACCATCTCGCCCGGCTCGATCTCGCGGACGAATGATGCACCGACGATATCCAGCGCACAGGTCTCAGACGCAACTACCCAGCCACCGGACAGGCGGCCCAAGCACAACGGACGCACACCGTGTGGGTCACGCGCAGCGTACAGCGTTTCGCCATCGGTGAAAGTAAGGCAGAAGGCCCCCTTCAGGCGCGGCAGAAGCGTCAGCGCAGCCGCTTCCACGTTGGTGCTGCAGCCGTGGTCTTCTGGGTGATCAACCTTGCCGGTTTCGTCGGCAAGCAGTGCGGTCATAATTGCGGAGTCGCTAGGCAGCTCTCCCTGATCGCGCATCAGCCCCTTATCCACTGCCTCACGGAACAGCGTGAGGTGGTTGGTCAGGTTGCCGTTGTGCCCCAGCGCGATGTCCGTGCCGTCGGAAGCCATCTGGAACATCGGCTGTGCATTCTCCCACGCAGGAGCTCCAGCGGTGGTGTAGCGCGTGTGCCCGACGGCTACGTGCCCCTTCAGAGCGTCGAGCGTCTGCTCATCAAAAACCTGGGAAACAAGCCCGAGATCCTTGAATACGAGAATTTGGTCGCCGTCGCCGACTGCGATACCGGCGGCTTCCTGGCCGCGATGTTGCAGGGCAAACAAGCCATAGTAGGTGAGTTTGGACACGTCTTCGCCAGGTGCCCAAACGCCAAAGACGCCACATTCTTCACGCGGGGATGTCTCCCCCAGATCGTCGTAAGGCGAAATTGGCAAAAGTTTGGTCTTTGGTGCACCTGAAATGTTGGTATCGGCCACGACATTCACACTAATAGCCCCACCCGCCCGGGCACCAATTCAGCATCCCCCCAACGGGTTTTAAGAAATGCGCGCCACCGGCAGATGATTCCCGATTTCCGCCGCACGCGTGCCCGACATATCGATGTGCGCCTGCACCTGCTCTAACGTGATCATTCCGCACGCGAGTCCCAGCCAAATCTCCGGCGACATCTCCACGACATTGGGCGGCGTACCGCGTGTGTGCCTGGGCCCCTCAATGCACTGGACCGCGACGAAGGGCGGCACGCGCACCTCGACGCTATGCCCCGGCGCCTCTTGGGCGAGCATCCGCACGGACAGACGCACCGCTTTGGCGAGGCTCGCACGGCTTAACGACGGCCCCTGCGCCCCATCTGCCCCGGCGAAGGAGGCAGCCTTTTGGTCAGATAGCAATTCGCGGCCGAGAAGACGTTGCGCCGCCCAGGGTGCGGCGGTGGAAAGAGCGCTGCGAACGTCGAAAGGCGAGATTTTGGATACCATAACCTCATCCTAGAGTTATGCTTTCATATATGGATACGCAGTCAACTGAAAAAGCTGAACAGGTGCACGCTCCAGCGTCACCATCTCTTGTACTCCGTTTTATGGCGTCGCCGACCGATGTCATTATGGCCGGAACCAATTCCGTCCACGGCGGCCGTGTGTTGCAGTGGATTGACAAGGCCGCTTACGCCTGTGCGACCGGCTGGTCGGGACGCTACTGCGTGACTGCGTACTTCGGTCACATTCACTTCACTCGCCCGATTCCCAGCGGCCACATTGTTGAGGTGCGCTCCAAGATTGCGCATACCGGTCGCAGTTCTATGCACATCGTCAACGAGGTGCTCTCAGCTGATCCGCGCGAGGGCAAGTTCACCCGCGCAGCTGACTGCCTAGTGATCTTCGTGGCCATGGATGAAAATGGTAAGTCGACACCGGTTCCGAAGTGGGTGCCGCAAACGGAGGAAGAAGAGCGTGTTGAAAAGGCCGCTCTTTCCCGTTTTGAGCTCCGCCGCGACATCGAAGCCAGCATGCGCGCGCAAACGTACTCCGCGGATTCCTCTGCACCCGAGCTGACCACACGTTTCCTGGCAAAGCCGACCGATGTTAACTGGGGCGGAAACGTCCACGGCGGTACCGCCATGGAGTGGATTGATGAGGCTGCGACGGCAGTTACCACCAACTGGGCGGGACGCCAGACTATTTCCGTGTACGCAGGTGGTATTCGCTTCTACAACCCAATCCACATTGGCGACCTAGTTGAGGTGCGCGCACGCATCCTGCGCACCGGCACGACCTCGATGCACCTGTCGGTGCAGGTCTACTGCTGTGAGCCCCGCAAGGGTGTCGGCGGGCTGCGCAAGGCTCTGCACTCGACCATGACTTATGTCGCAATTGACGACGATTTCAACCCACAGCCGGTACCGCACTTCCAGCCGACGACGGATGAGGACAAGCGCCTGCACGCTCACGATCTGTCGCTGAAGGCGCTGCGTGACAAGTACAGCCCGCTACCGCTGATTGAGCGCGAACAGGATTAAGCCGCCTGGCCGCCCGGCTTCCTGTTTTTCCACCAGATGGATAGGAACATCCAGCCAATCAGCGCGAAGGTGATGTAGGTGACGTACCGGTCAATCGTCTGCAGGGAGCCCTGGATACTTGGGCCAAACTTCAGGCCCAAGTACAGGTAGAAGCACTTGAGCATTGCGGCACAGAGGAAGAGGTACACACCTACTACCCAGCCGCGCACCTTCGCAATACCACCGATGGCCACGACGATCGTGGCCGGAATCGGCGAGAATGGCACAAACGATGCCAGCACACTCAGCCCGATGCGTTCATAGATGAAGTTCTCCATCTTCTTAAACCATCGCGGTGGATGGCCGCCGAAACTCATCGTGATGAATTCCGTGCCCCACTTCTTGCCCATCCAGTAGAAGAACGGCATGAACTTAATTGTCGACAGCGCCGCAATCACCACAACAGCGAAGAGGAAGAGCGGCCTATCCTCGTTTTCCGACGCGAGAATCAGCACCGAGAGATTCGAGCCCGTCAGCCACGTATGTAAAAAGGTATACTTGAGCAGCAAAACCGCGCGGAACGGGATAATTGCAAAGCCGTACACGGCAACCAGCATCAGCGATGCATAGAGAAGCTTGTCTATTTTGTCCGGCTCACGCAGGAAGCTCGGCAGATCCTCACGAGGGTCGTGCTCGGCCTCGTTACGCATGTCGGGTGAAGTCATGAACCACAGTCTAACTGCACGACTCCTTCCGCAGCAGGAGCCGCAGACTATGCCATTACGTACGGCTCAGACGCACTCGCCAAGGACGACCGCAGTGCCGCCTACTATCCTGGGAAGATATGACCACCGATTCACCCGCGCCTGTGCCCGCACAGCAGCCTCACGCACCACGGTCTGAGTCTTCCTCACCATCGCTTGACGACGGCCAGGAGAACGCATCCTCACCGAGCATGCTGCAACGTGTTCGCGCCGCTATCCCGCCTGTGTCCATCCTGGTACTGACGGCGGTATTCCTCTTCGCCGGGTGGTTCACGCTCTTCGGGCCTATCAATGTTCTGGCTTGGCGTGGTGGCACGTTCCCCCGCACCGAGGCAGACCGCCCCTACTATCAGCAGGCTCTGAAGGATGTTGCGCGCTATCAGTACGAGGAGCAGCCATCCCCTGAGGTTTACTTCGGCCTGGCGTGTGGCGCTACTGATGCCGACATCCGCAGCGTTATCCCCAAGGTCGGCGAGCACCCGAATTCAGACGCAGACCCAACCGCTGATGAAGATGCCGTCGCCGCCGCTGCTGCTACCAGGCCGGGTTCTGCACCTGCGGCTACGAACCAGACATCGAAGCTGAATCCAAACCTTGACGCATTCGGAGACACGGTCGACTGCTCCGGTTCCTGGACTGCGCCATTCTTGTCATTCCTGCTCGCATCCGCGGGTGTTCCGGTCTTTGATACGCCCGAGAATTCGGCTGCCAATAGTGCCACCGACAACAACAGCACAGAGCAGTACAACACTGCGCAGAACAGAACAGCGCAGAACAGCACTGCCACAACCGAGAACCCATGGCTGGTTGCGGATGTCGAACAGCTCATGGATGCCTACAAGGCACATGATGCTTTCGTCACCGACAAGGACTTCTCTCCTCAGGTGGGTGACATCATTTTCTACCGCTACCCCGCAGGCCTTGGGGTGCACGCCAACATGGTTGTCGCGGTTCAGGGTGACTGGGTCACCATCGGTGGCGATGAGCTTGGCAAGGTCGGTCTAGCTAGCATGACCTTGCGGAACCGAGGTGGCATCGTGGGCTACGGCACCACGGGCTACTTCGAGCAAGCACCGCTGGACGCCAGCAAATAGCCAAGTTTAAATAGGCAAGTTTTCCTCGATGAGGTCGCGCAGAGCGTCGTCGTCAGGTGAGACCTTGGAGCGGAAACGGCCGATGACCTCCCCCTCGGGCGAGATAACAAACTTTTCGAAGTTCCACTTCACGTCCCCAGCCTCGCCGTCGGCGTCCGGGGTTTCCTTCAGCAGCTTGTAGAGTGGGTGAGCGCTGTCGCCGTTGACCTCCGTCTTTTGGAAGAGCGGGAAGGTAACGCTGAATTCGCGCTGGCAGAACTGCTTGATTTCCTCGGCACTGCCGGGCTCTTGCCCGCCGAACTGGTTGCAGGGGAAGCCGAGGACGAAGAAGCCTCGGGGTGCGAGTTCGTCGAAAAGTCCTTGCAGATCGTCGTACTGATCCGTGAAACCGCACTCCGAGGCGGTGTTGACGATAAGCAGAACGTGGCCTGCCCAGTCGTTCATCGTTGCTTCGTTGCCGTCGATAGTGGTCACTGGGATGTCGAAGAGATTGCTCATAAACCCCACACTAGGGCAGTCCCACGATAGCCGTCAGAGGTGACGACTAGCCGACCTGCTCCATGCCTTCAAAGAACTCGCGGCCCAGCGGCACCGAAGAGTGGTTGACCGGCTGCGCACCCCCATCGACCGCCTGGTCAATGATGCCGACAACATCCTGGCGCAGCTTGTGCTCCCGCAGTTTCGAAGCGTTAACGGAGATACGCACCGCGCGGCCCTTCTCCAGCGAGCGCTGCACTGAGGAGCGCACCGCGCGGCGCCACCAACCGGCGCCGCCGAAGCCCTCGCCGATAGCCAGCACGCGAGTTGGATCAACAGCACCAGTGATCAGGTCGCGGACCCCATTTCGGTCCGCTGCAACACGGAAGCCCAGCTCCGGCAACACATTCATGGTCTCTGGCGACATGGTCCACTTCGGCGGTGCAAAGACATCCGTCTCAAAACCCATCGCACGCATCTGGCGCGTTGCGGCAATCAGGCGCAAGCGCGCTTCATGTTCGCTCAACGACGCAAATTCCGCGCCTCGGCCTCGAACCGACTGATCGAACCCCGCGAGAACAATCTCGATGCCGTCATCGCTACGACGGCGGAGCCAATCCAGCACCGCCGGAGCTTCCCGCAACGACCAGTTCTTACCCGCATGCGGCGCTACCAGCAGAGACGGCGTAATACCGCGCTGTTCCATCGCTGCCACGAAACGAGCGACATCGAGCAATGTGCCATCGCGCAAACCCGACACCGACACCAAAAGCGGCGAACCGACCACACCACCGTCAATAGTTACGAGCTCTTTGCCCGCTGGACGAACGACCTGGTCTGTCGTCCGAATCTGTTCTTGCACCCCGCTGCCTGCCATGGATTCAACAAAAACAGGCGTATGTAAATTTTTGGTAACGGAGAGGACAAAGCTTGGAGAATACTCAGAGGCCTTTCAAGTAAGAGTTCAGATTATCCCCAGTGCACAACCTCATCGAGCGCCAAACCCTTGCGCCAACCAAACTTCTCCAAGTCACGCTCCGCGGCCAGGTGCGTTACCGGACCAATGCACAGCCAGGCCACCGGCCGCACGGGCGCCTCGACACCGACAAAGTTGGCCAGGAAATCCTCATGGTAGAAACTGACCCAACCGACGCCGAGCCCCTCTGCCGTAGCAGCCAGCCACAGATTCTGAATAGCCAGCGCGACTGACATTAACCCGGTGTCATCGACGGTGTCGCGGCCGAGAATGTTCTTGCCGCCACGGGTCGGGTCATAAGTGACGACGATGCCCGTTCCCGAGTCCACAATTCCTTCAATCTGAATCGGATTGAAAGTCTCGCGCCGCTCGCCTTCGAGTTTGGCTGCGAATTCAGCGCGGCGTCCGGCTACATGGTCGGCAAACTGCTGCAGGCGAGCCGAATCCTGAATGATGTGAAAGTCCCATGGTTGGGACAGCCCCACCGAAGGAGCGGCGTGAGCGGCCGCCAACACGCGCATCAATCGCTCCCTGTCCAACTTTTCTCCGGCGAATTCGCGGCGGACATCCCGCCGCCGAAAAAGCGTGTGGTAGACGGCCAACTGATCGTCGGAAAGCGAATCGGTGTCAAAACCCTGCGCGGACAGCAGCGTGCGCATATCCATGCCGTTACTCCACCGCACCAGCAGTGTGGACAATCCAGGCATACTCGAAGGCAGTCTGATGCCAGCGTTCGTAACGGCCAGAAACACCACCGTGACCAGCGGACATCTCGGTCTTGAGCAGGAACTGGCCCGGCTCGCCGCCGACAACTTCGCGCAGCTTGGCGATCCACTTTGCCGGCTCCACGTAGAGCACGCGAGTGTCGTTCAAACTAGTAGTCGCGAGAATCTTCGGGTACTTCACATCGGCCGAGATGTTCTCGTACGGCGCGTAGGAGGCCATGTAGTCGTAGACCTCCGGGTCGTGGTACGGATCGCCCCACTCATCCCACTCCACCACGGTCAGCGGCAGCTCTGGCATCAGCATGGACGTCAGGCAGTCGACAAACGGGACCACGGCCTGAATGCCCGCGAACCTATCGCCAGCAATGTTTGCGACCACACCCATCAGCATGCCGCCCGCTGAACCGCCGAGCGCTACCAACTGCTGGCGCGTGGTCCAACCAGAATCCAGCAGGTAGTCAGCGACGGCGACGAAGTCAGTGAATGTGTTCTTCTTCGTGGTTGCGCGACCGTTCTCCCACCAGCCACGACCCATCTCGCCGCCACCGCGGACGTGTGCAATGACAAAGATCATCCCACTATCCAGCAGCGACAGCCGGGCGATGGAAAAGCCCGGATCCATCGAGGATTCGTAGGAACCGTAGCCGTAGAGCAGCGTCGGATTCGGCGCATCCAAATCCAAATCCGCGCGGTGAATAATCGACACCGGAATCTGGGCACCATCGCTTGCACTCACCCATTCACGCTTGGCGACGTAATCACCGCGATTAAACTCCCCGCGAATCTTCTGCTCCTTGAGCAGCACCCGCTTGCCCGAGGCAATATCAATCTGCCAGAGCTGCGACGGCGTGGTGAAGGAGCCGTAGGCGTAGCGCAACACCGGGGTGTCCCATTCAGCGTTGCCGGTAGTGCCTGCGGAGTAGAGCTCTTCGTCGAATTCGAGCTCGACGAAGTTCACAGCGGACGCTGGCACTGGGTCGGCAGCATCGCCCGTCTCAGCGGAGCCAGCACCATCCTCGTCCTGCGCCAATACCGCCAGCGCCACACGACCAATACCGCCGCGACGGTATCCAAACGCGATGTGCCCAGCGAAGCAGTCAACGCCCTCAACACGGACGTCATCGCGGTGAGCAACCAGCTCAGTGAGATCCGAAATACTGTCGAAAGACCCCACCGGCACCATGGCCAGTGCGAAGTTCGAGCCAGTTATATTGTGTGTAATCAGCCACATATCCTGGCCGCTAATGACGGCGTGATCGATGTCGTATTCAACACCGGACTCGCGCGGGCGCACGCAGGTGAACTCACTGGTCGGGTCACTGGCGTCCAGGTACCAGACCTCAGAGGTAATCTTCGAGGAGCTCTCAATAATCAGGTACTTTTCGCTGCGTACCGTACCGACTCCGACCCAGTAAGCCTCATCGGGCTCATGGAAGACACAGACGTCGTCCTCGGTAGAGGTGCCTACGCGGTGACGCCACACGGAATCCGGCCGCCAGGCTTCGTCGACCTTCTGATAGAAGATCCATTCCGAGCCAACCCAGGTAGCACCTGCGGCGATGCCCGCAATTTCGTCGTCAAGCAGTTCGCCCGTGCGCAAATCCTTTACGCGCAGCGTGTAGCGCTCGTCGCCTGTGACGTCGGTGGAGTAGGCCAGCAGATTGCCGTCCGCGGAGACGCTCGCTGCGCCGAGGGCGAAGAAGTCGTGGCCTTCGGCCAGCTCGTTGGCATCCAGGATGACCTGTTCTCCTGGTGCCGGAGAGTCGTCCGCAATGGTCGGCGGAGTCCACGCGGCAAGACCGTCACTGGCCTCCGCACGCACGCGACAGCTCATCCCGTAAGACTTGCCCTCCTGCGTGCGTGAGTAGTACCACCAGCCATTAAGGCGAGTTGGGACCGACATGTCGGTCTCCTGCACGCGCGACTTGATTTCCTTAAAAATCGCGTCCGCGGTGCCATCAAGATCGGAGGTAAAAGCCTCCGTATAGGCATTTTCAGCCTCTAGGTATTCGATAACCTCGGGGTTTTCCTTATCGCGGAGCCACTCGAAGTTATCGGTGAAGTCCCTTCCGTGGAAGGACCGAGTCACCGGCTTCCGTTGTGCACGGGGTGCGGGCAAAACCTTTTTTGCAGGCCTGCCGACGGATGCCGAGTCCAAGGTCACTTCGCTCACGCAGGTTCTCCAATCCAGTCCGAGAAGCGGCGGCCTGACAGTCGTTCGTAGGCCTCAACGTACCGCTCGCGAGTTGCTTCCACAACACTACCTGGCAGCGCCGGCGGCGGAGTGCCCTCGTCCTTCTTCCAGCCGGACTTGGAGCAGGTCAGCCAGTTTCGGACGTACTGCTTGTCGAAGCTCGGGTTAACCGAACCCTCCTGGTAGGAGTCGGCTGGCCAGTAGCGGGAGGAGTCCGGGGTGAGGACCTCGTCGGCCAGCACCAGGTTGCCGTCGGAGTCGAGACCGAACTCGAACTTGGTGTCGGCCAGGATGATGCCGCGCTTAGCAGCCAGTTCAGCAGCCTGGGTGTAGATGCGCAGGGTGGCATCGCGCAGTTCTTCGGCACGCTTCTGCCCCAGGGACTCCACAACGGCGTCGAAGGAGACATTCTCGTCGTGCTCGCCCAGTTCGGCCTTGGTGGCCGGGGTGAAAATCGGTTCTGGCAACTTGGAGCCCTCGACGAGCCCTTCAGGCAGCTCAATGCCACAGACAGTGCCGTTTTCCTTGTACTCGACGAGACCCGAGCCGGTTAGGTAGCCACGTGCGACACACTCGAATGGCAGCATGTCCAGTTTCTTGCACACCAGCGCACGGCCGAGGCACTCTTCCGGAATGCGCTCATCGTCAGCCGGGCCAGCCATATGGTTCGGAAAGTCGATCTCGTCGAAGAAGAACACGCTCATCGCGGTGAGCACTCGACCCTTGTCAGGAATCGGGGTCTCCAGAATGTGGTCGAAGGCAGAAATACGGTCACTGACCACAAGCAGCAGAGTCTCAGGGTCAATCTCGTAGATTTCCCGGACCTTGCCCGCGGAAAGATGGTTATACGAGGAAAGTTCAGGTCGCATGGCGATAAAGTCTAAACCCCTATACGCCTTTGCACTCTATTGATACCTCCGGCCACCACCCCAACTAGTGGGGATTGACGCAATTACCGTCGTCAAGCGGGAAAAATTTTGAGATTCCGGACTGCTGCCCATCGAATTTTTCACAGGTAAACGACGGTGTTTACCCCTCACCTCCCCCGCTCGGTAGATGACTGGGCAAAAATATTTCTAAAAACGTGACAGAAAACACCGATACCAGTATTGTCTAAATTTAGTAATTCACGTCACACTTCAAGGATTTTGAAGGGAACAATCACATGGCAGCTCAGGCCAACAATAACTCTCTGCGCCGCGCAGTCGTCGTCGGCGGTAACCGCATTCCGTTCGCTCGTTCTAATAAGGAATACGCTAACGAGTCGAACCAGGACATGCTGACCGCTGCAATCGACGGTCTCGTCGCCCGCTTCGGTATCGGCGGCGAACGCCTCGGTGCAGTCTCCGCCGGCGCTGTGCTGAAGCACTCCCGTGACTTTAACCTCACCCGTGAGTGTGTCCTCGGCTCCGCACTGGCGCCGGACACCCCGGCTTTCGACATTCAGATGGCATGTGCCACCGGCATGGAGGCCCTCAACTCTGTCTCCAACATGATTAAGCTGGGCCAGATTGACTCCGCTATCGCCGGCGGTGTGGACACCACCTCCGACGCTCCGATTGCTGTCAACGACCGTCTGCGCAAGATCCTGCTGGAGGCCAGCCGCCAGAAGTCCACTCTGGACATGGCAAAGGTCTTCCTGAAGACCCGTCCGTCCGACCTGGCTCCGGACACTCCGTCGACCGGCGAGCCCCGCACTGGCCTGTCCATGGGTGAACACCAGGCCATCACCACCGCCAAGTGGGGCGTTACCCGAGCTGAGCAGGATGAGCTCGCCGCCGCTTCCCACCAAAACATGGCAAACGCTTACGACGAGGGCTTCTTCACTGACCTCGTCACCCCGTACAAGGGCGTTTCCCGTGACACCAACATGCGCCCGGACTCCACCCCGGAGAAGCTGGCCAAGCTCAAGCCAGTCTTCGGCCGCGGCCTGGAAGCAGAGCCGACCATGACCGCCGGTAACTCCACTCCGCTTACCGACGGCGCCTCTGCCGTCCTCGTCTCCACCCCGGAGTGGGCCGCTGAGCGCGGTCTGCCGGTGCTTGCCGACGTCGTCGATTCCGAGGCAGCCGCAGTTGACTTTGTCCACGGCGACGAGGGTCTGCTGATGGCTCCGGCTTACGCCACCCCGCGCCTGCTGGCCCGCAACGGCTGGACCTTCGACGACTTCGACTTCTTCGAGATCCACGAGGCTTTCGCCGGCACCGTCCTGTCCACCATGAAGGCATGGGAGGACGAGGAGTTCTGCCGCACCAAGCTCGGACTGGAAGGCCCGCTGGGCTCCATCCCGCGCGAGAAGCTCAACGTCAAGGGCTCTTCCCTGGCAGCCGGCCACCCATTCGCCGCTACCGGCGGCCGCATTGTGGCAGCCCTCGCCAAGATGCTGCGCCAGAAGGCAGACGAGACCGGCAAGACCACTCGCGGCCTGATTTCTGTCTGTGCCGCAGGCGGCCAGGGTGTTGTCGCAGTTCTCGAGGCTCGCGTCTAAAAGCGCACCACCGATAAAGACACTTTTACTTTCAAGGAGAATTTTCCATGACCGATAAGTACCAGGAACTCGTCAACGGTGGTCCGCTCACTGGACTGGCTAAGGCCGCTGGCCTGCCACAGCCACCGTTCCTGCGCCGCTACAAGCCGGGCGGTCCGCTGCTGAACAACGACAAGGTGCTCGTCACCGGCGAGGGTGCAGATGCAGACGCAGTTGTAGCTCAGCTGACAGAGTGGGGCCTGCAAGTTCGTCGTGGCAACGCCGCTGACGACAAGATTGGTGCCATTGTCCTCGTCGCCACCGAGGCTAAGCGCCCGGCAGAGCTGCAGGGCCCAGTGCTCGCTGCTGCAAAGCACATGCGCAAGCTGGACAAGGGTGGCCGCATCGTCACCGTCTCCCGCGCCAAGGATGCTCACCACAACGCAACTCCGGCCGAGATTGCTGAGAACGCTGTCGCCGGTGGTATCGAGGGCCTGATCCGCTCCCTCGGCCACGAGGTTCGTGGCGGCTCCACCGCTAACGGCATCCTCGTTGCTCCGGGTGTCTCGGTCACCGCACCGTCCGTGATTTCCTCCCTGCACTTCTTCCTCTCCGGCCGCTCGGCCTTCATCGACGGCCAGTTCCTCCGCGTCTCCTCCGACGCTGGTGAGATCCCAGCTGACTGGGATAAGCCGCTGGCTGGCAAGGTTGCCGCTGTCACCGGTTCCGCCCGTGGTATCGGTGCCGCTATCGCTCGTCAGCTCAAGGCTGACGGCGCAGAGGTCATCGTCATCGACGTTCCGCAGGCTGGCGAGGCGCTGTCCAAGGTTGCCAACGAGCTCGGTGGCCTGGCTCTGCAGCAGGACATCACTGCCGACGACGCCGGCAACGCCATTGCCGATGCTGCTGTGGCCCGCTACGGCCGCCTGGACATCGTCATCCACAACGCAGGTATCACCCGCGACAAGATGTTCGCCAACATGGACGACGCCAAGTGGGGCTCGGTCATCGCCGTCAACATCGAGGCTCAGCTGAAGATGAACGAGCAGCTGCTGAACCACAAGGCCTTCGAGAAGGCTCCGCGTATTGCCACCATGGCTTCCACCTCCGGTATCGCAGGTAACCGCGGTCAGACCAACTACGCCACCTCCAAGGCCGGTGTTATCGCAATGGTCGAGGCTTACGCTGAGGAGTTCGCTAAGCGCGGCGGCAACATCAACGCTGTTGCTCCGGGCTTCATCGAGACCGACATGACCGCTGCTATTCCGTTCGTCAACCGCCAGGTTGCTCGACGCGTGAACTCGCTGCAGCAGGGCGGCCAGCCGGGCGATGTCGCCCAGGCAATCGCCTTCCTGGTCTCCGACCGCGCGCTCGGTGTCAATGGCCACGTCCTGCGCGTCTGTGGTCAGAACATCGTCGGCGCCTAAGCGAAGTCGTGACTTCCGCATAGGCTCCCGATAAGGAGGAAAGAGGAAAACTTATGGCTAAGACCCTGGACGCCATTCCCAATCTGGTTCCGCTCTACGCCAAGGCAGCTGCTGGTTCGGCAAAGAAGCGCCCGAACTCCACCAAAATCAAGGTCGATGAACTAGTGGTCAAGGGTGTCACTGTCGATGCCGACCGCGACCAGGACTTCCGCGACGTCGTTGGCGCCCCGAAGTCTGAGCAAGCGTTCTTCGGCCACATCCACGCCCTAATCATGCCCATTCAGATGGAGCTGATGGCTGGGGACGATTTCCCGCTGCCGATGATGGGCCTGGTCCACACCGAGAACACCTACCGCGAAATCTCGCCTGTCACACTCGGCGGCAAGGTTGATATCGCGGTGAAGGTTGCCGCATTCCGCGCTCACCGCTCGGGCACTGAGGTTGTTCTGGAGTCGACTGTTGCATCGTCCACATCCGGCGCCACCTTGGTCGAGGAGCAATCGGTGTACCTGGCCAAGGGCGTTCGCCTGAAGGACGCCGAGGGCTTCGAAGAGGTCCAGGCACAGCGTGAGGCCATCAAGTCCGGCGCCGAGACCATCAAGCGTGAGCAGTTTAAGGTCCCCTTCCCCACCGCTCAGTGGAAGCTGGCTGGCAACACCGGCCGCAAGTGGGCCAAGGTTTCCGGTGACTGGAACCCGATTCACATCACCTCTGTCTCCGCGAAGGCTCTGGGCATGCCAGCAGCGATTGCACACGGCATGTACACCGCCTCCCGCGCGCTGGCTGAGGCACAGGTTCTGCCGGGTCAGTCGTACGAGTTCCAGATTTCCTTCGGTGCGCCGGTCGTTCTGCCGACCACCATCAATGTCGCACTCACCCACACCGGTGACGGTGCAGGTGCTGCTCACAACCTGACTGAGGGCAGCTCCAACATCGGCCGCGCAGTCAACATTGTCGCGTGGGATCGCAAGAAGAAGCGTCCGCACTTCACCGGAAGTGTTCGTCCGCTGAAGTAGTTGATGCGAAAGCGCTGTAGAAAACGCCGCGCTTTGGAAAACCAGTCTCCTCATCGACTGGGCCTTTCCAAAGCGCGGCGGTTTTGTTTCCCTGTTGTGCTTTTGCCCGGGGCACGACTGGAGCCCCCTCCGAGAGACACCGCCTCCTCCCTCTCTCCCCCCCCGGCCGGCAACCCCGCCACTTTCCCGCCTTGAAGATCAGCTGCTGGGTTTTTCCGCCGTTAATGCAGAGTCGCGGCTTTACTTCGCAATTGCGTGACTAAGCACTTTTCAACCGCATGTAGGCAACGCCTTGTTGACACCCCATTCACTCCTCTATTTTATGTTCAATCCATTGAACATAGGAGGTAATCGAGTGTCTTCATCATCGAAGACGCCGCTGACTTTCACGGAACTCCCACCGGAGGAGTCACCCCGAATCGTGTACTTCTCCAGTGCTTCTGAAAACACTCACCGGTTCGTCCAAAAGCTGGCTCAACCAGCAGCACGCATCCCGTTACATCCGCGAAAAGACGGAATGATTCGCGTTTGCAGCCCATTTGTCCTGATCACACCGACTTATGGTGGCGGATGTCGGCGCCGCGCGGTACCTAAGCAAGTCATCGCTTTTCTCAACGACGAAACCAACAGGAGTTTCATCCGCGGTGTCATCACCTCGGGCAACACAAATTTCGGCACCGACTTTTGCATAGCCGGAGCCATCATTTCTGCAAAATGCCAGGTTCCGGAGCTATACCACTACGAGCTACTGGGGACAGACCACGATGTGGAAAACGTCAAAGAGGGCCTGGAAAAATTCTGGAGGAGCGCTACTTCTTGAACATCTACAGCTATTCAACTACGCCACCGTCTTTTCGAAAGGACCCAGCTGCCCGCCTTCGGCCGATCAACTGGAACCGAGTGCAAGATGACAAAGATCTCGAAGTGTGGAATCGCCTAACAGCAAATTTTTGGCTGCCCGAAAAAGTTCCGCTGTCCAATGACCTTGCAGACTGGCGACGTCTCACCGATCTAGAACGCGAGCTGACCATGAAGGTCTTCACCGGACTGACCATGCTCGACACAGTCCAGGCGTCTGTCGGGGAGATTTCCCAAATTCAAGATGCCCGCACCGAACATGAAGAGGCCGTCTACACGAATATCGCTTTCATGCAAGCAGTGCATGCAAAGTCTTATTCTTCAGTATTTTCTACGCTATCCAATACCCCTGACATCGACGCTGCCTACCAATGGGCAGTCGCCAATGACATCCTGCAGGCTCGGTCAAAAGCTGTGCTCAAACACTATTACGGCGACGTTCCACTCAAGCGAAAGGCGGCAGCAACGCTTCTTTCGTCCTTCTCGCTCTACGCCGGCTTCTACCTCCCGCTGCACTTCGCATCACGTGGCATCCTGACCAATACCGCCGACATGGTGCGCCTGATTCTGCGTGACAAAGCTGTTCACGGCTATTACTCCGGCTACAAATTCCAGCGAGGCGTAGAAACCTACGACACCGCCACGCAAACGCAGATGAAGGCTTTCGTCTTCGAACTTCTCGATGATCTATACCAGCTCGAACTGAGGTACTCCGAAGCCCTATACCAACCACTCGGGCTCTACGACGACGTTGCCAACTTCATTCGATACAACGCCAACAAAGCGCTCATGAACTTGGGATACCCGCAGCGGTTTAACCATGAAGAGACCGCCTTCAAGCCCGAAATTCTCGCCGCCCTCACCCCGGGGTCAGATGAAAACCACGACTTTTTCTCCGGTTCCGGCTCCGCATATGTCATCGGAAAAGCCGAAGACACCGCAGATGAAGACTGGGATTTCTAAATCCACGTCTTTCCCCATACATCCTAAGAAAGGAACATTCGCATGACTGCACAGATTTCTATCCTGGTAGGAAGCTTGCGTCGAGCCTCCTATGCACGAAAGATTGCACTCAAGGCAGCCACGTACTTCCCCGATGACTTCAAAGTCGACATCGTCGAGATTCGTGACCTCCCTCTCTACAACTTCGACTACGACGACCCCGCAGTGTCCGATATTGCGACTCCCGCGGAATACACCAGTTTCCGGGAAACCATTAAAGCCAGCGATGGCATCCTATTTGTCACCCCAGAAAACAACCGCACAATTCCTGCAGCTCTGAAGAATGCCGTTGACATCGGATCTAAGCCCAACGGTGATGTGGCATGGAAGAACCTGCCCGCGGGAATTATCAGCCACTCCGTCGGCCGTATGGGAGGTTATAGCTCTCAGAAGAACTTGCGACTCGCGCTGTCGTACTTCGACATGCCGATGCTCGGTCAGCCAGAGGTCTTCCTGGGACAATCGCCAACACTCATTGACGAACAAGGAGAATTCACGTCGTCAAGCACTGAGGACTTTGTTCGCGACTACATCAACAGATTTGCAGACCTAGTTCGAGAGCAGAGCCCACGCCACTAACTGAAATCCCCTAATCAGCGCAGCGTTACTGGGGATATCGCCGTATGAAGATTCTTCACTGACTAGGATCAAACGCTGCGTTCTCTGCACGGCTAAGCGCTCGTCGTTAGGCTCATTTTCATGACTGTTTCTATCTCGGCCGTGATCGCGCTTAACGACGACCCCCGCGCCGCTGCGCGGTTTTACGCCGAAGGTTTTCACTCCAACATCAAGCCCAACTCCACCACGCTCACCATCGGCGGGATGGACTTCGAACTCATTGAGAACGGGAACCGCCGATTAACCCCCGCTGTGTCTTTTATGGTGCGATTTGCCCCTGGTCAGGAAAACCAGCTACGCAGCCTGTGGGAGCATCTGATGGCGGGTGATGAAACCATCAGCGGTGGTGCTGCACTCATGCCCCTGACCAGCTACGATTTCTCGCCGCTCTTTGGCTGGTTGGTCGACGGCAATGGGGTCAACTGGCAACTGATGATTAATTCCTTAACCAGCGGGGCTGCAAGCACGGACTCTGCCGCAAAGACAGCGAATCCCGCCGTTATTCCCTACTTCATGTGGACAGGCGACGAACCACAGGCTGCCGCCGCCACCGAGGTATACAACCAACTTTTCGGGTCAGAGAATTTCATGACGCTCGACTCGCCGGGCATGCACAATTTCACCTTCGGCGACGGTGTGGCGATGCGTCTCTCCAGCGATTCTGCCGAAGAGGTCGAAAGCGCCTGCCAAGCGCTTGGCCTTACAGGCGCTGAGGTTGCCGAGGGCACGGAAGCCGTCGTCAAGCCTGACCGATTCGGCGTGTACTGGACGCTCTAGCGTTACTTACGGGTCAACGCGATTGTCGCGCCGATGACCAAGACTAGAAGCACTGTCCCCATAGAGAACCACATCATCTTCGAGGAGCCGTCATCCTCGTTTTCTTCGGTGGTCTTCGGATTCTGCTGGCTACTAGTCGGGGTTTCGCTACTTGGCGACTTGTGCGCGACCTGTTCAAAAGCTGGGCCCGGGATCTTCTCGCCGACCAACTCCGTGGTCAGCTGGTAAGTCACCGGGACGTTTTGAACATCCGCGACATCGTGGGATTTACCGGCGCCCCAACTGTTGTTGAAGAAGACAACGATGTACTGGTCACCATCCAGCCACGCTCTTTCAGCCTCGTAATCGCCCGACTTTTCGCCATCTTCGCCGATCCGATTGCGGTAGTTAATCCGGGCCGAGTTACCAAATGTTGTCTCTTCGCCAATCTGGTGTTCATTTACCGGACGGTTTTCCTCGCTACCGGCGAGCTGGCGTGCCGAATTCAGCGTCTTGATATCCAGGCCGGAGATTTGTGCAAGCTTGTCCGCTTCTGGGGCGTCAATGAGTTTGACGGCGCCGCGGAGCTGCTGCCCATACTCGGACTTGATCTTGTACACGTGCGTCTCACCAGGAACAATGTCGGCCGTGACGCTGCTGATGTTGTCGGCAGTAAGTTCCGTGGCGTCATCGAACCACGAACCTGGGGTGACCTTCTTAGCCTGATCTGCTTCCGGCGTCGCGGGCGGAGGGTTCAAGCTCTCCTTGTCGGACGGGAACGCCTCCGGCACATCAGTCAGGTTTTCGTTGGCGAAACGCTTGATGATCACTTCTGCAGGAATGTCCTGACCTTCGAAGGGGCCTCCTTTTCGGGCCACGGAGAACACCATATTGCCCGACTTACAGTCCCCCTCCGCTCCTCCGGGCTGCTTGGTTGTTATCGATGCGAAAAAGGGGCCATTGGAGTCGATGATGCCATTGCCGAAATCATTGGCAAGGAAGCAACTGCTGTCGTCCAAATGCATAGTGAGCGCGAAGTCGCGGACATCTAGGTCCATCAAAGTCGCGCCTGACGACGCTCCCGGCACAGTGGCCGCACTAATTGCAAGCCGCTCTCCCTCAGCGACCGGGACGGAGAAGTACTCAGCACCGTCGCCTTCCTGATTACTGATGCTGCGCTCGGACTCAGGAGTCTTTTCCCGCAGCTTGGTCGAGAACGTTTCCACGTCGGCAGGCACCTGGGTAGCGCTCGTAGGAGTGTCGCCGCCCTGTATCTCTTGCGCGCTGGACTGCGCGGTGCGTGCGGTGCGGGTCGCCAGCGTCTTCATGGACTCAGCCAGCGAATCAGAGTCCTGGGCGTCTAGGTACTCGCCGCCTGTGGCCTCAGCAATGCACTCCAGTTCAGCACGTGCGCCCGCATCTACGAGGAAACCAACTGTGTTGATGACCAGATCAATGCCCTGCTGCTTGAGTTCTTTGGCTACCTCGCACACCGGTGGCGGAGCACAGGTGTCCTCACCATCGGAGACCAACACAATCGAACGTTGCCCTTCTTTCGGCAACTCATCGGCAGCCTGACGCAGCGCAGGCCCCATCGGGGTGTGGCCGGAGGCTTGGATCTTTCCTACTTCAGCAGGAATCTTCGCCGAGTTGCCAGCCTGCACGGGCAGCAGCGTGGTGATGTCCTGGCAGCCAGCTTCTCGCTCCTCCGGCGAATTGCCGACTTCCGTGCCGTAGACCATGAACCCAATTTCGGAGTCCTCTGACACAGATCCCGCGAACTTACTCGTCGCGTCCTTCGCTGCCTCCATTCGGGTTTGGCCACCCGCATCGTCGGCAAGCATTGACCCTGAAGCATCCAGGATCACCATGGTTGGCGAGATAGTACTCGCAGTCTCTTGCGCCTGTGCACGCCCTGCTGTGATTCCCGCAAAAGAGCCTACGAGCACCAGCAACATGGAAATGGTGAGCACGACCGCCGAGAGTTGTCTTGTTCTGATCATGTGGTCGGTTCCTTTTCTTCCAGCGTGAAAAGAACGTTACCCGACAAAAGCATCCGCGCAATGGAAACTTATTAGAAGTGCGGTGGCTTTCTAGGGCTCACACAGGCGCTCCACTAGTGGCGCGAACCCCGAGCTAGCGCACACGTTCTTCCAGCACCTCTGGGTTAATAGACAAAAGGTGTGTCTGATTCTCAAGATAATGACTGGGCAGACACCAAAAATTACGGACTCCACACGTGAATACGGGCTGCAAATCTGAAACTGTGTGAGTTTATAACACTTTCAGACCATTTTTCGGGCCATTTCTGACATAAACGCAGTCAGTAACTCAGATCCCCCGCCGTCGCTGACATCAACACAGTCAGTAACTCGCATTGAGGTAAGTATCGAAGGCGCCCACCCGCCGACGCGCCGGTCGACACGCCGAGCGGACACACTTTTCGCCTATTAACCAGCTCCCCTTAGCGGGACTCCAACCACGCCAAAATGTCGGCGTAGACCTCTTCCTTATTCAACTCGTTGAGAATCTCATGGCGACCATCCGGGTAGACCTTAAAGCGCACGTCCTTCTTCCCCGCGTTCAGGTATTTGCCCACGACCTCAGTCACACAGGCAGCGCCACCCGCCGGATCAACGGCACCGGAAACCACGAAAAGTGGCAGATCATCAGGCGCTTTCTCATAGGCTTCAGACGAATTCGCGTAGTGCGTGCCGACGAGAAGGTCACGGAAAAAGGCATTGGTGGGAACGAAACCACACTTGTCGTCCGCAATATAAGCATCGACAATCTTGTGGTCGCGGGTGAGCCAATCAAACTTAGTGCGGCGCTCAAAGCCCTTGTTGTAATCAGCAAAGGTGAGGGTGTTGAGCAGCTTGCCCGGCGCGGTAGGACGAATCTTAGCCAGCAGGTTTGCAACCTTCATTCCCGCATCGCCCTTAGCTCCTGGCCACGACACGGTGCCCATGATAATGACGCCGGTAAGCCCCTCGCCGTACTTGGCGATGTAGTTACGAGTCAGAAGTGACCCCATAGAGTGGCCGAGAATATAGTGCTTGCTGCCTGGGAATTCTGCATCAACGTACTGGCGCACTGCGTGGAGGTCTTCGAGAATTAGATTCCAGCCACCATAGTCAGCGAAGTAGCCCGGGATGCCAGCATCCGTCTTGGTCATACCGTGGCCGCGATGGTCGTGCGCGACGACGGCATAGCCCTGGGATACGAGGTATTCGGCGAATTTAGCGTAGCGGTTGGCGTACTCGACCATGCCGTGGACAATCTGCACCACTCCCTTAGGAGTAATGGGCGCGCCCTTGTCATTTTCTGGGACCCAGCGCAGCACATTCAATGTGGCACCCGGGCGAGAAAGCGAAGTCCTAACAGCCGATGTCACGTCGGGCACCTTTCGCGTAGAGGTTTCGATACTTATCGCTCATCGTACCGAGGAACTTGGCTGCTCACTGGTGGTTTCGCCAACAAACGAAGAAAAACTCTGCCATCAACGTGACAGAGTTTTTCAAAGGTACTTACGTTTGCGCGTTTCGCGTTTCACGTTTCACGTTTCGCGATTCGCGCGTGACGCACGTGAAGCTACAGAATCTCGCCCGGCTTGTAAGCCGCGGCCTCTGGGTACTTGTCCACGACGGTCTGCACACGCGCAACTACGCGGTCAACCTGAGATTCTGCGGCACCGATGAACGCGTGGCGGTCTGCCAGAGCGTCGGCAAGCCCTGCGGCATCCAGCGGGAAGCGCTCATCTGCAGCGAGACGTTCGGTGAGATTCTGCTCGGCGCCCTTTTCGCGCATATCCAATGCGGTGGCGACGGCGTGCTCCTTGATAATCTCGTGAGCTTCCTCGCGGCCCATACCAGCGCGGACAGCTGCCATGAGGATCTTGGTGGAGGCGAGGAACGGTAGGTAGCGCTCCAGCTCACGGTCAATCATGGCCGGGAATGCACCGAACTCGGACAGGACGGTGAGGAAGGTTTCAAACATGCCGTCCATGGCGAAGAAGGCATCCGGCAGCGCAACGCGGCGGACCACGGAGCAGGAAACGTCGCCTTCGTTCCACTGAGTACCGGCGTATTCGGAGAGCATGGTCATGTAGCCACGCAGAATGACCTGGAAACCGTGGACGCGCTCACAGGAGCGGGCATTCATCTTATGCGGCATGGCGGATGAGCCGACCTGGCCTTCCTTGAAGCCCTCGGTGACGGTCTCATTGCCGGCCATCAGGCGGATGGTGGTGGCCAGCGATGCCGGCCCTGCACCGAGCTCGACCAGCGCGGACAGAGCGTCGAAGTCGAGGGTGCGCGGGTAAACCTGTCCGACGGAGTCAAAGACGCGGTCGAAGCCGAGGCCTGCAGCGATTTCGTTTTCCAGGGAGGCCAGTGCGGACTCGTCACCGTCAAGCAGATCCAGCATGTCCTGGGCGGTGCCCATCGGGCCCTTGATGCCGCGCAGCGGGTAGCGGGAGATCAGGTCTTCTACGCGCTCGATACCCAGCAGCATCTCGTCCGCAGCGGAGGCGAAGCGCTTGCCCAGAGTAGTTGCCTGCGCGGCGACGTTGTGGGAACGACCCGCCATGACCAGCGACTGGTACTCCGCGGCCTTCTCGGCGGTGCGAGCAGCAACAGCGACAGCCTTGTCACGCACAACCTTCAACGACTCCAGTACCTGCAGCTGCTCGACGTTTTCAGTCAGGTCACGCGAGGTCATTCCCTTGTGAATGTGCTCGGTGCCAGCCAGTTCACAGAACTCTTCAATGCGGGCCTTCACATCGTGGCGAGTAATACGCTCACGGGCGGCAATGGAGTCGAGGTCAACCTGGTCGATAACCTTCTCATACGCCTCGATAGTGCCCTCCGGAACCTCAATTCCGCGGGCGACCTGGGCCTTCAAAACTGCAATCCAGAGCTTGCGCTCGAGGATGATCTTGTACTCAGGGCTCCACAACTCCGCCAGAGTCGCAGAGGTGTATCGGTTAGCAAGGACGTTTGCAATCTTCTTTTTCTCAGCCACGCCCTCAAGTATTCCATGACCACGGCATCCGCGGTTATCTAGGCCATGGATGACCACGCATTTCTTCCACGCCTTCGTTGAATTTGCGCATCAATCGCACGAACTCCGCGAGCTCCGAGTCCTCCCAGTCATGCGTAATGTCATCGACGGTTTTCTTACGCGCCTCGATTTCCCGGTGCAGCAGCTCTAGCCCCTTGTCGGTCGCGCTATGTACCTTCGCGCTTGACGACGGCGCGGGTCTCTTCGCGATATACCCCTGCCGCATGGCGGCGGCCAGCTGGCGGTGCACCGTAGAAATGTCCAGCCCCAGCGCATCGGAAAGCTCGGCGACTGTCATATCCGGCTGCGCTTCCAGTCGTGCCAGTAGTGCTGCGGCGGAGCGATCCAACAGGATGTCCTTGCGATGTGGTCGGTAGCCACTGGAGCTCACCCGGGATAGCAGCATGTTCTCGTAAACGAGCGCGGCTAGGTCGTCGTTTCGCACGATGGCAGTCAATCCTCTTGTCGCCTATTTGTCGGCCCTTTAATGAGCCTGTGAGATGTATCTGTTTGCTGAACAGCTCCTATTCTAGCGCGCCGCGGATGGGGTTAAGGCCGAAAAAGTGCGTTTGCATCATACAAACCAATTGTTATAATTCGACCCCTAACTGCATTTTTGCACGATACAAATGCCGGGAAGCAGTTTTGCCACAGCACTAATTCCACGATCGTTTTCAAACGGGAAAAGAGACCGTATTTTCAGCATGACAACGCATACGACCACGCAGAACAGGCGCAGACAGAACGAGCAGGACGAGCAGCACGGGCAAGACAAGCTCTTCTCCCCCGCGTTCATCATCAGCTGGCTGATTAACTTCAGCATGTACCTGGTGTTCTACCTTTCAATCACAGTCATGGCGCTCTACGCCGTCCAGCGCTTCTCCGCCTCAGATGCCGCCGGTGGCTTCGCTGCCAGTTCTTTCGTGGTCGGCGCCACCATCGCGCGTCTCTTTTCCGGCTACTTGGTGGACACCTTCGGTGGTCGCAGAATCATGCTTGGCTCGCTCGCTGTCATCGTGGCAGCCTGTGCCGCCTACATTTGGGCCGCATCCCTGCCGGTCCTGATTGCAATCCGCATCATCCACGGCCTGACCTACGCATTAGCTTCCACCGCCGTGATGGCCGCCGCCCAGACCGCTATTCCGGCTTCGCGCCGCGCAGAGGGAACTGGCTACATCTCGCTCGGCACCACCCTGGCCACCGCGATTGGCCCAGCTCTCGGCCTAGCCCTTATTGGCTCGGTCGGCTACAGCGTCCTCTTTGCCACAGCCCTCGGCCTGTCCATTGTCGGACTGGTGCTGGCACTCGTTCTGCCACAACACAACGGGCCCGCCACTGCGGAAACCAAGGCCGAGGCCACCGAGGATTCGTCGGCAAGCGAGACGAAGCGCACATTTTCCTTCGATGACATCATGACGCCGAGAGTGGTGCCAATTGGCCTGTTCATGCTGCTCATCGGCCTGGCGTATGCGGGCGTGATTACGTTTTTGAACCGATACTCGCAGCTGGGCGGCCTGACTAGGGGCGCCAGCTTCTTCTTCATCGCCTATGCGGTGGCGATGATGGCAGCACGCTTCTCGCTGGGACGCCTACAGGATCGCCGCGGCGACAACCCGGTAATTGCCATCGGCCTGGTGTGCTTCACCATCTCACTGCTTGTTCTGGCTTTCGCAACCGCTGACTGGCACGTCATCGCCGCTGGCGCGCTCTGCGGCCTGGGCTACGGCACGCTGATGCCGGCGTGCCAGACCATCTCCGTGCACCTGGCGCCGGCGCACAAGTTGGGCACGGGTATCTCGACGCTGCTCTTACTTGTCGACGCAGGCATCGGCCTCGGCCCAATCGTGTTGGGCTCGGTAGCTGCCACGATTGGCTTCGACAAGATGTACGCAGGCCTGGCGGCTGTGGTGGTTCTCGCGGCCGTTTTCTACTGGTTCGTACATGGCCGCAAGCCTGTTGCGCAGCGCCATCACGTAAATATTCAGAACTAACTGGTGTGCAGTCACTATTAATTGGCGTGCAGTCACTTTTCACAGGTGAATATCGGACAAGGAACACCGGTAACTGTTATGTGTGGTGCATCACCTATACTTTCCCCCATGACTGAATCATCCACACCACAGAGCATGATTTCGATTGCCGGGGTGAACAAGTACTACGGCGACTACCACGCTTTGCGTGATATCAACCTGGAAATCCCAGCTGGTCAGGTCGTAGTCATCCTCGGCCCCTCCGGCTCCGGTAAGTCCACACTGTGTCGAACCATCAACCGCCTGGAAACCATCGACAGTGGCGAAATTCGCATCAACGGCAAGCTTCTTCCCGAAGAGGGCAAGGAACTCACCCGCCTGCGCGCTGAGGTTGGCATGGTCTTCCAGCAGTTCAACCTCTTCAGCCACATGACCATTCGGGACAACGTCACGCTGGCCCCGCTGAAGGTCCGCAAGATCTCCAAAGCCGAGGCCCGCGAGCGTGCGGACAAGCTGCTCGCCCGTGTCGGCATTGCGGAACAGTCCGACAAGTACCCGGCACAGCTCTCCGGCGGCCAGCAGCAGCGCGTCGCCATCGCCCGCGCCCTGGCCATGGACCCGAAGGTCATGCTTTTCGACGAGCCCACCTCCGCGCTCGACCCAGAAATGATTAACGAGGTCCTCGATGTCATGACCGACCTGGCCAAGGGCGGCATGACCATGGTCTGCGTCACCCACGAGATGAGCTTCGCCCGCCGCGTGGCCGACCGCATCCTGTTCATGGCCGAGGGGTCCATTGTCGAAGACACCGACCCGGAGACCTTCTTCACCAACCCGCAGAGCGATCGCGCCAAGGACTTCTTGGCCAAGATCGTCGGGCACTAGGCGGGGCTGGTCACCATGAAGCTTTCACTATTACGAGGAGGCCGGGGACTCAGTCGCAACCAGAGCCGCCGAGGCGTCGTCGGCAAGCGAGTTGCAGCGGCTGTCGTAGCTGTTGCCACGACAATGAGCCTCGTGGCTTGCGGTAGCGGCGGGCCCCGAAACCTGCTGGCCGATATCGAGGCCGGGCACGTGACGTTGGGCACGAAGTTTGACCAGCCGGGTCTCGGTGAGCGCACCCCGGATCGCGATTTCGCGGGCGTCGACACAGATGTCTCCCGCTACGTCATCGAGTACATCGCCAACAAGAACGGTTGGAATGTGCCCGAGATGGAGTGGCGCGAGACCCCGTCCGCTCAGCGCGAGACGCTAATTAACAACGGCGAGGTCAACATGATTGCCGCCACCTACTCCATCAACGCTGGCCGCCTGGCTGCCGTCGACTTCGCCGGCCCGTACCTGGTCACGCACCAGGCACTGTTGGTGCGCGGTTCCGAGGGCATCCAGGGGCTTGACGACGTCGCCCCGGGCACTCGCCTGTGTTCTGTTTCCGGTTCCACCCCAGCACAGAAGGTCAAGGACGCTCTGCCGGAGGTGCAGCTGCAGGAGTTCGATACCTACGCCGCATGCGCCGAAGGTGTGAAGCAGGGAGTCGTCGATGCCCTGACCACCGATGCGACCATTCTCGCGGGCTTCGCCCAGCGCTACAAGAAACGCTTCGGCGATGACTTCCGTGTGGTTGAGCTGCGTAACCCCGATGGCTCCTACTGGACCAACGAGTACTACGGCATCGGCCTACCCAAGGGCGATGATGCCAGCCGTGAGGCCATCAACGAGGCGCTGGAGTCGCTGTACGACACCGGTGAACTTCAGAAGATTGTCAAGAAGCACTTGGGCGACAAGTTCGAGCTCGACGAAAAGCCAGCAATCGGCGATTTGTCGTTCGTAGAGAAGAAGTAGGAAGGGGTGCGAGCAAACAATGAATCCAGAACTATGGAGTGAAATGGGGCCGGAACTGCTGCCGGCTTTCTGGGTGACCATCAAACTGACGATTGCCTCGGCAATTGGTTCCCTGATCTTTGGCACGCTTCTCACCGCCATGCGTGTGAGCCCCGTGGGAATCCTGCGTACCCTGTCGACCTGGTACATCAACATCGTCCGCAATACGCCGCTGACGTTGATTGTCCTGCTGGCCTCGATGGGCCTCTACTACAACTTGGGCCTGCTGCTGGCTGCGGAGAATGACTCCTTTATTGTCAAGCAGAACTTCCGCCTGGCGGTGCTGGCTTTTGTTGCCTACACCTCGTGCTTTGTCGCGGAGTCCCTGCGTGCCGGTATTAATACTGTGCCATTCGGGCAGGCCGAAGCCGCCCGCTCCCTGGGGCTAAGCTTCGGCCAGAGCTTCCGCCACATCATCTTCCCGCAGGCATTCCGCGGCGCTATCGTGCCGCTCGGCAATACCCTGATTGCACTGACGAAGAACACCACGATTGCTTCGGTCATCGGTGTGGCTGAAGCGTCGCTGCTGATGAAGACCATGACCGAAAACTACGCCAGCGATATCCTGATTATCTTCGGCATCATCGCTGTCGGCTTTATTATTCTGACTCTGCCGACCGGTCTGTTCTTCGGCTGGGCTGGCAAGCGATGGGCGGTGAAGCGCTAATGGCTACTCGCGCAACAGTTCTTTACGACGCGCCAGGCCCCAAGGCTCAGCGCTTCAACCGAATTCTCACCTGGATCGTGGCCGCAATCACCGTTGCGATCCTCGCCTGGGTGGGAATGAAACTGGCCGACAAGGGCCAGTTCGAGGCCAATAAGTGGTCGTTCTTCCTCGAATCCACAACCTGGACCACATACATACTGCCCGGCCTGGTCAGCACCATTGTCGCGGCTGTCGCCTCTATTATTCTGTCGCTGGTGATTGGCGCTCTCCTGGGCGTCGGCAGGCTGAACCCAATCGCACCCGTGCGCTGGCTGTGCTCGGTGATTGTCGAGTTTTTCCGCGCCATCCCGGTGCTGGTGCTCATGCTGTTTGCCTACTCGGTGTTCGCCATCTGGCAGCTGTTCCCGTCGAATTACCTCGGCTTTGCCGCTGTTGTGTTTGGTCTGACCATGTACAACGGATCTGTGATTGGCGAGACCCTGCGCTCCGGCATCGAGTCGCTGCCGAAGGGCCAGCGAGAAGCCGCGATTGCGCTGGGTCTCTCCCACCGCCAGACGATGGTCACCATTTTGCTGCCGCAGGCAGTCGCCGCAATGCTGCCGGCGATTATCTCGCAGATGGTCATTGCGCTGAAGGACTCCGCGCTGGGTTACATGATTGGCTACGTCGAGGTTGTCCGCTCTGGTCGCCAGCTTGGCGAGTACTACGGCGCCATGATTCCATCGCTGGTCGTCGTGGCAATCATTCTCATCGCCATCAACTTCGGCCTGGCCAACCTTGCCGAGCGCATCGAAAGCCAGCTCCGCGCCGGCCGCGCCCGCCGCAACATCATTGCCAAGGTTCCGCATCAACGCGACGTGGGTGTCACCACTAAGGATGAAACCAATGTCGACTGGCACGCCGAAGGCCACCGAGATCTGCGTGGCACTCACGAGTAAAGCTCGCCGCATTACCCACGCACCCACATTCGCTTTACGACGAACACAGCGACGCCGCCCATGGAAACTACTTTTGGTTTCCGTCGGGCGGCGTTTTCGTAGTTGGCCTCGCCTTCGCTCCTATCGATGAGCTACTCACTGATGGACAGGCTCCGGTGCATCTATAGGTGAATAGCGTGGCCACAAGTGCCGGGCACTACTGCGACCGTGCTCTACTACGACTCAGACTTGGTCCCCGACTCCTCTGGCTCCTCCGATTCCGACTTTTCGCCAGACTCAAACTCACCTTCAACGACCACATCGGACTGAATAACCAGGCGTCCCTCGTCATCGTGGGTGTACTCAAAGCGTGGTAGCTCATTGCCCTCTTCGTCGTAGCCCGGTGCGGGTGCGGCTTCGTGCTTCTCCAACTTCTCTGGAGTGTCGGTCTTGCTCCACTGTCGCGTGACTGGCTTGCGCACGGCCATGTGGTCATCACTCATGCCCTTGACCAGGGAGTACATCATGATGAAGTGGAGGAAGAAGAACGGCACACCAATGACAATCACCGCGGATTGCAGCGCTTCCAGTGCAGTTTCACCAGAAATCAGCAGCAGAGAAGCTGCCACAGCACCGATCATGATGCCCCACAGCACGCGGTAAAAGGTCGGGGCCTTGTTTTCTTCACCGGTGGACATCATGTCCATTACCATCGCAGCGGAGTCGATGGAGGTGACGAAGAAGATCATGATCACAAAGAGCGCAAATACGCTGACAAGCGTTGCCAGCGGGTACTGCTCCAGGAGGATAAAGAGTGCCGGCGAGGGATCTCCGCCTTCGACAACTGGTTTGGTCAGAATACCCGGATTCTCATTTTCCAATTCAAAGCCTGCACGCCCGAAGATGGAGAACCACATAATTGACACGATTGTCGGCAGTGCAATCACACCGGCGATGAACTGACGTACTGTACGGCCACGAGAAATACGGGCGACGAACATGCCCACAAATGGCGACCAGCAGATTGTCCAGGCCCAGTAGAAGACCGTCCAGGCACCCTGCTTCCAATTCGGGTTGACGTCGTAGGAGTCAGTCCAGAACATGACGCGTGGCAACGCATCCAAGTAGACACCTGTCGTGTCGACAGTCTGGCGCAGCAACGTCAAAGTCGGGCCCATCAGCAGCACGAAGACCATCAACCCCATGGCGGCCCAAATATTGGCATTGGACAGCAACTTGATGCCCTTGTCCAAACCACGTGCCACAGAGATCGAGGCAATCACAATAATGATGGCAATCAGAATGAGCTGCACCATCGAGTTTTCCGGGGTACCGATTACACGAGCAGCACCGGAGTTAATCTGCAGCGCACCCATGCCAACCGATACCGCGATACCGACGACCGTACCGATGATGGCAACGGCGTCGATAAGCTTGCCCGGCCATGAGTAGATGCGGGCACCGAGCAGCGGCGCGAAAATCGAGGAGACGCGTGGCGGCAGATGGCGCTTGTAAATGAAGTATCCCAGTGCGAGCCCCGGAAGCGCCATGATGACCCACATGTGAATACCCAGGTGGTAGATGGTAAATGCCATCGCAGTGTTCTGAGCTTCGCGGGTCATCGGCTCTTGACCGAACGGCGGGTTGTAGGCGTGGTTGAGTGGTTCAGCCACACCCCAGAACATCAGCATGGAGCCAGTACCACCGGCGAAGAGCATGCCGAACCACTCAGCGATGCTGTATTCGGGCTCTTCGTCGTCATCGCCAAGCTGAATGCGTCCGTAGCGGGACACGAACAAGCCGATGAGGAAGATAAAGCTCGCAGAAACACCACCGATGAACAGCCAGCCCAGGTTAGATGTAACCCATTCGGAAGCGGCCGAGTAGGCACCCCGAGCTGTGTCCCCCAGCACAACGGTCACTGCCACAAAGAGGACAATGAAACCTATCGCTGTCGTGAAGATCAACGGGTCGGTCGGCAGGTTCTTAAGAAAACCGCCCGACTTCTTTTCTTGCTTGTTTACTTGTGGCGTTGTTGTAGATCCCATTGTCGGGGTCGGCGCCTTTCACTTCTAGATTGTCTGTCTTTAAAAGACAGCTCGGAAGGCACATTCCTCCCAAGTCGGTTATCTACGTTACAAAAAGAAGCCCAGTCATTCTCAATAACCGGGTCTTTGTACTGCAATTGCGACTTTTCCCTTCGAGTTCACGCCGGTTTAACCGAACATCAAAGTGGAAAACCTAAAGTTCGACTCCATGCAGCTTTCCCGTCGTAGCGCTCTACGTTTAGGCGCATCCACCGCACTTGCTACTTCAGTCACGCTCGCTCATGCCTCTGGAGCTGCCGCTTCAGTTACACCGGGTTCGCCGTCACTGGCCTCCCCAGGGCTATTGCGTTCTCGGCCACAGCTCACTCACGGCGTTGCAAGTGGCGATATCCGCGGCGACGGCGCATTAATTTGGGCTCGCTCAGACCGCCCCGCCCACATGGTTGTTGAAACTGCTGCGACAGAGAGCTTCCAGAATGCCAAGGTATTCCGCAGCAACTCTCTGTTAACTCCGGACACGGACGGCACCGGACGTCTACGTGTCGTCGGTCTCGAGCCGGGACAGGAAATCTTTTACCGCGTCACGCTCGAAGAGGCAGATACTGGAATCTGCTCTGATCCCGTTATCGGCACCTTCCGTACTGCCCCCAACCGCGCATCCAACATCCGCCTGCACTGGTCCGGCGATGTCGCAGGACAGGGTTGGGGAATTAACGACGAGATCGGTGGCTACACCGGTTTTTCCACCATGCTGGAGCGCAATCCAGACCTATTCATTCACTCAGGCGACACCTGCTACGCCGACGGTCCGCTGGAGGAATCCGTCACGCTTTCCGACGGCACTGTGTGGCACAACCATGTCACTCCGGCCAAATCCAAAGTTGCTGAAACCCTCGAGGATTATCGCGGCCAGTACTCCTACAACCTCATGGACAAGAACTACTTGGCCTTCAATGCGCAGGTTCCGCAGCTGGTCCAGTGGGATGACCACGAAACAGTCAACAACTGGTACCCCAACGAAGTCCTAGACGATGATCGCTATACCGAGCGCGATGTCAACACCCTGGCCAAGCGCGCCTACCAGGCTTTCCATGAGTGGCAGCCACTTGATCAGCAAATGGCTGTTGATGGGCGCGTATACCGCAAGGTTTCCTACGGCCCTTTGCTAGACATCTTCATCCTGGATATGCGCAGCTACAAGGGAGAAAACACTTCCAATAATCCGCGCTCGACAACCGAAGAACCAATCCTTGGCGAAAAGCAGACAAACTGGTTAATCGACTCCCTCAAGGACTCCCGCGCGACGTGGAAGATTGTTGCTAATGACCTACCGCTTGGAATCATCGTCCCCGACGGCGACGATGGTGACCAAGAAAGCGTATCCAATGGTGTCGCCGGTGCGCCTGCAGGCCGTGAACGTGAAATCGCCCGTCTGCTCAGCGCCATTAAGGATGTTTCAAATATCGTTTGGCTCACCGCCGATGTGCACTACACCGCGGCTCACCACTACAGCCCGGAGCGCGCACAGTTCACTGACTTCGCACCCTTCTGGGAATTCGTCTCCGGTCCTCTCCACGCAGGCGCTTTCGGCCCCAACGAAATGGATCCGACCTTCGGGCCGAAGGTGGAGTACGTCCACGCACCGGGTAAGGACAATGCCAACGCCGACCCCACACAGGATTTCCAACACTTCGGCGAAGTCGATATCGACGGCGACTCACGCGAGATGACTGTCCGTCTGCTCACCACCCGCGGCACCGAATTGTGGTCGACAACGCTGCAGCCGCAGGCGTAGGCAAGCTGTTCAACAGAGCGTGGCGGCAGCTACTAATTAGTGCGTTCCGCCACGCTTCACGACGGTCTCCTGCCCCGCCGCCTGCCAGGCCACAATGCCCCCGTCCAGGTTAATGAGCTCCGGCGTGACACCATCAGCCTCGGTATCGCTGGCCAGCAGCTCAATCGCCTGTTGCGAGCGGGCCCCCGAGTGGCAGTGAATGAGAACTCCCTCTGCCCCAGTTGCGACACCGTCAGCCTGCGCAAGTGCCTCATTCACAGCAGCCCACCCACGGCTGCGAATGTCACCGAGTGGCACAAGCACAGATCCGGCAATGGCGACCTCCGCGTGCTCATCGGGTTCACGTACATCGATGAGAGGCACTCCCCTGGCAAGAAGCTCGTGCGCCATGTTGGGACCGATGCTGCGCACGCTCTGCGCCGGGTCCTCTTCATCCTCGGACCACGATGCTGCGCACACCTGCGCAATTTCGGTCATGTCGGAAACGGGTTCGCGCTCCGGGTCGGCTGCAAAGGACAGTGTGCGGGTGGTTGCCTCCAGGGCGTCGATAAGCACGAGCTTGCCAACGCCGACCTTGCCAACACCAGTGAGCACCTTGATTGCTTCGACGACCATCATCGAGCCAATCTGTCCGACCATTGCGCCGAGGACACCACCTGCGGCGCACGACGGTACGGAGCCGGGGTCGGGAATGTCGGGGTAGAGATCGCGAAGCATGGGGCCGTGGCCTGGCCAGAAGACGGACAGCTGCCCGGCGAACTGCAGAATCGTAGCCCAGACCAGCGGTGTTCCGGTCAGCTCCGCAGCATCGGAGGACAGGTAGCGCGTGGCGAAATTGTCCGCGCCGTCGAGCACTACATCGTGAGCGGCGAAGAGCTCCTCGGCATTGTCGACGCTCAACCTGCCGACAATTGCGGTCACCGATGCCTCGGAGTCGAGGCGCCGCACGGCATCGGCGGCGGATTCGGCCTTCGGGCGACCAATGTCAGACTCGCGGTGAATGACCTGGCGCTGCAAGTTGGACTCGTCGACTACGTCATCGTCAATAATGGTGATGTGTCCGACCCCTGCACCGGCCAGGTACAACAACGCGGGCGATCCCAGGCCACCAGCGCCGATAACGAGGACGCGGGAAGCTCGCAAAGTTCGCTGCCCCTCGGCGCCAAAGCCCGGCAGTGTTAGATGCCGCGCGTACCGACGCAGGTCACGATCCGATAGATTGACCCCCTGCTCAGCCATTACAGCGAATCCTGCTCGCGTGCGCCGCTGACGCGCTCGGTGATGATTCCCTCAAACGACGAGCTCGCCTGAGCCAGTCGACGCCGTGGAATGCGACCGGACTCGCGAGCAGTCAGACCCGCCTCAACGCCGAAGCGCATCGCCGTGGCCATTCCCACCGGATCATGCGCACGTGTCACGGCGGATGCCAGCAGCACCGCATCGCAGCCCAGCTCCATTGCCTGCGCTGCCTCGGAGGCGGTGCCGATGCCCGCGTCCAGGATGATGGGCACATTCGCGCGGTCAACAATCAGCTCGATGTTGTGTGGGTTGAGAATTCCCAGGCCAGTGCCAATCGGAGAGCCCGCCGGCATGACCGCCGCACAGCCCAGATCCTCCAGGCGCTTGGCCAGCGCCGGATCGTCATTGGTGTAAGCGAAAACCACGAAGTCGTCAGCCACCAGCTGCTCCGCTGCCGCAACTAGTTCAACTGGATCCGGCAGCAGAGTGTCCTCGTCGGCGATGACCTCGAGCTTCAGCAGGTTGGTCTCCAGCGCCTCGCGGGCCAACTGCGCAGTCAACACCGCGTCACGAGCGGTATAGCACCCCGCGGTATTCGGCAGCGCCGCGATATTGTTGCGCTGCAAAATCTCAAAAACGTTCTGCTTCGTGCCGGGCGTAAAGCGGCGCATCGCCACCGTAGTCAGCTCGGTGCCCGAAGCCACCAGCGCGCGCTCCAGCGTATCCATACTGGTCGCACCGCCAGTTCCCATAATCAGACGGGAGTTCAATTCCAGCCCGCCAATGCGCAGCGGTTCCCGTGTAAGTTCGCTCGTCGACCCGGCTTCGTTTTCCTGTGCGGACATATTTGCCTGTGCGGACTTCTCAGTCATCTCTAGCCTCCCTGAACTGCTGTCACGATGTCGATTGCACCTGCCACGGGCGTGGTCGCCCACTTGGCACGCGGAATCACCGCACCATCCACGGCTACTGCAATCCCCAGGCGGGTACCGTCCGCGGCGGTGCCGTCGTCGTTAAGCGCGTGCCCTGTGTGCTTTGCGACGAGATCTGCGACCATCTCCCCCGCAGCCGGTGTGTAGCCTTCGCCATTGAGTGTTGTGGTGGACATAAGCGAGCCTCCTCTAGTCGCTGAAGCGGAATGGATCGACGGCGGAAAGAAGCGCCGGGTCGTTATCATTTTCTCGACCGGCGACGACATCGGCGGTGAGCTTGGAACCGATAGCCGTAAGCAGAATGCCGTGGCGGAAGTAGCCGGTGGACACGGTCAGTCCTGGAGCCACGCGGCCAATCATGGGGACATCGTCCGGGGAACCCGGCCGGGCGCGGGCGGTCATCTCGTAGATTTCGCAGTCGAGAATGCCGGGCACCAGGCGGTATGCGTCGCGGAGTAGCTGGTGGACTCCTTCGGCGGAGACACCGGTCAGGTCATCTTCACGCGAGGTAGCGCCGAGCACGACGGTGCCGTCAGCACGCGGGACGATATAAACCGGACGCCCCTGAACCACACCGCGAATAGTGCGGGTGACCAGCGGCCGCAGGCGCTCCGGTACACGCAGACGCAGCACATCCCCATAGACCGGGCGCAGTGGCAGATTCAGATTCTCCGGCAGCCCGGTGATATCGGCAGTGTTCAACCCCGCAGCCAGAACGACCTCATCGGCGAGGTAATCATTTCCGTCCGCACCGCCCAGACCGATGGCGCGGTCGGAAGCGTAGATAACCTCTTGCGCGCGGGTGCGGATGACACGGTCTCCCAGGATGGTCAGCAGTGCGTCGGCGAGCAGACGCGGATTGACCTGGTGATCTCCTGGAATATCCACCGCACCAACACAACCCGGCCCCAGTGCCGGCTCGGCCCGGCGCGCTTCGGTGGCGGTAATGCGGTTGATCTCCATACCCATGTCATGCTGCAACTCAACGAGCTCGCTAAGGGTCTGCCGGTCGGCGGCATCACCCGCACAAACAAACGTGGAATTCTCGATGTAGCCGACATCGTGGCCTGATTCCTCAGCGATGGCCTGGGCAAAGTCGCGGTAGAGCTTGCCCGACTCAACCATCAGCGGATACAGCGTCGGCTGATCCCACACGACTTCGGCCACCGGCGCCAGCATGCCAGCTGCGGCGAAAGTTGCGCCGGAAACGGGCTCGGCATCGAGGACGGTCACATCGAATCCCCGGCGAAGTAGTCTCCATGCCGTCGCCAAGCCAATAATGCCCGCACCTGCGATAACAACGCTTGACGACGTATCCCCTGTGCCACCCTCACCTATCGAGGCAGCACCCATAGCGGCAGCATTCACTGCCATTCCTCCCTCCGGCGGCATAACCCGCATCAGGTAAAAGCGGTCGGCGTTATTCGCCCTCTCAGCCAGCGGCATCTCATCGATGCCGAGTACGGCTCCCGCGGAACGTAGTACTCCCCCATCATATGACTTCCCGATGGCCGCCACTACACCGCATCCTCGACCTCGCCTAACATGGGGACATGAACGCCTCATCAGCTGCCACTCGCACAACACGACGCGCCCTGCTTGCCGATGCCCGTCTGTACCTCTGCACCGACTCGCGTGCATCCCGCGGTGATCTGCGCGAATTTCTGCACGCCTGTTACGAAGGCGGCACCGACATCATCCAGCTGCGCGACAAGAAAGTCGACACTCGCGACGAGATTGCCGCCGTGGAGATCCTCGCCGAGGTCGCCGCTGAACACGGCAAGCTCTTCGCCGTCAATGACCGCGCCGACATTGCCGCGCTGACCGGCGCAGACATTCTGCATGTGGGCCAGGAAGACCTCACGACCGAGCAGGCCCGCCAGATCGTTGGCCCCGAGGTTCTCATCGGCCGATCCAACCGAAATCTGGACATGTTCGCCGCCTCACTTGCCGACGATGGCATCGATTACGCGGTAATCGGCCCGGTGTATGCCACCCCGACGAAGCCCGACCGTCAGCCCGTCGGAGTCGAGATGGTTCATGAAGCTGCGGCACTGGTGCGGAGAGTGCGGGCACAGGGATCAGCGGAGTCCCACCAGGATTCCGTGGCCGATATTGTGCGCCCACACGACCGCGGCGCAAGTGACCCCGTCAAGCCATGGTGGGCAATTGGCGGTATCAACGCCGAGACCGCCAATGCGGTTATCGCCGCTGGTGCGGAGCGCATTGTGGTGGTTCGCGCACTGACCGAGGCAGAAAATCCGGAAGAGGCAGCTCGTGCCCTGCGCGCTGCGGTTACGAACGGTCGCTGAGTTTCGTGGGTTAAGTAGCAAAAGTGTGGGTTAATAGGCAAAAAGTGTGTCCGCTCGGCGTGTCGCTGGGTGGGCACCATGTGCTATCTAGCCCTACTTTGCCCCAATGCGAGTTAGTGACTGCGTTTATGACAAAATTGGCCCAAAAATGGCCTGAAAGCGTCATAAACTCGCACAGTTTCACATTTGCAGCCCGTTGAGCTGGGCGTGGACCCCGCCTTTCCACACTGTTGGTCGTTGATTTCCATCGCGACGGAGCCCCGCGTGCACGGACTCCGTCGCTTCCTGTTACTCTCCGGCGAATGTCTCCAACTGCCGAATAGCGCCGGAGACAATCAGGAGATCACCTGCGGAAATGCGGTCGTCGGCAAGCGCAGGGCGGAATCGCTGACCGCGCTTTTGTACGGCGACAACCGTAATCGGTGCGCTCTGGTTAATCTCCGCCACCGTCTTATCCAGGCAGTGGATTGGCGGCGCGACCTTGCCTACTGCGTAATCGCGGTCGAACTCCAGGAAGTCCTGGACCTTGCCGCCGATGAGGTGCGCAATACGACGACCGGTGTCGGCCTCCGGGCGAATGACGTGGTGCACACCAATCTGGCCCAGGATTTTGGCGTGGGCCTGGTTATCGGCCTTTGCCCAAATCATGGGCGCCCCCATATCCACCAGCGCAGACGCGGTCAGCAATGAAGCCTCAATGTCACTGCCGATGGCGATAACAACACGTTCGGCTTCATCGACACCGAGCTGCTTCAGTACCTCCGGCATGGTGGTGTCGGCGGTGACCACGTGGTCGAAGGTCGAGGACAGCTCCTGAACCACCTTTTCGCGATGGTCTACGCAGAGAACCTCGATACCGCCAGCGACCAGCTCCTCGCCGAGTGCCTGTCCGAAACGCCCCATACCGAGGATGACAACAGGCGAAGAGCTGGCTTGGTTGGAGAAATGATCTGCAAAACCAGCAAACGGGTTGAATTTCGAGTTAGCCAATGAAGGGCCTTTCTTCTGGATATTCGTAGACGCGCTGGCGTGGGCGGGCGGCCAAGGCCGTCGCCAAGGCGATTGGGCCAACACGTCCGGTGAACATCAGCACGATGAAGATTGCCTGTGCTGCCACCGGCAGGTCGGCGGTAATACCTGTGGAAAGGCCTACCGTGGCGAAAGCACTGATTACTTCAAAAAGAATTTGGTCAGTAGAAAACTGTGGTGCTAGGAAACTGACGGCGATTACTGCCAGGAATACCTGGCCGATACCGAAGGCAAGGACAACGAGAGCCTGGCGCAGCACCTTTGGGTTGAGGCGCCGCCTAGCCACGGACACGGAGGTGTCACCGCGAATCTCCGCGAGAACAGCGGCGAGAATGACTGCCGACGTCGTGATTTTCACGCCACCTGCAGTACCGCCGGTGCCACCACCAATGAACATGAGGAAGTCAGTGCCCAGCAGTGTCGATGGGTGGAACTCCGCGTAATCGAGCGCGTTGAACCCCGCGGTACGCGGGCTCACACCAGCGAAGAATGAGTTGAGTATCTTCTCCCCCGCGGTGAATCCAGACATGGCATTGGACCACTCCCCAAAAGCCACCATGAGCGTACCCAAAGCAATCAGCAGAATCGTGCCTTTAATGGTGAAGCGAGTAGTCAGCGACCAGCGTTTAGGCAGCTGTCCTCGAGTGCAGACACTAAGCCACGCTTTGCCGTGCCGCCAGGCCTCGAGCAAAACAGGAAAACCCAGACCACCCACGATGAGGGCGAAGGCCAGTGGCAAAAGCACCCAGGCATCGCTATAGAACCCGATGACATTGTCGGTATACAGAGCGAAACCGGCGTTGTTGAAGCTTGAGATGGCATGGAACAAGCCTTCCCATGCAGCCTTTCCCCAGCCATACCCGTATCCGGAGTGGAACCGCAGCGTAAGTGCCACTGCCACCACAAACTCCACCAACAGAGTGAAGCTAACGGCAGCACGGACAACCCACGAAATCTCGCCCATATCCATACCGCGGCCTTCAACGCGGGCACCGGCACGGCGGTTCAGGCCGAGCCTTCCTGCTACGAAGAGGCCGAAAAGTGAAGCCAAGGTCATGAACCCGAGACCACCCAGCTGAATCAACAACATGATGACGACCTTGCCGAAGGTTGACCAATGGGTGGCCGTATCTACGGTGATCAGGCCGGTCAGGCTTGTTGCCGAGGTGGCTGTGAACAGCGCATCAGACAGCGCCGTGGGCAAACACATATCCCCAGGGCTCGGGGCGCACTGCCCCGTAGGATGGCTATTGACCGCCGAAATCGGCAGCATTAACAAAACCGTGCCAGCGGTTATCAAGGCGACATAACACCACACCACCAACGTCGTGGGACGAACTCCCCGACGTGTTTTAGTGGCCTGCCGCGACAGCGTAATCACCATCGGAACGTTAGTCCTCGTGGCCAGCGATGTCGAGGGGAATGCTGATATTCCGTCTCTGCATATGCCGGGACTTAGCGGGGAGCTGCTTTACGCCCCCAGACACCGTTGCGATATCCCGTACACATTTCGCGCCCCATCCCCGCCCCCACACCCCACCCCGCTTTGGCTACTACGGAAACCTTGAGTTATGGTCAGATTCATGATGACACCCCTGATGAACACACTCGCGCCGTGCGGCGCACAGTGGTGGTGGCTCGCCTAAGTCCGCGAGCAACGTCACGTCATCTCATTAATGTCGACGGCAAACCCGTCAAGTACGAGCTCGCAAGAAGATAAATCTGGCGGGCTCTTTTCTTTTATCGGTTCGGCGAAGAGAACCAGGGCCCGCTGAAATAAACAACAGCAACGAAAGGCTCTCTTCAATGACTGATTACAACCCCAGCGCGGATGCCATCGCCAAGGCTTCAGCACCGACTGCAACCAGGGTGCCGTCGGCAAGCGTTAACGGCGCGGGCGAGGTGCGCGAAACCCTCTTGCCTGCATTTTTCGGTCGCTTCGGTGGACAGGAAGTGCCGGAGTTCCTGCTGCCAGCACTCGATGAGCTGGAAGCGGCTTACATCGAGGCGATGAGCGATCCGGAGTTCCAGCGCGAGCTGGAAGAACTGCGTCGCGATTTCCTCGGCCGCGCAACCCCGCTGTTCGAATGCCGACGTCTATCCACGCCGAACACGACGATTGTGCTCAAGCGCGAGGACTTGAACCACGGCGGCGCGCACAAGGGCAACAACGTGGTCGGCCAGGCGCTGCTGGCAAAGCGCATGGGAAAAACCCGTCTCATTGCTGAGACGGGTGCAGGCCAGCACGGCACGGCCACCGCGATGGCCGCAGCGCTGCTGGGACTTGAGTGCGAGATTTACATGGGCGCGCACGATGTCGCCCGCCAGCACCCCAATGTCGAGCGCATGGAGCTCATGGGCGCGAAGGTCGTTCCCGTCACCACCGGCGAGGCCGGTTTGAAGGATGCTATTGACGAGGCACTGGTCGAGTGGAGCAAGACTCTCGACTCCACTTTCTACCTGCTGGGCACAGCCGCCGGGCCGCACCCATTCCCCACTATCGTGCGTGAATTCCAGCAGGTCATCTCGGAGGAGTCACGCAGTCAGATGGTCGAGCGTTACGGCAAGCTTCCCGACGCTGTCATCGCAGCCGTCGGTGGCGGCTCCAACGCCATTGGCGCATTTGCTAACTACATCGACGACTCCGATGTCGCCCTCATTGGCGTCGAGCCTGCAGGTGAGGGACTCGACACCGATCGTCACGGGGCGCCCATCAATGGGGGCAAGACTGGTGTCCTTCACGGCATGCGCTCATTTGTCATGCTTTCCGACGACGGCGAGGTGTTGCCATCGCACTCCATCTCGGCGGGCTTGGATTACCCGTCCGTTGGCCCGGAGCACGGCATGCTGAAGGAGAATGGCCGCGCCAGCTATGTCGGAATTACCGACGAGGAGGCGCTGGAAGCGTTCCAGCTGCTCAGCCGCATGGAGGGCATTATTCCGGCGATGGAATCCTCGCATGCGCTGGCGCAGGCCATTAAAATTACGCGACTCCGTGAAACCTACCCTGCCGCTGGTAGCGAGTTCGGGCTGCCGGTTCACGAAGGCGATGAGCCTTTGCTGTTGCTCGTGAACCTGTCGGGTCGCGGTGATAAGGATATGGAGCAGGTCCGGGAGTTCCTGAACCAGTAGGAATAACCAGTAGGGATTGCTTCCCCACTAGCTGCCTAGCAGGAATCGGACCAAAGCTAATTCTTGTTAGGCAGCACGGCGATCGTCAGCGGCGATGCCCTGCTTCGGGTTCGCCTCCACGATGGCTTCGGCAAGCAGCGATGCCAGCGCATCCTGCTTGGATTCCTTGCCGTCCTGGAAAATCGGGGACACAGTATCCATAATCTCGTTGAATGCGTTCATCAGAGGTCACCTCTCTTAAGATCTCTTTGATCTTTATTGTTGGACTTCTCCAACCGATTCTTTGCGATTCAGCAGTTGAAACAATGTTTCATCGAACCGTTTGGAACTTATGACTTGCAACCGTAGACGACAACACAAGACCTGGCAAGCACTAAACTTTATTTTTAGTTAACCGTTTGTTAACTTTTGGACACTTTTTAGCTCAGACACTGAGCCACAAACAGTGCCCCTCAACGCCGCCCCATACCTCGCTTTACTGCCCTTGATAACCGCTTCAAAATCACGCTCTTTTACACAGCCGAAAGCCAGGCGCGAAAGTCTCTTTTGGCCGAACATAAACTATCCCCACTGAAAGCGCTTGTAACCATCGTTGAATGTGGATTACACACCACACTCAATCGTCACCCCGCGCACGAATAGCCACCAGCTTCCCAGGGGTCCACCCCAGCGCCAGTTAAAGAAAAAGAACCCACTGCCAGCATAAATAGCCCACCGACAGAGCTGCCGACCGCCGAAACCACTACCGTGAAGGCCATCCCACCCCTCTATCAACTCAACCCTAGCCTCGCTGGATGTGGCCGCAGCCACGAAGCCTTCAATCTGAGGCAGTTTTTCCGCCTTTACGGCGAACGAGCAGTCAGGAAAACAGAGCCCCAACGCCTCCCTCCCAAAACTGCCCCAACATCAGCCCAGCAAGCGGTTACCGACACAGGATTTAAAGCAGCGATTCGTCCACCGAGCCCCTATCTCAACCGACCTCAAAAACACCCCTGAAAGGGTGAGGTAAATCACATCGCAAACGTCGCTAACGGCCGCTTAACCACGACCAGTGAACGCCCCAATACGCCGAATAGCCTCTTCCATCTCGGAAGTCTCACCGGCGAAGCAGAGGCGAACCCACTCATGGCCGTTCTCTGTGTCGAAGTCGATTCCAGGGGCAACGGCCACGCCCGTTGCAGCCAACAGTTCCCGAGCCCATGTCATGGAGTCGACGGAGTTCGGGTCGTCGTAAAGCCCTGCGATATTGGCATAGATATAGAAACCGCCGTCGGGCGGGGCGATATTACCGAGACCGACGCGGGGCAGCCCCTCGAGCAAAACGTCGCGGTTGCGCGCGTAACGCCTCACGTGCGAATTGAGCTCGGCAATGGACTCGGCGCTGAACGCCTCTACCGCCGCTTCCTGCGAAATTGCCGGTGGGCAGACAGTGAGGTTGGCTTCGAGTCGATCCAGGGGCGCACGCAGCCACTCTGGAACGATGAGCCAGCCGACGCGCCAGCCGGTCATCGAGAAGTACTTACTGACACTGCCGACTACGACCGCCGCATCAGAAAACTCGCGTGCTGACGCGCACTTTCGACCATAGGTAATGCCGTGATAAATCTCATCGGAGATGAGCAGGCAATCGTGCTGCTCGCACCACTTCGCAATGGCACGCAGCTCGTCGGCATCGATAATGGTGCCAGTGGGATTGTCCGGACTGGTGACGATCACGGCCTTGGGCACGCGCGGAAGTTCCTGCAGGTGTTGGACAGTGAGCTGAAAGCGGGTCTCGGGACCACAGTCAATCTCGACAATGTTGGCGCCGAGCGCCTGCAGAGTATTGCGGTATGCGGGATAGCCCGGGCGCGCGAGCACAATATCGTCGCCGACGTCGAGCGCTGCGAGGAAAAGTGCCACGAAACCGCCGGAAGAACCGGTGGTGATGACAACATCGGCAGCTTCCGTGGCCGTGCCGTAGTTTTCACGATGCCAGGCGGCGATGGTTTCGCGCAGCTCAGGCGTGCCGACGGCCGCAGTGTAGCCCAGAACCTGATTTTCCAAATCGGCACGAGCACGGGCAATCGCGGCAGCCGGGGCCGCAGTCGCGGGCTGCCCCACACAGAGGAACAGAGCGTCACCGTGAGTACGCTGACGCTCCTGTGCGAGCGCGAGAACATCCATCACATGGAAAGGTGCGACCTCACTGCGGCGGGATGCTAGATCGCGCTCGGGCTGGGATGCCTGCGGAGGCCCCGAGAAGTTTAACGGCTGCGGTGATTGCGGTGACTGCAACGACTTTGGCGACTGCGGAGATTCGGCGTGCATACCTTCATCTTTGCAGCCACCGAGGCCCCCGGGAAATCCAATTCAGCCCGGGTGGGTGCACCAGTGAGGTATTCGAGTGCAGCCTGACCGCCTCGAGCATTATTTAAATGGAAATGCGGCCCTCAACTGCAGGTAGTGCAATGTCGGTGCGGTAGTGCGAGCCCTCGAGCTTAATGGTCTTGATGGTCTCGTACGCCTTGTCGCGAGCCTCTTCCAGCGTGTCACCAACGCCGATGACGTTGAGCACACGGCCACCAGCGGAGACCAGCTCACCTGCAGCATTGCGGGCAGTACCTGCGTGGAGAATGCCATCTGCCTCACGACCAGGCTCTGCACCTTCAATGACATCGCCCGTGCGCGTCGACACCGGGTAGCCTTCAGCTGCCAGCACAACAGTCAGAGCGTACCCATCACGCCAAGACAGCGGACTGAAGTCCGCCAATGTGCCGGTAGCAGCGGCGTTGAGCAGCTGCGCCACCGGGGACTCCAGCAGCGCCAGCACGGCCTGGGTCTCCGGGTCACCGAAACGGCAGTTGAACTCAATGACAGCCGGGCCGTCCTCGCCCCAGGCCAGACCCGCGTACAGCAGACCCTGGAACGGGCAGCCGCGAGCGGCCATTTCACGAGCGACCGGCTCGCAGACCTCGGTGACGATGCGCTCAGTTGCGCCTTCCGGCAGCCAGGACAGCGGGCTGTAAGCGCCCATGCCACCGGTGTTCGGCCCCTCGTCGTTATTACCGACGCGCTTGTGGTCCTGAGCCGGCAACAGCGGGACGACGGTTTCGCCGTCGACCAGGCAGAACAGGGAAACCTCCGGGCCATCCAGGAAGGACTCCAGCAGCACCGGGTTACCGGCTGCCAGCACCGCCTTTGCGTGTTCAAGAGCTTCAGCGCGGTCCTTAGTGACCACAACGCCCTTGCCAGCAGCCAGACCGTCATCCTTCACGACCCAGTTCGGACCAAAGCGGTCAATGGCGGCCTCGATGTCTTCATCGGAAGCCTCCGGCTGAATGGCCTCTGCCGAGGCGGTCTTTACTCCAGCCGCCTTCATGACGTCCTTAGCGAAAGCCTTAGACCCCTCAATCCGAGCCGCGTCCGCGTTCGGGCCAAAAACTGCAAAGCCAGCGTCGCGCAGCGCGTCTGCCACACCCGCGACCAGCGGAACCTCCGGGCCAATAACAACCAAATCGGCCCCAATTTCCTTGGCCAGCGCAACAGCGCCAGCGGGGTCATCCACGACCAGTGGATGCATGGTGGCAATTTCACTCATACCCGCATTACCAGGGGCTACGTGAAGATCAGTAGCCTGCGGGTCCTTACTCATTGCGTACAACAGGGCGTGCTCACGGGCACCGGAGCCAATTACGAGGATGCGCATAGCAATCATCTTACTAATCAGCCCGGATAACTCTCATCGCGCCCAACCCCTCAATCCGCTATTCGGGTTACCCTTGGCACATGAGCACAGTATTTACCAAGATCATCAACGGTGAACTCCCCGGTCGTTTTGTCTACCGCGATGACAAGGTCGTCGCATTTTTGACCATCGAGCCAATCGCACCTGGTCACACTCTGGTTGTCCCTATTGAAGAGGTGGACAAGTGGACGGATGCCTCGCCTGAGCTGTGGGCTCACCTCAATGAGGTTGCCCACAAGGTTGGTCAGGCTGTTGTCTCCGCTTTTGACGCTCCACGTGCTGGCTACCTCATCGCCGGCTTCGAGGTTCCGCACACCCACATCCATATCTTCCCTGCCCACGACATGTCCGGCTACAACCTCCAGTCGGTCGATCGCAATCCTTCCGCAGAGTCCATGGATGAGGCCGCCGCTAAGCTACGGAAGGTCCTCGGGACTGATGAAGACGGAAAGTTGGTGCGCTAATCGCCGCTTCAAACGAGGATTTTCGGGAAGAACAACTTCCGGTTCCTGCCCCTGAAGCGCAGGAACCGGAGGCGCAAAAACCGGCTGCAGCTGAAGGATCAGCATCGCTCCCCTATGCCATCTTCCGTCCGCTGCGCGGTGTTTTCGAAGATAACTGGGGAGCCAAAGTGTCCAAATCCCGGCCGTGGCCGGTCATCCTCCTGCATGGAACAGGCCAGGTCAAGGGTATTTGGGAGACCCTCGGCGGTCAGTTACGGGAGGATGGCTGGGCTGTCTTCGCGCCAGATTTTGGACACCGTGCAACAGACCCCATCAATCAGTCCATCGACATGCTCGTGCCTTACATCAAGGCTGTCCTGCACGCCACTGACGCAAAGCACGCCGTTATCGTGGGGCACTCGCAAGGCGGCTTAATTGCCACTCTGCTTTCTCTGCGCATTTCCAAGTACATCAAGCATGTTGTCTGCCTTGCCGCGCCCAATCACGGCACCAATCTGGGCGGCATCGCTTCCAGTATCACTAAGATCCCCGGCACAAAGTCGCTGATGAGCAACTTCGTTCAGAGTTACTGGGGCGTTTCCGGTTTGGAACAGCTCACGGGTTCAAAGATGGTTTTGAACTCCAATTCCCACGATATCCTCGGTCCCGGTGTTACTTACACCTGCATTGCCACCAAGTATGACCAGCTCATTTCCCCGCCACAGTCCTGTTTCTTGGATGATGGTGACACAGGCATGGTCACCAATCTCTATGTGCAGGACACGTTCCCTCAAGCAATAATTTTGCATGAGCAGATGGCGCACGATTGGCGTCCCCGCGCACTTACTCGCGAGGCACTATTCAAGCTGGTAGGCGAGGATTTTGACCCAATCGAGCATGCGGAATAGACCGCTCCTAACGCGGATTTTCCCACCGACAGCCGCACATCCGTCCTCACCAAATCCGAGTCCAGCGTCGGGGGACCTCAGAGACCCCGTTCCGGTTATCGCACTTCATGGCACGCTCGATAGTCCCGGCGCGTGGGCACCGCTTGCCGACGGTCTCCGTACCCTCGGCCGCCGAGTCTATGTACCGGCCTACGGAGACCGTGGCACTGCTGCCCTTGTAGATTCTGTCGCCGAGGTCGAGTCCTATATCAACGGAGTCTGCACTGAAACGAACTCGGACACGGTCGATATTGTGGCTCACTCGCAGGGTGGGCTACTGGCTTTCCTGCTGTTTACGCGTCTTGCAAACCATGAATGCGAGCGTTTTTCGTTTCGACGTGTCATCAGTGTGTCGGGATCTGTCGGCGGTGTAAATCTGACTGAGATCTCCCGCATTTTGGGCTGGTGGAATGGGGCTCCTGCCCGCTGGCTAATGGGACAGGCTTTAGCCGATCAGATTGCGGTAGCTGCAGGAAAATATGAACTTCCTGCAGCCAACACTGCCCCGCACCTCCGAGGGCGCAAGGCAGCCGCACCTGACTGGATTAATGTCATCAGCCACCATGACAACCTGGTCATTCCGTGGTCCGATACCGCGCAGAGCTTCCTGCCAGACAGCCAAACTGTTTTGCTCGAAACCGAGCTGGAGGGCAGGTCTGTTGCGCATTGGAAGCAGCAAACAGACTCCGAGGTGATCGACCTAATCACTCGGCTATTGGCGTAGGGCTTCGACCTAGAACTTGGTCAGCGACTCGCGCGCGGTGACGACATCCGCAAGCAGCTGCTGCGCGGCTGGCGAGGGGTTATCGGAGGTGAGGGCCTCGATGACGACGTCGGGAAGCCCTGCGGCGCGGTAGTCGTCGACAGTGACATCGCCGTACTCGAGGACCCCGTGGAGCCATGCGACTGCACGCGACTCTGGCGAAATGCAGCGTCGTGCGGTGCGTTCCTGCTGGACGAGCACATCACGGTTTTCCACCCCGCGCATCCCCAGCCGCGCAAGAGTGCGAGCAGCAGAGATGAGGTTCTCACCGGCAACACGATCCTGCTGATTCGGATTGGCCGGCGGCTTCTTACGACCACGACGGCGCACGTAGAGCTCCTGCTGACCAATACCGACCAGGGAACCATCGCGGTTTCGGATTACAGAGGTGTATGGAACGACCGTCGAATAGCCACCTTCGGTTTCGGCCTTAAGCTTTTCGACCATCTCATCCGGCACCTCTACCTCGAGGTACGCACCATTCTTACCCGGCCGGATAAATTCAAACGACCCAGTTCGCGTCCACGCCTCGTACTTCTTGACATCCAGGCGCTGCATAACCAGCGTGCCAAACAGCACATCCGTCATCGAAAACAGTGCACCGCCAAATGCCGCGCCATGCATATTCGCAGTCAGAGCGTTTAGGCGCAGCTCCAATCGTCCCTCAGACCAGTCATCCGCAATCTCGGTGATACGGATGCCGGTGCCAAACAGCGGCGGCCAAATGTTCAGCAAGAACTTTGCCTTAGCCGGGGACATCTCTTTCTCAGCAAGTTTGTACAGGGTGCGTCGCAGCGATGGACCAATAGACATAACTACTTACATTAGGTGTTGACCGGGCGAACGCGGGCATTATTGTCAGAAAACAAAAGTGTGTCAGCTTCAGCGCATGCTTTACGACGGTTCCCGCGCCCCACCTTTTATTAAGACAGCGACTATTTAGGCAGCAAACCGTTTCGCCAGCGTATTGACGCGCAGAGTGAAGAAATCCCGCAATTCCGCGTAGCGGGAATAACCATAAATCCCGCGGTCAGCTGGGTCATCATATTCCCAGCGCTCAGTCTCTACATCTGGCGCGATGTAGTCCGAAACGTCGATTTTCCCCACAACAATGACCACATCCGCACTGTCTGCGAGAGACGGCGTGAGTTGATGAGGATCGCCATCGCACCGTGCCCCCACCTCACAGAGCGCACGCCGCGCGTCTTCATCCAGACCGCGGTCATCATCATCGATGCTGATACCTGCTGACAAAACTGTCAAGCCTGGGGCAGCTTGCCGCAGCAGCCCTTCGAGTACGCGTGAGAGTCCCATGTTTGAACTACTGACAAAGAGCACCTCTGACATGGCTCTATCGTAGAATATTTTTCTCAGAGAAATCACCCCAGCTTGTGGGGTTTTCTGGAAGGTTTTGCAGAAAAATGCCAAAAGCGCCCATAGCGCAGGCCCTTCCCCGAGACCAGCCCTATCGGCGCTTATGACTTAAAAACAAAGTCCACTTTACATGCGCATGCAACCCCTGTGAAGCATGGGGCTAGAGTTGCAGATGTGAACGCTCCGTGGCCTGTGATTTTCCGGCTGTCGGTGTTGCGCTGTCCGGCTGTCGGTGTTGCGCTGTCCTATCGATGCAATATTCACCTATCGATACGCAGCAGCGTGGCCATAAGTGGAAAGCTCATCCATATGTCGACCGGGACTTCCGACAACGTGCGCATAAGTGACAGAAAATTCCCCCGCCCCAGCCCCCGACAGGCATTGCCCTTTAATCTGCCTTCAAAAGAATCCTTTGCTCCCCGCCCCGGCCCCCTTAGACCGGATAAAATTGGCGGGGCCAATCGCTCGCGAATAGGAGAATCACCGTGACCGACTCTCGCGATATTAAACCTTTTGCAGCCAACCGCAGCTCCAAAGTGACCTCCATCGGCTCCATCATCGGCGCAGCAGCAGTGAGCGGCCTACTTCTCGGAGGTGTCGGTGCGGGCACCTGCTTGGCAATTCTCGATGTGCCCGAGCGCTCCGACTACGTCATGAAGACTGCGCAGCGTGAGGTACAGGCTGACATCATGGACCCGGACGATGTGCTCACCCCAGAGGAAGAAGAGCGCATGCTTCGCGATGTCTCCCTGATCGCCGCCCCTGACGTGGTCCAAGAGCTGCACTACATGGTCTTTGCCGAGAACAAGGAAAACGTTAATGACTCCGTAGAGGAGTACCTGCGCGATAACCACCAGGAGCTCATCGGCAAGGATAAGTTTGCTGATGGCCAGGTCTTCGTCGGCGTGGGCCTTGATCCGCGCCAAGCCTTCGTCTTCGCGGGTGAGGACGTGGCTGCTCAAATGAAGCTACGCAAGAATGACAGCCATCTGAAACAGTCCATCGAAGCAATTAAGCCGGGCGTGCGGGATGGCAACATTCCTGCTGGCCTCTTTGCTGGCGCAGCGGCTGCAATCGACGTAGACCGTGCTGCGGATACTCAGTACGAGGGCGCAAAAGAGGATCGGATGGGGGCGGCCGTTGGCCTCGGGGTGGCGGGCCTGAGCGTTGGCGGCGCTGGTGTCGGCCTCGCCGGCGGTATACGCCGCAGCCGACAGAAGCAGGCACAGCAGGCACGCGAGGACTGGGACTACGTGTCGCAGACCTACACCGATGTGGCGCAACGGCTAAGGGAGATTGATATTCGAGCGCACTCGCTCCAATCAGGACTGGTGGATGAGCGCCTGCGCCAGGACTGGGAGGGTTTGCGCGATGACTTCCTAGCGATCGATAGCCAGGTTGGTTCCCTCATGTCGATTCCGGCGGATGCGCCAGATGAGCAATTCCGCTCACGCTCTGAGCTCATCGCCAATGCGCGCCAACTGTGCGAGCGCGTGGAAACCGCTGAGGTCAATATTGAAAAGCTGCACCGCATTGAGAACGCTGATGCGGATGCTCGCCGCTATGAACTCTACGAGCTGGGGAAGGATCTGGCACAGGCAGGCTACTTGGCCGCAAGCATCGACTCGACGCTTGAGCGCCACGCGAAGGAGTTGGAAGATGCCGCCACTGAATTATCCAAGGAACCACACCATCCGCAGTTCATGGAGCGCTACCTAGAACTCTTGGATCGCTCCGCGCTCTTGTCGGAGCACGTGCAGTCCCAGCTGCAGAAGCGCAATGAGGCCGACGAGCGCCCCGAGCGCACGCGCATCTACGACTCTAATTTCTTCGCTGGCTCCGGCTACCACGGCTACGTGCCCTTCTATGTCGTGAGCACCTGGGATAGCGATGCCACCACTGCCCGCGACAGCTCTTCTAGTAGCGGCGGCGTCAACAGCGGGTTTAGCTCGGGGTTTTCCGGTTCAGGTGGTTCTTCCAGCTTCTAAGCCGGCTTACGGGGCAGAAGGGATGCGGACGTTCTGTTAGACGATTTCACCCCTCACGCTACTTAACCCCCTACTTTTCTCCTTTAAACCAAAGAACCCCAGGCCGGAAAACTTCCTGGACTGGGGTTTTGGAGCCGGAAACGGGACTCGAACCCGTAACCTACTGTTACGGCATCACGACTGCTCGCGATTTTTACTACCCCCGCGCACTCCATATAGCTGCGAATATGAAAAATTAGCAGGGGTACCCCCTTGCTCCGCGCGACAGAATTGATTGTGAAAAAGTACCAATAAAGTACCAACTCGGTTCCGGTTTTCCACCCCTTGCAGACCCCCCAAAGGGGGTGCCGCATGTGGTAAAATGTGGAATATGAGTGAAATTCATAACACCCCCACGCAGGGGGACTCGACCACCTCACACATCCCGAAAATGTTGTCCACACGCAGGCTGGCGCTATGCCTGGGGATCAACCCCTCGACCCTCTACAAGGCCAAGAGGCTCGAACTTCCCAGTGGGGAAATCCGGGAGCCTGACCTGCGGGTTCGCTCCATGCTTTTGTGGCGTACCGAGGGGCTGGAGCACCTGCTCGACGTTCGCTATCTCACGGAGGACACAGAATGATGTCACCTCTAATCCCGGAGCCGTTCGGCGCCGACCACACCCCCGAGCCGCCCGCCGCAATCCCCATGCCGGAGCTGCCCACCACCCCCGACTACATCACACCCCCACTGGACAGCGACTCCCCCATGACGGAGTTGCGTACTGCCACCCCTATTCTCGACTCAGACGACAAAAGCTCGCTCGCCCGGGTCGCGGTCATCTGCGGCGTCCTTGGCTTCATACTCATGGGTGTCAGTCTCTGGCTAACCCTGATCCTCTGGGTATTCGCAGGAGGCGCGTGCTGGCTCCGCACCGGCACAGACCCCACCGAGGAGATCTCCTACCGTGTGCCATTGGAGTCGCCCGCGCACCGCCTCTGGAGCGGCACAGGAGCGGCAGCCGGTCTCGACACTGACCGCCTGCAGCGCACCATCCGCCAGGCCGCAGCCGTGGCGCTCGCAGCAGATCGCGCGCCCCTCGGGCACGACATCGAGGTAACGAAACTGGTGCTGGACGACGATGGATCGGGTGACGTCATAGTCGGCCTGTCGGTACCGGCGCTGCTCACCACCGACGAGCTCCAGTCGCTCGCCCTGGAGACTGCCGATGACCTCAGGATCACTGGAATTTGCGGCGCGGAGCGCACCGCAGACGGATTCTATTTCTTCCTGACCAGCATGAACGCGCAGCACTACAACGTGCATATCGCGAAACCTCCGAAGGCCCCGGAACCACCAAAACCCGCCGGGCCGCGATTCTCGAAAGCGTGATTTGACGTGCCCGATTTTTTTGACCGATTCCAAGAATCACAACAAGAGACAGAGTTTGCTGTCCCCGACACTGCAGAAGATCTCCTAAGGGTGACCTCCGAGGTCGGCGGCGAGGCACAGTCAGAGGAGGGGCTCGTAGAGCGGTTCGTGTCCGACCTCGCCCGTGCTCGCGCCGCTGTAGGTGCCCTCGACGTGCCCGCTGACGGCGGTGCTTTCGTGCGGTCGCCTGGCGCTGGTCTAGTGCCAGAAAAGGAAGTGCGCGACACGATCGAGCGCCTCGGCGGCCATATCCCCGCTGGAGCCTCCTGGGTCAGTAGCGTGACGCGCCTGGAGGTCACCAGTGAGCACCTGCTGCTGGAGATTGAGGGGCAGGACGGGGCTGCTGCAGGTGCGGCGCTCCGCGCATCAGGCATCCCGAACGTGACCTCCTCTGGGGTCGCAGAGGGGGACTTTGCGGGCGCCCTCGCCTACCGGCAGCTCTCCACCGCAGTACCACAACTCATCGACCTGTACCACGGCACAGAGGCGCACTGGGGCAAAACCTGGCACCGCCTGGGGCTCAGCGAGGTATCTCGCAGGCAGGACAGCAGCGAGACGATCACTATCCCGAATCCCATCGCTTTCCGACTGCTCCCTGACGGCAGGGGATGTATGCTGCTCCGCACCCCTGTCACCAAGCCACTCAAAGCATGGGAGGGGAAACTCGCGGCGATCCGCGCAAAGATGAAAAAGCAGGTGACCCTGGTGGACATCGCCCCGAATGTCGTCGGTCTAGCCTCACCCGCGAAACCCCAGGAGATCACTCCATGGATCCCCACAGCCAGCGAGCAGCTACATGTCAACGCTCCCACACCAGAGGATTTTGTGGCAGGCGCTCTCTCAGCCTACCCACACATGGCGTGGGTGCAGGGACGCGCCGCAGACGGGCAGATCCTCTCTCAGCCCATGGCACGGGTACCACACGCCATGATCGGCGGTGGCACCGGCGCCGGCAAATCAACCTGGGCATCATGGCTCGCAACCTCCTGCGCACTGGCAGGAGCCGATCTCATCATCTGCGACGGCAAGGGCAGCTCCGACTACGTGCCACTGGTGCAGGCGCTCCCCAACGTCGTCATGTACGCGTCATGCGACGCCGAGCACGTTCGCGCCCTCCAGTGGATCCACGCAGAGATGGACTCGCGGTACCGTCGGCAGAAGACCGCAGCGACTCGTGGGGAGACATACGAGCCACGCGCGATCGTGCTGCTTTTCGACGAGTTCGGGGCCTTCGTAGAGGGAATCTCGGACAAATCCCACCCGCAAAACTCTGGGTGGGAGGGCGTACAAGCCCAGCTAACGCAGGTGCTACAGAAAGCGCGCGCGGTCCGAATTCACTGCGTGTTCGTATCCCAGACTCTCTATGCGGGCACATTCCCAGGCAAGATGCGAGGCAACATACAGTGCAGGTTGAGCCTGGGCGTGCCCGAGTCCCACACGCTCCAAATCGTCGCAGGTAATGTCTACGAGGAGGCAAAGAGCCTGAGTGCCCAGATCCCTCGTGGGAAACCTGGTCAGGGCGTGGCGGTCACCACTGGCAGCGACGGCGAAGCCGCAGCCCGCAGAGTCGCAGTCCCATTCGGCTTCGTACCTGGCCGCACAGCCCCCAATCGCGCCACTCGCGACGCGTGGGGCACCCTCCAGCCCGCATACGAGAGCATCCCGGCGCTCACTCCCCGCATCGCGCCGATGTTCGATGCCGAGGTGCAGCCCGCAGGACGCAAAAAAGACGATGAGTTGCCCGCCGACTGGCATCTCTACACGTGCCAGGAACTCAGCCAGTTGCCCTGGGCGCGGGTGGGAGCCACCGATCTCGCTGGGCCGCCTCTCCCCGAGGCTGCACACTACGACAGTCTCAGCGCCGCCTACGGGGGCGATGACACCCCAGACGACAGCACCTACACCACCTACCACTACCCCCCCACACACCACAGGAGGACGCACACCATGCCTAGTCACGACATACACGAAGCACGACTCGCAGCCGACGCTGCACTCATGGCAATACAGGACGCTCGCAAGCTAGCCGACGACGTCCCCTGGCAGACGGTGGCAACGAAGGCCGCCACCGCCGCGCAGTACGCGTGGGAGGCAACTGATCCTCAGCGCGGACAGTGGCGCCGCCGAATCGCCGCTACTCTCCTCGCACGGGGACTCCCACAGCTCACAGTAGGGCTAGCCGCGGGGGTTGGCAGTAAGGGCATCACAGAGTGGTGCCGACAGCCCGCAAAGCCTCGCGCAGAGGGAGTGTACAGGAGCGAAAATGTCGGCCGGGAGAGGGAAGCATCGGGTCGCGATTTTCTTGGTTATTTTCTCCCTGATCTTGAGCAGAAAATCAAGGCGATAGCGACCACGCTGGGAGTTCTCGACGACCGTGGGAACGACGACATTGTGACGCTGACCCGAGTGCTGCATGTCGCGCGCCGGACACCCGAGATGGAGATGACTATATCTGCGATCATTTCGGCTCTACATGTGGGTGGTATGAGCGCTGGCAGCATTGGCTCCTACCTGGAGATGTCGGGGGTGACGGTTCGTGCCCGCGCGGCGGTCCTCGGTCAGCACTACCGGCAGGCGATGGCGGCTACTGCATAAAAAAGAAAGCCCCCTGCGGGGGGCTGACCTTGGGTTTTGCCCCTCCCAGAGGGGTTTTTCGCGTTTTGCAAGTCGGACTTCCTAGGGCTTTACCCACCTCAAAAGTTGAGCTTCCTAGGCGAAAAGTTAGACTTCCTATCCTAAAAGTCCGACTTCCGCTGGGGGAATACATGAACAAAACCACTCCAGGGAGCACTCCAGGGGATCATCCAAGCCCCATTCCATACCGCATTCTAAAAACAACCCCTCCGAATTCCAGTTTTCCAACCCCTCACTTTTCACACACCTCAACCCCAGTGCCCCACCCCCTATCGTCACAGTGACAAATCTGGGTGGTGCGGAGGGGTCTGCACCACCCAGATTCCTACCTAGTGCGTCCTACACCGCACCACCCACACAACCCCCACCCACGCCACACCAGGAGCGACTGGAGAGGGGATTTTTCAGCACCTCCCCACCCCCTCCGCTAGGCATAAAAATAACCCCCACTGGCGATTGCCGGTGGGGGCTAAAAGCAGGGGGGGTTATGCGGCCTCCGAGTGCTCGTCACCCTCCCTGTCCGAGGTGTCGTCGGCATGGTCAGCGCCAGACTGAGAACGGACCTTCACAGGGCGGTGGCTGCTCGGACGATCCAGTCCCATGGCATCGAGGTGCGCATGAGTGAAAACCTTCGTCTCCAGCTCGGTGTCGAGCTGTGCGCGCCACTCGTCCAAGGCGCGGTTGTGCTGGGCTGCGGCAGCGTCCACTGCGGCCTGCGGCTCGGCGAGCGTCTCCGCCTCGGCCACGTTGATCTCTTCACGTAGTGCGGCCATCTCCTGACGCTGGCGCTCACGCAGCTCCGAGATGCGCTCCGCACGGTAGTTCTTGATCTCGTCGCGCTGCGCGTCGAGCTGCTCTCGGGCGTCCTCGTAGGCTTGCGCTGCGGCCTCGTACTGTTCCTGTGCGCGCTGGAGGCGCTGGGCGGACTGCTGCATGGACTCAAAAAGGTTTGTCATGCGATTCTCCTAGTGGAAGATGGGGGGGTTGATGGAGCACCCCCGGTTCGGGAATATAGTCCACATTTTACCACACCTCCACCCCCGTCTGCGGGTGCCTTAGCGCGCTATCGATTACGTCATCCAGGATCTCCGTATCCCAGGAGTTCTTGCGGACACTGAGGAGGTCGAGAAGATCCTCGTCGGAAAGCTCGTCGAGGGAATCCCCGTACTCCTGATACAGGGCCACCACAGGCGCGTAGACAAACGGCATGACCAGTGAGGTTCCGTAGCGGGCCACCAGCCACACGACCTGCTCCCACGAGGTCGCACTGTCGTGGTCAAGATCATCAGACACCGCGGCCTGCACCTGCGGCATCTCGTAGACGCGCTGGACGACGGGCCATTCGGGAGTATCAAACCAAGCGGTAAAAGACATGAGATTTGTTTTCCTTTCTGTGCGCCCCAGAGAGGGGCGCTTGATATATGGGGGTGAGGGGTTATGCCACCTGCCGGCTGCGGCGCGTTTCCCAGCCGCGTCGTGCTGCAGCGGAGCGCCGACGGTGTGCCTCCTCCGCGGCTAGCCGACGGCTGCGAGCACTGGCCGCGCGGGCGAACGCCGCGTGATCCTCGCGGGCGAGTCGGTCGAGCTCCTGCTGACGCCCGTGCGCCCGCCACATGGCCGCGCGGTTTTTGCCTCGGTCGTGGGTGCAGCGCATGAGCGTGAGCGTAGGGCCTGGGACCTCAACCCAGCCAGCAGCGTCGCAGAGCGGGCAGGTAGCGACCGTGGGGTGGTGCTCGCGCTCCCACGCTGCGATGGTCGGTAGCGGGATGGGGTCCGGGCTGGTGGTGTATGATGTAGAGGTCATCTCGAAAAAACCTTTCTATGCGAGATGCAAAAAGTAAATCTTTGGAGAGATTTGCTGGGTGCCGCTACCGGGTCTGAACCACCAGGTAGCGGCATTTTTAGTACTTGCCTTCCTGTAGGCGACTACGTTTCGCTGCCGCATTCGGCCCCATGTACAGGCGCTCTGCACGTCCCGAGGTGTCCACCTCCAGAGTGCCGTCAGCCCGCCATTCCTCTAGCATCGACTTGGCCTGCGCACGCTGACTACCCGTGATGCGTCGGCAAATTTCAGGGATACTACCAGTCTGCAGTTCGTCAAGTGCGTCGAAGATTTTCAGGGCCAGCTGACGCTCGTTCTCTGCGCGCTGTGCGCTGTAGCGGGCGGCATCCAGGCGTGCTTTTTCCTGGATGGTGCGAAGTTTGCCTGCTTCGATTTCCCGTTGGCAGCGTTGGCGCTCCATTACTGACACAGCCATGAGGTGCGCAGCCAGGGCCCAGTCCTCGTTCGTGACGTTGGCGCGGCTGTCGGCTAGAGCAAAAAGGCACGCAAGTTTTAGCTGAATCTGGTATCGGTGCGAATCTAAACCCGGCTTGATACGACGCTCCTGCACCGCAACATCGAATCGATCGATTTCAGCCATGATTTCATCAGCCACAGTCAAATCGAATTTTTCATCGGAACCGAGCTCAGGGATACCCTCGGGTAGCTGAATTTCCATCGGGGTGATGGTGCTGGCGCGGGGGGGTACCAGCGAAATCCACGAGTCCTTGACCTGCGGTGGCTGGTAGCCATACCATCCGTTGCACATGCCCAGTCACAGCGTCAGAGAGGAGACTCTCGGCGTTTTCGGTCTGTACGCCGGCAATCATGCAGCATCGGTACGAATCGTCCTCAACATTGATGAAATTTTCCCGCGACGCAGTGGAGGTGCCGACACGCTCGGCTGACCAAATCGCGCACAAGTTCCCTTTGATACTGTCGCCTCCGCGAGCGGCCATTTTCCCGTCGAGAGCAGTGATTTCTGGGACGTCGAGAATGATCGCTTTTGCCGGCCCCATCTGAGGCTCGTCAGAGGTAGGGTTCCCCTCGTCGTCGGTCTCCTCGATAAGGTCGCGTGAGAGGGCGCGGGCGAGTCCCTCCGCAGTACCTGCGGGGATGCGTGTGCCGTAGAGGGGGCGCATACCCCAGCCCTTAACTTTCGCGACTTTCTTGGCGACGCGCTGGCTTTTACCCTTACCGCCACCACTATCTGCGGTGAGGAGGAAAAACGAATTTAGACTGCCTTCGCCTGGAAAGGTGGCACCTGGGCCGACGGCGCTGGCGACGCTGACGAGGACGCCCGCGAGTACGGCGTAGGGTGAGCAGCGCCAGCCTGCGGCGGTGTGCATGATGTGCTGTAGGAGGGGGCGCGACTCCCAGAACTCGTCGGTGCCGTCTGGCAGCTCCAGGACCTTGGCGGCCTCCTGTGCGCGCTCATACACGATGCGTTGGATCTCGCGCTCTGCGTCCTGGAGATACAGGCAGTCACTCACTATCTCCAGGTCCGCGAGGCTGAGATCGTCGATAGTCAGCCCGTGTGCCGCTAGTAGGCGACTAATCTGACCGTCTGATACAGTAGGGGTCACGGTAAAAAAATCCTTTTGGGGTTGTAGGCTCCTCGACGTGGCAGCGTCGAGGAGTTTTTTTCGTTAGGGGGGGTTATGCCGCGGTGTGCGGCGTTTCGGGCGTCAGCTGGGCCGCGACCTCATCGCTGGAGATGCGGTGCTCGCCGTTGGCGCGAAGTTTTACTGACCGCATTTTTCCTTGGTGGATCCAGCGGCGGACAGTGCCGGGGTGAACGCCGAGGATGTGGGCGACCTCGGCGACGGAGTAGTAGTGGGTAAGACGTTCGGGGGTCACAAGAAGACTCCTTCCATTTGGGGGTGATGCTCTTTACTGTAGCACACTGTGTAACGCTGCTCGCCTGTGTGATATTCCAGGTTTACCCTGGTCGCAGCACCTTTAAACACGCTAAGCGACCCCTGCAATCGCGGTTTTACCAAGCCTTTTACCCAATTAATGCTCGGTTTTAGAGCATTTCAGGTGTTTAAAATTGTTACGGAATTGTTATCAACTATGCGGTACTGTTCACGTGAATCGCGACAATCGCGACAGCGTTTTTTGAATCGCGACGGCAGGTTGTCGCGACTATTTCTGCAGGTCAGCGCACCTTTTTAGCCCAATCGCGACATCGCGACAACTTTTGACCGCACATACCCGTCGCGATGTCGCGGATTCGTCGGAAAAAGTTCCGAGACTCATGGGTGTCGAGGAGGTACAGGCTTCTGACCTGGGGTTTCTCTTTTTCTCTATATACACTATTTATAAGTAAATCCTATATATAATACTAAGAAGTAACTACTTCCAATAAGGAGCACTCCCCCAATATTTGTGACCCACAACACAAAAACTATCCAAAAATAAATCGCGACACTTCCGCGACAGCCTTATCGAGGCAAAGTTGTCGCGTTGTCGCGATTAGCAAAAACACCCACTCTGACCTGGGAAAATAACCGCGACAAATGTTGTCGCGGTTAGGGTTTTCCGTGTCGCGATTGTCGCGATTCGCGACACCTGTCGATTTATAACCGTCAACCTATGAATCTGGGATGTTGCACTGCTCGCGGATGACCGCGGCAAGATCCGAGGCTCCCAGTTCCCCCTCGACTGGCGTGAAAAATGAGTCAGGAATCCCCAACATTTCCAGGATTGCGTAGGCCGGCAGCGGCACCCCAGCCTCTCCCAGGACGATCAGCGCCAGGGCAATGCTGCGATCAAATTCGTCGAGTGACTCCGGGGTAGTGTCAACCCCCTCCGCGACAGCCAGTACGCGTGTCAGCGCCGCCCTGCCCTGCTGGAGATTTGTCAGCCAAAATTGGTTCTCCCTAGACTCCCTCTCTATGCGGGTTTGTGTCAGCAGTGCGTGCTCGGTGGCATCATCCAGGAGGGTAAAAGCCTTGATCGCTCGACGCCCCTCTAGGAGGTCCTTGGGCGACAACCCCAGGACTATCTCCACCGCTTTCATTTCCGGCAGCGTGATCGGTCGAGTGCCGGCCTCGATCCTCCCCACCGCCATGCGTGCCACCGGTTCCCCTATGACCTCCCCCAGGCGCGTTGCGAGCTCCGCCTGGGTTATCTCCCGGCGTTCACGCTCCCTGCGGATGGTCTCTCCGATGCGCCGGTTGAGATTTTGAGCGTCGATGGTCATGGGGTCCAGCGTATCTGGTGCCCTCCTCTGTGGCCAGTGGGTGTGCCAGGAGCGATTCTGGAGCGTTTTAGCGACCTCGCCCTTGTGGTTGCCCAGAGGATCCCCCACAGCGCCCCTGTGGGCGCCCTAACGAGTTTTCGGGGATGTTCGCGGGGTTTTGGGTATAAGAAAACCACCCCAGAGGGGTCTGGGGCGGCTGGGGGGTTACTGTGCGGCTTCGAGCAGTGGAGTGTCCCACTCCTCTGGCTCCTGCCATGGCGACACTCTGATGCTGTGCCGTGCATCGTCGGAGGATCGATCCATCACGCCCTGGCGGGGCGCTGGGATCACTCCAGTGCTGGGAGGGGTCACGCTCCCGTCTGATCTGCGCGTGTCCTCGTAGGTGTAGGTCACCGTAGAGCTGCTTTCCTCTCCGCGTGGGGATGCCTCCGCGGCGTAGGGGGCGGTACCACGCCCCTCACCGCTGTCAGCGTCGTCGCTGTCCGCTCCGCACGCTACGAGGGGGAGCGCCAGTGCCACGGTCACCAGAGCTAGCGCACTAATTTTTTTCATTTTCAATCTCCTTATCTAGGGCTTCAATCGCTGCATCGAGGTGCCACATCGCGGTGCTGCTGAGTAGCACACTCTGGAGGCGCTCACGGCACGCTACGAGCGCCTCTCTCAGCCCCTCTACCGTCTCAGGCTGGTCAGTTTTCATCGCGTTCCCTCTCTCGTCGTTCGAGTTCCAATTCCAGACCCATCGCCTGCTCCATTGCAGTCCGCAGGTCGCCCGCAATTTCAGTCAGTACAGCAATCCTTCGCCTCATTTCCGCGGCATCTGCGCGCAGGTGCGCGTCTGAAAAACTCTCAATCCCCACGGCATTCCCCGCGGTATCGAATACCTGCAGGCCAGGGCTATTTTCTGTTTTGTCCATAGTCCACATTTTACCACATGTCTACCCCTACTATGGGGTACACTGTGAGATAGATACTGGCCGAATTTCAGGAGGTTTGATATGGCAACTGGAGCGTCAAAAACGGACGTTAGTGGTGGGGTCGGGGAGGTTGCGGTTTCCGCAGGTGCCGCACCACCAAAAAAGCCCACCAAAAAGGTGGGCTACGCACGAGTATCTACATCCGACCAAATCGTGGATTTACAGGTGGATGCACTCCGTGCCGCGGGTTGTGATGAGATCATCACAGAGACTGGTTCGGGCTACGCCGTAGGGGCCCGACCACTGCGCGATCAGCTGCTGGAGACTCTCCGGGAGGGCGACACACTCGTGATTTGGCGACTAGATCGCATCGGTCGATCCATGGCCGAGGTCTTGCAAATCGTGGACGGTCTGAACAATCGCGGAGTGAACCTCGTCTCACTGACCGACGGCGTAGACGCGGCCACCCCCACAGGGCGACTACTACTCGGTGTTCTCGTGGCTGCCGCAGAGTACGAGAGAAATTTGATTAGTGAAAGGACTGTCGCAGGCCTACGTGCTGCAAAAAGCCGCGGTAAGCGTCTCGGTCGCCCCAGGGCGCTCACACCCCGCGGTCTAGACGCTGTGCTCCTGATGACCCAATCGGGGCGCACGCGCGAGGAGATTGCCGATGCGCTGGGGGTCGGTACCTCTACTGTGGATCGTGCCCGCAGAAAACTGCGCGCCGAGGGCCGGCTCTCCTAGCTGCTCATTTTTGAGTAGCGGGACTGACCTGCGTGTTTAGCCCCCCTCCTTGCCCTCCCCAGTAGTCGTGTGAGAGGAGTTTTTGTATGCCAAAAACGCTCGAACATGCCATCTTGCAAATCCGAGCGTTTTCATCGGCACGCTAGGCTGCCTTAAATAGCTCCCAGTATGCCTTTACAAGTTCCCATGGAGTGGGTTCCTTCTTAACCTCTTCAATCCTCTTTCGGTTCTGCTCGTATGCTTGCTGAATCTTACGATCCAGGTCATCACGCGGGGATACTGGCGTTGCAGCAGTCATCTTTTTCGCCCCTTTCTTCTCTGTATCCTCATACTACATGTCCGTCCCAGAAACGCGACTGTCCTCGTGGGATTTTCTTGTTTTTCGTCCTCTTTTGCTATCTTTTTCGCCCCCTCATCATCATCTGGGGTGGCAGTATTTTTCGGCTCCGCTTTTTCGTTAAAGCCGCGCATAAGTTCGTTGTAGGCGTTCATAATGTCAGCATCTTCTACATTCACTCGCGAGTTCCAAACCTTGTTTGCTAGGTCAAATGCCGCTTCACGTTTAGAGTCATCAGCGGACTCTAACTTGTCCAATGCCCAGTGAAGCCTGTTGTAGAACGCTGTCCTCTCATCAGATTGTTTACGCTGCTCCATTGAAGCAAGTGCAGTAAGTAATGCGGCCAGCGCGATGATTCCAGAGATGAGACCAGCATTGTCACTGGTTGCACCCATAGCGTCCTTGACCCCCATTCCTTTCCCGTAGCCGAATGCCCACCCGCTCGTAACAAACCAATAACCGAGCAGCCAAAGTAAAGCGATGCCCAGGAAATAGAAGAACGTGGTCTTGACGAACCTAGATACGACCGAAAACATAGGATTGTTCAAGGTGAATCCCCAAGTTCTGCCTTCACTCGAATCATTCGATTCCCTTTTCTTCTCGTCCCGAGATAGTGCGTCATGATTCGCCTCAGTCATGTCGTTAATCATGCATCGAGGCTCTATCTGGAGTCTTCTACCCCCCCGTATTTGTTTCTTTTACAGACTCCCAAGAGCATAGAATCATGCCGAAAACCGAGATAGCGCCAGGAGGCATGGGGCAACCCATCTCAAGGCGGACCACCGCAGGCTGGGAAGTCATCATTCGGTTCCGTTACCTCAATGGAACACGGGCACAGGTAAAACGCCGTAGACGGTTGAAGGCCGAGGCTATTGAAGCGGCCCAGGCAGAGGCCCGCCGCCTCATAGAGGCCGGGCGTGGATACGCTGACGACCACCTCACACGCCGCACCCCCGTACCCCAAGCGGTTGAGATGTACCTCGACTCCGAGATCTCCAACGAGAATACGAAGAGCGTCTATAAGCGTCATCTGCGGAAACACATAGAACCTGAAATGAAAAGTCTGTGCGTCGGGGAGGTCACAACCCCGATGGTGGAAAGATTTTTAACCTCGCGAAGCCAGGGGATCCACCGCTCCTGCAGAGCCATCCTGAGTGGCTGCTGGCGCTGGCTGACACGTCGTGGGGTAGTGCCATACAACGTTGTTGCCGCAACGTCTCCTGCACCTACTGAGCGAATTCTGGAGTACCGATCCTCTACTGCGGAAGAGATCGTAGCGCTTTTGACTGCGGCTCATGCCTACAATCTCCCCTGGATAGCACCCGCACTCCTCGCTTATGCAGGTACAGGGCTTCGCAGGGGAGAAATTGTGAACCTCCGCTGGGACGATTTAGAGGAACGCGATGGGCTGATTTATCTGAACGTGGCGCGGCTGAAAAAACGAGATGAGCGGAATTCTCGCGGGCTCGTCGCGCTCCCCGATTTGCTCGTTGCAGAGCTCCTAGAGTGGAAGAAAAAGAACGGAACGGAGTTCATTTTCCCAGGTCACCCACCCACGCGCCCCATGCGGGGCGAATCGGTAAAAACAGGCTTTGCACGGTTCCTGAAGTGGGCCCGCGACCCTGACGTATCCGGGGATGCAATCTCCCCAGAGGTGCGCTCGGCGCTGCCACAGAGGATTGCTGCGCGAGACTTCCGCCACGCCGTTGCAACAGCCATTACAGATACCCAAAGTTTGTACGACGCCTCACTGCAGCTCGGTCACTCGCGATCTTCTACAACAGAGCGGTACTACGTTCACCGACCGCGCTCCGTTGACCATCGTGCCGCTATCGAGACGCTTCTGGGAAAAAGTACCAATAAAGTACCATCCGACGAAAAAACCAGGTAGGAAATCGCTCCTACCTGGTCATTCGAGCCGGAAACGGGACTCGAACCCGTAACCTACTGATTACAAATCAGTTGCGCTACCAATTGCGCCATCCCGGCAACTTTAAAGCGACCCTTTTGGCGTTAGCCGTCGCTGGCTCGAAAGAATCAGAGTCAACCTGAGAATCGAACTCAGCTGTGCCGCTGACAGGCGATTGTACAGGTTGGCAAGCAGAAGTTAAAAACGACACCACAGGAATACTGCAACCGCACTTCTTGAACACTTTTCTGCACACTAAAAGCCCCGCTCAGATAGGTAAATTCACCCCACCGAAAACGAATTGAGATTCTCCGTCACCGACGGGGTAGTGTGACTATCGCTAAATCACTGGGGCTATGTTGCTGCAACGCCTCTAGAACTCGTCTTTGCAATAGCGCTGCAACGCACCCCAGGCAGTATCGGGGAAAGGAAGTGCCGACATGCCATTCGATGGTGGCAACAAATCCAACGCCGAAGAAAACTCCGCTGCGAAGGACGATGCCTACGATGCCGAAGCCGCTGTCGCTTACCCCGCTGACCCCACTGTCTCTTACGACGACACTCCGCAGACCCAGTTTCCTGCAATCGACAATCAGTCCGCCTTCAAGCAGCGCGTGATTGATTTCGTTTCCGGCCCAACGGCAACTGTCGACCTAGTGCACTCGACCACTACCCCACTGCCGCTGGCACCGATTGATTATTCCGACCCCAGCCAGGTTACGGCCGTACTCGATCTCGCTGCTCGCATCGGAGGACTGCTGCTGGCATGTGGCTCGGGCAACCGCGACACCGAGCTGCAGATTAAGACCGTGACCTCAGCCTATGGCCTCACCCAGATCCAGGTTGACATCACGTTGACCTCGGTGACGGTCTACCACCTCATCGGTGCCCGCCGCACACCAATTACGGCTATGCGCGTAGTCACCGCACCAGTGCCCGACTTCGAGCGCTTGCGCCACACGGACCGTGTCATCCGCCGAATTCGCGCGGGCCATCTGAGCCTGGAGGAGGCTATTGAGGCTATCGACAAGGTCGAGCGTGAGCCCGCAAAATACCGCCTCCGCGTCATCTACGCTGGCTGGGCGTTGCTGGCCTCATCTGTGACAGTGCTACTCGGCTCTGGTTTCGAGGTCGCTCTCATCGCGGCTGCCGTCACACTGGCCATTGTCATTGTGATTGGCGAGCTTGCCGCCCGCGAGTTGCCCACATTCTTCCAAAACGCAGTCGGCGGTCTCATCGCCACACTCTCCGCTGCTGTACTCAATGCAGCACAGGCATACCTTCCCTTTGAAATGCAGCCATCCAGGCTAATTGCCTCGGGAATCATCGTGATGCTCGCCGGCCTAACCCTCGTGCAAGCACTGCAAGACGGCATCACCGGCGCGCCAGTGACTGGCTCAGCGCGCTTCTTCGACACCATGCTGTTGACCGGCGGCATCGTCGCTGGCATCGCGATGGGCATCGAGTTTTCTGGAATGCTGGGCATTCCGCTTCCCGACGTCATCGCGGGCTCCGACCTCAACCTGGCCCAGGCGACAGTGCGGGTGATAGCGGGAACTACCGCCTCAATCGCATTTGCGTTGGCCTCGAATGCTGGGTTCACTGCGTTGGCAGTGTCCGGAACGGTCGCCCTGTTGGGGTCAATGACCTACTACTACGTGTTGACTCCGCTGGGAGTTCATCCGGTGACCAGCGCAGGCGCGGCAGCAACACTGATTGGTCTCATCGGTGGCCTGCTGGCACGACGTTGGTCCATCCCGCCGCTAATTACGGCAGTGGCAGGCGTAACCCCACTGCTTCCGGGTATGACAATCTACCGCGGTATGCACGCACTGCTGCACGACCACCCGACCAAGGGGTTTACGGCGCTGGCCTCAGCGCTGGGCATTGCGACGGCACTAGCTGCGGGCATTGTCCTCGGTGAATGGATGGCGCGCAGGCTCCGTCGCCCTCGCGCACTGCGCGAAGACAGTGGCCTGACCCGTCCAATCCGGGCCGGTATGCGTCGCATCCGTCCTGTGAATCCGCGGAACAAGCCTCGCCGTCCACGCAACTACCGCTTCAAGGGCGGTATGAACCCGCGCGTGGACTAGCCGTACCGTGGGAGCATTGTCCACACCGCGCGACCTATCAACAACGTGGTAGAATTAGGTTTTTGAATTGTAAGTAGCGCTTAAAGCCGAAACTGCGTCATCACAATCCCATTCCTTCTCCGCTGAACTCGGTTGAGCTCAGTGACGGGAGCATATGGCGAGATGGCTGGCAGAAGTAGGTGTATTGGGCGCAATTAAGGCCATGCTTGCCAGGAGGATTCGTGCCACCGAAGGTCACAGACACTCGCACTGCTCAGAACGAGGCTCTTCACAAGGTCGAAGAAAAGACCGCTGCTGGCGCACGGCGAATTGTGGCTACCTTCGCCGAGGACTTTTACGATGCCGTCACTCTGATGTGCATGCTCGGAGTGGAGAAGGAAGGCCTGAGCTTCAAGAAGGTTCACGAGGAGTACGAGAAGGAAAACGCTCCGAAGACCGCAAAGCGCACACGCAAGTCCACTAAGAAGACTGCAAAGAAGTCGGCCAAGAAGGCAGCAAAGAAGACCACTCGTAAGACGGCGAAGAAGGCTACAAAGAAGGCCGCCAAGAAGACGACGAAGAAGGCTGCTAAGAAGAGCACCAAGAAGGCAGCTAACTAACGGGGTCACGCAGCATGGGGCGGAGCGGGAAAAAGGCGGTTGCCACAGTAGCTGTCGTTGCGGCGGTGTCCATGACGGCTACCGCATGCCAGGCAAAGCCGGCAGCGGAGATCGTCGGCAAGCAGTGGCAGATAACCGCGATTTTTGATGACCCAAACCTGCCCCACGGTGTGCCGGACGGAACGCAGGCACCGACTATTACGCTGGGGCAGACAACATATACTTTCGCTGATTCCTGTGGCAACGGCTCTGGTTCGCTGCAGTGGAAGGGCGAGGCGGTCGAATTCGGCGCCCCGGAGCAGACTCGCAGTTTGGACTGCTCAGACCAGGCGCAGACCTATTCGGAGCGCTTCCACAAAATTGTTGCGGGCGAATTCACCTACAAGCAGGACAACAACGGTCTGCGCATGCGAGAGATGAAAGACACCAAGCCAGGCGAGGATCGCCGTGGCTGGACTGCGACAACCTCGGGTTACACCGAGGGGCGCTGACGCCACTTTTGATCAACAGGCGCATCGATGCCGGGGTGAGAAACCCGTGCGTAAGAACCGCGGTGGTAAATGAGCGGATTGATTTCTTCACGCTTGCCGATAGCCACAATATCCGCCGTCACAATCCAGTGATCGCCGCCTTCGTAAACATCGACGACGGTGCAATCAATCCACACGGAGCAGCCGTGCAGTAAAGGGTTGCCCAGCTCAGAGCGGGTCCACTTCCCCGTCTTGAACTTTTCTCCATTACTGCGACCGAAGGCTGCCGAGATATCCTCCTGATCCTCAGCCAACACGTTGACGGAGAAACGTCCAGCGTTCCGTATGTGCGGCCACGACCGCGAGGTCTTCATGACAGTAAACAGAACCATCGGTGGAGTGAGGCTGAGAGAGGAAAAAGACTGGCAGGCAAAACCGTACGCCTCGCCTTCATCCTCGGTGGCGATAATGGTCACGCCAGTGGTGAACTCACTCATCGCGCCACGGATAGACATTTCATCCAATTCGACGGGGCCACCAAGTTCGACATGGTCGTCGCGGGTAGCTTCCGGACTATTGAGAGCCGCAGCTGATCGGTCGGTGCTCGAATTTGTTGAATCTGTCATGTAATAGACCTTAATCTGAATCCGAACACAGTAAAGACGAGGTGGGGTTTACCACCCCAGGAACCTCCGATAGCGCCACGATGTTGTTACCCTCGTGCCCGCTACCCGGCTGACGGTACCGACGGCGCTGCAGTTGTCGCTCCAACGACAAACTCAGTCTCTAGCAAGACGCGCGGAGCGCGACCGCTGTCCTCGTGTGCGGCCTCAAGCTCCTCGGCCAGCGCGCGGCCGACGGCAATGCCCTTCTGCCTATTCGGCTGAATCACGGTGGTCAGGTTGTGGAAGAGGGCGCGCTCAATTCCGTCAAAGCCGGTGATGGACAGATCCTCCGGAACACGAATTCCGTTCTCCTTGGCATATTCCAAGACCGCAATTGCCTGAGTATCGGTAGTGCAGACCACCGCCGTGAGATCTGGGTTGTCGGTCAGCAGCTGGCGAGCCGCATCGCGGTTGTTCTCGCGGTCATTGAGGTGACGCTCGATGATGGGCACATCTGCCTGCTGAATACCGGCCTCGGCAAGCGCTTCCAGCGCACCTTCGACACGATTCTTCTGCACCTGGTGATGAGCTTCTGCCAGTCGCTTCTCCGTAACATATCCCGAGTTCGGGGTACGCGACAAGCGCACCGAAAGGATTCCCACCTTCCTATGCCCCAACTCAGTCAGGTGCCGCACCGCGGGCTTGATGGCCTCACGGTCGTCGATGCCCACAAACGGTAGAGCCGCCGCATCTGCAGGCTGGTCGCACACGACCGTCGGCAAGCCGCGAGCGCGCACCGCAGCGAGGAACGGATCGTTGTCCGCGACGGAGTAGACCACGAAGCCGTCGACCACCGCCTGCCGAATCAGATTGAGATCTACGTCCCCGCCCTCCTCGGAGGAAGCTGGGATGACCAACATGGAGTCGCCCATTTCGCCGAGCTCTTCTGCAAGGCCGGCGAGAAAATCCACCGACGCAGGGTCTTCAAAAGCGAATGGGAGGTGCTCGGTGAACAGCACGCCGATGGCGCCAACCCGGCGCATGCGCAGACCCCGAGCCATTGGGTCCGGCCCCGGATAACCAAGCCTCTCCGCCGTTTCCAGGATGTGCTCGCGCAACTTCTCTGAGAGCTGGTCAGGGCGGTTGTAAGCATTGGACACAGTCGTGCGCGAGACCCCAAGTTCTGCTGCGATGGAAGCCAAGGTGCCACGACGACGCCGACTTTGCACGGAATACCGACCCTTCTTGAAAAACCAACAGTGACTGCGCGCTCAGCTATCTTCACTCATCTACCTCAGGTAGAAAACCTCAGTTTTATGGAAAAGAACTGCAACGAGCATTACACGCATCTAATCGCGGACAACTTTACCCAACGAATGTGCGCGACTGTCATTTCTGCCACTCCGGCAGCGATCCGCCTTGTGACTGGGTCTCCGCAGCCCCTACTATATTCTTTGAACTAAAAGACAACTGTTTTCAATAGCGGTTAATACTCAGGAGCTGAATAGAGGAAATAATTCAGCCCGCAACAGGATTGGATACATATATGAAGGCACGCTTTTCCACGCGCATCGCGGCGCTAGTCGCCAGCGCCGGCCTCGTCGCAGGTCTCGGCGCATGCTCCAGCAATGATGACAGCGCTACGTCCGCGGACAAGTCCGAAGACACCATTAAGGTGGTCACCTCCACCAAGGTCTGGGCGGACGTCGCCGACGCAGTCACCGACGACGAGAAGGTCGCCATCGACCCGATTATCGCGTCCAACGACATCGATCCTCACTCCTACGAACCGGCCGCAGCCGACATGGCAAAGGTAGAGGACGCCGATATTCTCGTCGCAGGTGGCGGGCATTACGACGCATGGCTGACCTCCTCTCTGCGTGACGCAAAGGATAAGGTCATCATCTCTGCGCTGCCGCAGGAAGAGGGCCACAATCACGATCACGATCACGAGGGCCATGACCATGAACATGACCATGATCACGAGGGCCGCGATCACGACCACGAAGGCCATGACCACGACGGCCACGACCACGACCATGGCGACCACGAAGGCCACGAGCACCACCACGATGGCGAGGCCAACGAGCACGTCTGGTACGACACCGATGCGGTTGAAGAAACTGCAGAGCAGCTCGCCGAAGCTCTGACCAAGATGGGCGCCAAGGCCGACACCAAGGCTGTCGACAAGGAAATCAAGGACATCGAAGAGGCCAAGAGCAAGCTCAAGGCCGCTAAGGTTGCTCAGGTTCACCCGCTGGCCGATGACATCCTGAAGGACACGAAGATCAAGGACATCACCCCGAAGGGCTACCGTCAGTCCACGCTGAATGAGTCCGAGCCGTCGGCAAGCGATGTCAATGAAATGCTCAAGCTGATCGAGTCCGGCGAGCTGGACTACCTCATCGACTCGCCACAGACCCACGACCAGGTCTCGCAGCGACTCGTCGAGGCAGCCAAAGCAAAGGGCGTTAAAATCGTCGATGTTTTTGAGTCACCCAGCACTGACCAGTCGTTCTTTGACCTCTACAAGCAAACCCTTTCCGATATGGAGTCCGCATAACTTTGCCCTCACTGACTTTTACTGACGCAGCCGTCGAACCGCTGTGGTCCGGTCTGAATTTGGATATCGAGCCCGGCGAGTTCTTGGCCATCCTGGGTCCGAACGGCGTCGGCAAATCCACGCTGCTGACCACCGCCCTTGGCATGCGACGGCTGACTCACGGTTCAGTAAAAGTCGACGGAAACCTGGGCTACATTCCGCAGCAGCGGATGTTCGAGCCCTCGCTGCCCATTCGGGTTCGCGACCTCGTCGAGCTGGCGGCCGGCAAGAACCGCTCCGCCACCGACCAGATGCTGGAGTTTGTCGGCGCAACGGGTATTGCGGACCGTCGTGTCGGCACGCTCTCTGGCGGTCAGCAGCAGCTTGTCCGTCAGGCACAGGCGCTCGTTTCGGCGCCGGATTTTTTGCTTTGCGACGAGCCTCTGCTCTCCCTCGACCCTGCGGCACAACGAACCACGGTCAAGCGCCTGGACCGGCATCGCCGGGAAAATGACACGGCAGTCGTCTTTGTCACCCACGACATCAACCCCATCCTGGGCGTCTGTGACCGGGTGCTCTACCTGACGCCGCATGGACATGCGGTCGGATCGGTCGAGGAAATTATCACCTCAGAGACGCTCTCGGAGCTCTACCAAACCAAAATTGTGGTTGCCCGTGTCGAGGGAAAGTTGGTTATCGCCTAATGACCCTACTGGCTCAGTATTTCTCCGACACCGCCGCCCTACTCCAGGTCGGATTCGTCCACAATGCCCTCATTGCAGCAGCACTGCTTGGGCTAATTTCCGGCATCATCTCGCCCCTGATTGTCATGCGGCAGATGAGCTTCACGGTCCACGGCACCAGTGAGCTGGCACTCATGGGCGCATCCGCGGCTCTATTACTGGGTGTCAGTGTCAGCAGCGGCGCCATTATCGGCTCGGTGCTCATCGCAATAGTCCTGGCAGCACTGTCGCTTCGAGGGCGCCAAGATGCGGTTGTGGGCGTGGTTTTGAGCTTCGGCATGGGCTTATCGGTGCTGTTTATCCACCTCTACCCTGGCCGGACAAGTACCGCGTTTTCACTTCTCACCGGCCAGATCATTGGTCTGACTGACACTTCTCTATGGACGATGGCCATCGTCGCGGTCATCGTCGTCGGCGGCGTTGCCTGGAAATGGCGGCCGCTGCTATTCGCCTCCGCTGACCCCATCATGGCCGCCGCCTGTGGTGTCAACGTCAAGGCGCTATCGATCTACTTCGCGATTCTCACCGGTCTCGTCGCCGCCCAGGGCGTGCAAATTGTCGGCTCCCTGCTCGTCATCGCCCTGATTATCACCCCGGGTGCCGCGGCCGCATTCGTCACTGCCTCGCCGGTGAAGGCCATCATCCTGTCGACCATCTTCGCCGAGGTCGCGGCTGTCGGCGGCATCGTCCTCTCGCTCGCACCGGGCATCCCGGTCAGCGTTCTAGTGACAACAATCGCGTTCGTCATCTACCTGACCTGCTACGCCATCGGAACGGTGCAGTCGCGTAAGGCAACGCGTGACGACGTTCAGGCTGCCAAGTGGAGCAAATAGACACATACGCTTTTCGGAGTGGCTTTTAAAACAACAAAAACATCGGGCAGCTCCTCGAGTGACGATTGCGGAGAAGGTGCGTCCACCTCCCCTCTCGCCACCGAGGGGCTGCCCGTATTTTTACTGGATTCTCTAAAAGCAGACTCCAATACCCCCGCTCTTTTTAAGACTGCGAGGCTGCCGAAATGGGGTGACCCGGCAGACAGAAAAACTAACGCTGAGGATGTCGTGGTCTGACATCTCAGTGACCCAAAAGCTAGCTGTACAAGCCACCGCTAGGTCCGTGAGCATCCCTAAATTACGGCCAATTACGCCCCCATTTCTAGGAGCATGATTTGCCCGCCCTCCCCTTCAGGAAACTACGGATAATTTTCTGTTGGAAGTGATAATAACGCCGTCATTTCTGCAGCGCACGCCGGAAATAGAATTATCTTTAAAGCGCTGAACTACTGGGGGTAGCCATAAGTACCGGCCGCCATTTAGAACGCAAAATACCCCACGTAAACGCCATTACTATGACGAATTGGTAATGGTGCCTACGGGGGTATCAAATGCGCTACTGGCTACTCTTTGCCCGGCGCTGGCGGGCAAACTCACTCAGAGTCACGCCGGCAGCAACGGAAGCGTTGAGCGACTCAACCCAACCGGTCATCGGAATGGACATGATGGTGTCACAGGTATCGCGCACCAGGCGCGAAAGTCCCTTGCCCTCGGAGCCGACGACCACAACCACCGGGGTGGTGCCGTCGTAAGTGTCCAGAGTGTGATCGCCACCGGCATCCAGTCCAACGACCTGGTAACCAGCCTTCTGGAACTGCTTGAGCGAGCGCACCATGTTGGTCGCCCGCGCAACCGGCAGACGCGCAGCAGTACCAGCAGAGGTACGCCAGGCGACGCCCGTAATGGCAGCCGAGCGACGCTCCGGAATCACCACACCGTGACCACCAAAGGCCGCCACCGAGCGAATGACCGCACCCAGGTTACGCGGATCAGTGATGTTATCCAGGCAGACGATAAGGCCCGGCTCACCGGTCTTGGCCACAGAATCAATCAGATCTTCGACAGATGCGTACTTGTACGGCGGAATCTGCAGGCCGATACCCTGGTGCATGGTGTTGCCGGTCATGGTGTCCAACTCGTGGCGGGGTACCTCGCGAATCGGGATACCACGGGAGTTAGCAATACGCACTGACTCCTGCAGGCGCTCGTCATTGTCGGTACCCAGCGCCACAATCAGCGCGGCCGCTGGCACCTTTGCATGCAGGCACTCCACGACCGGGTTACGGCCAACTACCAGCTCGGTGCCATCCCCCTTGCGCTCATGACGCCCCGAGTCACGGCGGCGCTTCTCTTTCGCCCGCTTATGAGCTGCGTGATAAACGCGGTCCTCTGCTTTCGGGGTCGGCCCCTTGCCACGCAAGCCACGCTTTTGGCCACCGGAGCCGCCAACGTTCTTCTTGCTTGCCTTGCGCACTGCACCACGACGACCGTTGCCTGCCATAGCTACCTGCTTCCTGTTGTTAATAGTTTTCTTTAGCCTAAAGCCAGCTTTTCAGCCCTAGTCAGCGACAGACCATGCTGGACCATCCGCGGTATCAGTTACCTCGATACCCGCTTCCTTCAGGCGGTCGCGCACAGCATCAGCCGTAGCCCAGTCCTTCTCTGCACGAGCCCGGGTGCGTTCCTCCAACTGGTGCTCAACCAGCACACCGAGCGCATGCATTGCTGCATCAGAACCGGAATCGGAGGTTGCCCACTGCTCATTCAGCGGATCGAATCCAAGGACTGCGGCCATAGCGCGGACAGCACCGGCAATCTCCTTGGCCTTGGTCTCGTCGCCGTCGGCAAGCGCCTGATTGCCTCCACGAACAGCGTTGTGGATTTCTGCGAGCGCGCGCGGGACAGCGAGGTCGTCGTCGAGCGCTGCTTCGAACGCCGGCGTCCACTCACCGATTTCGATATCGCCGAGCTTATCGACGGCACGGTGCATAAACGCCTCGATACGACGGTAGCCCGCTGCCGCTTCCTGCAGAGCCTCCTCGGAGTACTCCAGCACGGAGCGGTAGTGCGCACTGCCGAGGTAGTAACGCAGCTCAACCGGACGAACCATGGTCAAAATGTGCGGCACAGACAAAACGTTGCCGAGCGACTTCGACATCTTTTCACCGGACATGGTGACCCAGTGATTGTGCATCCAGTAGCGGGCAAAGCCGTCGCCAGCTGCGTGCGACTGCGCAATCTCGTTTTCATGATGCGGGAACTGCAGGTCGAGACCGCCACAGTGGATGTCGAACTCCGAACCCAAGTAGTAGGTGGCCATGGCCGAGCACTCCAGGTGCCAGCCCGGACGCCCATTGCCCCACGGCGTCGGCCAGGAGGGCTCGCCCGGCTTGGCGGCCTTCCACAGCGCAAAATCGTGCGCGCCACGCTTGCCCGGAGTATTGGTCTCGCCCTGCTCCATCTCCTCAACGCGGTTGCCGGACAGGCTACCGTAGTCGCTGCCTTCAGCCTTGGACCAGGCGTCCACGTCGAAATAGACGCTGCCATCGACAGCGTAGGCGAAGCCGTTATCCATCAGACGCTGCATGTACTCCACCATCTGAGTGACATGTCCGGTAGCGCGCGGCTCAACGCTCGGCGGAAGAACGCCGAGCTGGTTGTAGGCCCAGGTAAATTCGCGCTCAAAGCGGGAGACCCACTCCCACCAAGGGCGGCCGTGCTCGGCGGCCTTATTCAAGATCTTGTCATCGATATCGGTGACGTTACGCACAAACGCGACGTCATACCCCTTGGCAATCAACCAACGGCGCAAGATATCAAAGGCCACGCCGGAACGAACATGGCCAATGTGCGGCTGAGCCTGCGGGGTCGCACCGCACAGGTAAATGGAGGCATGCCCCTCGCGGAGAGGCTCAAAATCCTTCAGTTGGCGGGTTGCGGTATCGAAGATTTGAAAAGTCACAGCCCCGAGCATAGCGGGGAAATAGATACGGGTGAAAAAGAGAAAACGGCTAGCGCACACGGGCAATGTGTGTGCGCTAGCCGTTAACCGGAAAAGTGCAGAAAATCCCTACTGGAAGGAACCGGGGAAGGGAAACGACTTATGCGTCTGCGTCCAGGTCCACCGGCTTATCGTCGGCTTCATCCTTCTTCTCACCAGCGGCACCTTCCTGTGCCAGTGTGCGGTGACGTTCGATAGTGGCATCGACGCGGGCAAAGACTTCCTCGACCTTGGCCTCATCAACGCCGTCGGCAAGCGCGAGCTCACCGACGAGAACCTGGCGAGCCTTGCTCAACATACGCTTTTCACCGGCGGACAGACCGCGGTCCTGATCGCGGCGCCACAGGTCACGGACTACCTCAGCGACCTTGTTAATATCGCCCGAACCCAGTCGTTCCTGGTTGGCCTTGTAGCGGCGGGACCAGTTGCCGGCCTCTTCCACATCGGTCTCACGCAGAACGGAGAAGACCTTTAGCAGCCCCTCTTCACCGACAACGTCGCGGACGCCAACCAACTCGGCATTCTTGGCGGGAACCTGGATATTCAGATCACTCTGCAGAATTTGCAGTACGAGGTACTGAACGGTCTCACCGTTAAGCTCTCGTTCAATGATGTTTTCGATTTTCGCAGCTCCGTGGTGCGGATAAACTACGGTATCGCCAATGCTGAATTCCATGTAATGCACACGCCCTTTCCAACGGCCTTCCACCCTATCATGTCCCCCCATGATTTTACGGGTAGTATGAGAACATCTTAGGAAGACACTAAGGTGTTCTTTAAATACTGAAAATCCTATCGCCCATCCTCAAGCTACTGGAGGAAATCTAGTCATGGCCTTCAAGTCCGTACTTCGCCGCAGCGCCCTCGTCACCGTCTCCGCAGCATCTGCAGTTGCACTTGCTGCTTGTGGCGCCGGTCAGATTTCGCAGACCGCAAATCAGCACCCGGCTGTCGACGGTGCGATGAACGGCGGCGAAGATGCTGCCGGCAAGGGTGCTGAGAACACCAACTCGGCTCTTGGCTTCGTCAACATCCGCGACGCTCACATCCTGGTTGACCCGGAGGCTGGTACCGCTGGTCTGAAGTTCTCCGCCAGCAACCAGCAGCGCGCTGCCGAGTCAGTCTACACGCTGAAGTCCGTCACCGTTGAAGGTATCGGCGAGGTTGAGCTGAAGAAGGTCGCTGAGACTCCTTCCTTCGCTAAGGCTGCCAAGGGCGAGAACTCCCTACCGCGTGAGTGCCAGATCGTTGCCGGCCCGAAGTCCGTCATCGATCCGCTGGCTAAGACCGCTAAGGACAACACCGGCTGCATCGCGTACTACACCAATGAGCTGGACCCGAGCACCCTGGTTGGCGACAAGAGCAGCGCTGCCGGCCAGAACCGCGAGGCCACCTTCGAGTTCACTGACCCACAGGGCCAGACCAACACCTACGACCTGGACATCACCATCTCCGCTGACATTCTGGAAGCTGGCGCACCGAACCGCGGTGCTGACGGCATGATTGAATCCAAGTAAGCGCAGCACGGCGCGGTTCCTGCGCTGTTCACGCGCAGCGCACTATTAGCGCTGGTACAGCGCAGTCCTGTCCCGCAAATAACGCGAGGAGCTTCATCGAGCGGGCATGGGCGATTGGTCGCTTGATACGGGCCACGGCGGTACAGTCAGTCCTTGACACATGTCATTGACTCTGCCCTGGCCCGTTCTCGCGTATCTGGGGCAATTTTTTAGCGACATTTCCCGCACATCCCGCACCAAACGTTGTCGGGTCTGTCGCCCCCTCGTTTGAAGCAAAGGCGGTTGCACCGTGGCCAAGACCAAAGACGAAGCCTACGAATGCTCGGCATGCGGTTGGCAGGTGTCGAAATGGGTTGGTCAATGTCCCAACTGCAAAGAGTGGGGCACACTGGAGAAGGTCACTATCCGCTCCAGCAGAGGGAAGTCCGGCTCCACCCTTGAGGACAAAATCGCCACCCGGGCAGCCAAGCAACGTCGCCGGAGTGCTGCCACAACGGAGCCCGGCACGCGAGGTGACCGTCGTAAAGCATCTTCCACTTCCGTCCGCGGCTGAGAGCCAGCGTTTAGCACAGCGCGCGCTTGACGACGATGCGGAGGAACGTTTCCTCGCCGAGACATCCGCAACAGATCGAATCCCCACTTCTTCTTCTGAGCTGACGGCCATTACCGGGATTTCCGCCAAAGCTGCGCACGCGGTGCGCACGGGCATCGGTGAGCTGGATCGGGTGCTCGGTTCGGGTATTGTGCCGGGTTCGTTGGTGCTCTTGGCCGGCGAGCCGGGGGTTGGTAAGTCGACGTTGCTGCTTGAAGTGGCCTATCGCTGCGCGGACGGCGATTTGGGGCCGACACTTTACGTCACAGGTGAGGAGTCGGTCGGTCAGGTGCGACTGCGTGCCGAGCGCACTGGCGCGCTGTCGGACTCGCTGTACCTGTCGGCGGTGTCGAATATCGAGGACGTCATCGATCTGACGCTAGAGCTCTCCCCCGGTCTGCTCATTGTGGACTCCGTGCAGACGATGCGTGCCGACGTCGAAGGTGCTCGCGGTGGCGTTGCTCAGGCCCGCGCCGTAACCTCTGCCCTGGCGGCGTTGGCAAAGGAGACCGGGACTGCGATTTTCTTGGTAGGGCACGTGACCAAGGACGGCAATGTGGCCGGCCCGCGCACGATGGAACACCTCGTTGATGTGGTACTCAACTTCGAAGGCGATAGACACTCGGGGCTACGCTTCTTGCGGGGTCTGAAAAACCGCTTCGGCAGCACCGATGAGGTGGGCTGCTTCGAGCAGACCGCGGGCGGTATTGCGGAAGTTGAGGATCCCTCGGGGCTGTTTTTGCATCACCGAACACCGACCTCGGGAACTGCAATTACCGTGGCCATGGATGGCCGCAGACCGCTGCTGGCGGAGGTGCAGGGCCTGGTAATCAACACCGAGGCACATAATCCACGACGCAATGTCTCTGGTCTCGACCCGAGGCGCGTGCCGATGGTCGCGGCCGTGCTGACTGAACACGGTAACTTCAAGCAGTTGGCCCGCATGGAGATGTACGTGTCCACCGTCGGCGGAATGACGCTGTCGGAGCCTGCCGCGGACCTGGCGATTGCGCTGGCACTGGCCTCATCCATGACTAAGCGGACCTTCCAGGACAAAACCATTGCACTCGGCGAACTGGGGTTGGCCGGCGAAGTGCGGCGAGTGACCGATTTGGAGTGGCGCCTTAAGGAAGCTCATCGAATGGGCTTCGACACGGCAATTGTGCCCAGAGGCGCAAAAGGCCCGGCAGGGATGCAGCTGCTGGAAGCAGCCACCGTTGCCGAGGCCATTGAGCTTGGGTTAGGAGCTAAGCGCTAGCGCATGTTGAACGTGTAGGCGTCAGAGTTGTTGTCACCAATCACGCCGTAGAAGATGTACGACCCGGAGGGAACTGGGACCCGGTCTTCTTCGGAGCACTTGTTCGGCGCCGAGGTCAGACGCGACCAGGTGGCGGCATAGTTGACTTCCTCGCCCGGTGCCAATACCAGTTCACCGTGGCCTTCGGAGTCATTGCAATCCACATCCGACCAGACTCGCTCATACGTTGCCAGGTCGTACACCTCGAAGCGCAACTGCTGCTCATCAAGGTTCACGCGGCATTCACCGCCGGTGGGATTGTGGACGGTAATCGCCAGAGTCGGCTGCTCATCGCCGTAGTTCGGCTGATCCGAGGTGGCCGTCACCTGCAGATCTGCAAGGGTACAGTCCTTTTTGCTCGCAAGCGCCGCCTGAGCGTCATCCTTCGCGGAGTCTTCGCCTTCCTTGTCGCCCTTCTTGGCGTCCTTGTCAGACTTGTCGTTCTCCGAGTCCTTGTCAGACTTAGGCGCGTAAGGTTCCTTGGGCTGTTCCGGAGGAGTCACCTCTTTCCCGTCATCCCTGGTGACATTCACCGGTTCAGAATCCTCGCTGTCCCGGTTTACCAGTGCGGAAATACCCCAGCCCAGGAGAACGAGGATGATAACGAGCAACACCGCCGCGGCGATACGCCGACGCCGGTAGATTTCTGGAGGCAGCTTATTGGTCACACATTTAGGTTAGCGGGTTCTCGCTGACTCCATGGGTAACGACGGTCTCAGCGCGTCCGTCCTCCAAGCGGTACCGCATACCGACAACGCCTACCTCGCCGGTCTCCAGTCGCGACGAAATCTCCGGAGAGCGATCAATAATGTGATTAACAATCTCGCGCACGTGGCGACGCTCAAATTCGTCGATTTCAGTCTCGCCATCCTTGCGAGCCGCCAGCAGCGACGGGGTGACCTTTTCAATCAGCACACGCTGGAAACCACCCGGCAGTTCGCCACCATCCAGTGCATTCTTCGCCGCAGCCACAGCGCCGCAGGACTCGTGACCGAGAACAATCACCAGCGGAACTCCAAGACCATCAACTGCGAATTCCAGCGAAGCCAGCACCGACAGGTCAGTAATCTCACCGGCAGTACGGATTACAAATACATCGCCCAAGCCCTGATCGAAAATAATCTCCACCGGAGCGCGGGAATCCGAGCAAGCCAGCACAACGGCCTTCGGCTTCTGCCCCTGCGTCAGCTGCTTACGACGAACCAAGTCCTGGCGAGGATGCGCAGTCTTGCTCTCGCAGAAGCGGAGGTTTCCGCGCACCATCGATTGCCATACACTCTCAGGAGTCCTCTCAGAATTGCTCATAGCTATATTGTGCAACGACTCTGCTGTTTATGGGAAAGCGAGAATGTAGATTGACCTCTGCAATTAACCAATCCGACGACTTCGACGAACACGTCGATGCCGCCTTACGTGATTGGTATCGCACCAACATGCGGCCACTTCCCTGGCGCGAAGAAGGCACTTCACCATGGGCTGTGCTCGTCAGCGAAGTGATGAGTCAACAGACTCCCGTCGCCCGCGTCATCCCCTCCTGGCGCGCCTGGCTGGAAAAATGGCCCACCCCAGCCGATTTGGCAGTCGCGCCAAAGGATGAAGTCCTGCGTATGTGGGGAAAACTCGGCTATCCCCGACGTGCACTCCGGCTGCGTGAATGCGCAGAAAAGATCGTCGAAAAGCACGACGGCGAAGTACCAAGCGACGTGAACACACTGTTAGCCCTTCCGGGGGTAGGAGACTACACAGCTCGGGCGGTAGCGGCGTTTGCTTTTGGCGCGCGCACGCCGGTGGTGGACATCAACGTGCGCCGCGTACTCCGGCGACACCGTCAGGGCACGTACCTACCCGGCATCGCCAAACGCGCCGACATGGCGCTCGTCGAAGAGTTCCTACCACTCGACCCCACGACTGCGGCCGAGACTTCCGTCGCACTCATGGAACTCGGCGCTACCGTCTGTCGAACGACACCCGAGTGCGAGGTCTGCCCCATCGCCACCAGTTGCGCATGGATTGCCGCCGGTCGCCCCGAACCCGAAGACCACGAAATCGCCGCTGCTAAACGGCGTGTGCAGAAGTTCGAAGGCACCGACCGTCAAGTCCGGGGCTTGCTTCTCGACGTGCTCCGCGCCGCCGACTCCCCCGTCGAACAGGCCGCTCTGGATGCGGTCTGGGATGATGCGCATCAGCGTTCCCGCGCACTGTTTTCCCTGCTTGACGACGGACTTGCGGAGCAAACCTCCGATGGCCGCTTCCAGTTGCCCCGTTAAAGCCGAGGCAATGCTCCGGTAAAGACCAGATTCGAACAAGTGCGTTGCCTAGAATTAGACACATGAATGCCACGCCCCATCGACCTCAGCGCCAGCGCTGTCTCTTTGGGGCTAGTAAGCGCAGAATTGCGCTGAGCACAGTGCTTGGAGTTGCTCTTCTGGGCTCTAGCGTGGGAACGCTCGGTGGTTGCTCGGCGGTGGATGGTCTAGGAGCGACTGGCTTCGGTTCTTCGGATTCTGACTCTTCTACGGTGAAGCGATTGCCTCCGGGGCAGGTAATTACGAAGACGCCATTTCCGGTCAATACGCCCGCACGCGCACAGCGGGTCGTGTTTTCCTCCACAGGTGCACGCGACCACCGCCAGACAGCCGTGTCCGGCACGATTTTGCAGCCCTACGCCCGATGGTCAGAGAAATCCCCGCGCCCACTGGCAGTAATTGCACCTGGAACTCTCGGCATGGCTGATAACTGTGCCAGTTCGGTCGCCCTGCGTTACGAAGCGCCTCCGACGCCTCCGGCACCTCAGCTGCTGGCACAGGGATGGAATGTTGCCATTGTGGATTACCAGGGGCTCGGCACGCCTGGGGTACATCCGTATCTCAACCGTGAGATTGCCGGGAATAACACGCTCGATATGGCGCGAGCGGCTATTGAGACTTTACAACTACCTGCAGATACTCCCATTGCGCTGTTCGGCTACTCACAGGGCGGAGGCGCCACCGCTGCAGCCGCCGAGCTAGCCGATGCGTACGCCTCGGAGCTGAACATCCGCGCTGTTTACGCCGGGGCTATTCCGGCCGATCTCACCGACACTGCACTGCATATTCGCGGCTCGGCGCTGGCGGGGCTCGTCGGTTACTTCATGAACGGCTTGATTGCAGAGTACCCAGAGACAAAAGAACCGATCGAGCGCATGCTGAGCCCGCTGGGGCAGGATTTCCTGAAGCTCACGGCCGATGAATGCATTGGCGCCACTGTCGAACGTTGGCCCCGCAATGACACCAAGGCATTCACGGCCAACGACTTAGGAATAGCGGAAAATCTGCGCTCGCCGGAGCTCTCCCCCGTCGTTCGGCGCCACGTGGAAGAACAAGCTCTGGGGACAAAGACTCCCAGTATGCCCGTATTCGTTACCCATAACGCATTGGATGATGTGCTACCCGTGACGTCGGCACGCGAACTTGTGCAGAAATGGCAAAAGGCCGGCTCCGACATCACCTACGTGGAGGTCGATACTGACCTCGGTGATGGGACGCACGGCCTTGCCTACGTGCTCACCCACGAAGAGATGCTTGCGTGGGTGAATCAGAAAATGGGGTACTAGCGGCGACAACCGCCGCTTTCCTCCATCTAGCAAGTACAGCTACTTTTTCTTCCAGCGACCACGGAAGGTCAAGCCCTTGCCCAGTCGGACGGTGTAACCGCCACGGCTGTTAATGGTCACCGGACCGATACGCTTCGAACCAGAGACTCCCGAACCCGAGTAGTTCAGCCACGTGTCCTTGTCCAGGTTCTGCTTCTTGCGAAATTGGATCCCCATTTAGTTCTCTCCCTCGGAGTTATCAGATTCGGTCTCTGCCTCGGCAGTGGCCTGATCGACAGTAGCTTTGATGTCGCCAGATCCAAACGCTCAGGATACCGTCAGCACTGCCGAGAACGCCCGTCATCTTCCTCAGAATCGGCCAAGGCACCGCCCATCGGCATCAACGTTACCGACCTTGCCCCATATTGGTGAAGGTAACTTCGCCTTGCAGATGCCCCTTGAACTCGCCGTTCCTGCGCCATAGATGCCTCAATCCGTTATTTGTGACCGATTCTAATGAGCTCATGAAACCGGCCGCTGCCACGGCATCCCGAACAATGACGACAGCTAGTTAGTGCAGACCGTCTAAGGATGAGAATGGTTCCTCGGCCACGATGTCATGCAAGGGCACGCGAACCCAAGGTGAATCACTGTGTGCGAGCAACTCGGTGAGCCGTTGCGATTGGTCTTTCATCGCAGCGGCAACGTCGGGCTCACCATCACTCGCCCAGATCATTCGTCCCCACCAGAAGCTTGCGGCTACGTCAGCCCACGACACGAAGTAGCGCTGCAACGCCGCCACGGCCTTATCGGAAATCTGAAGGAACTCTTCTGGAGAGATCCATCCCAGCTCCGTTGCCGCACCACCAACGCTGTGAATTCGGATTATGTCCCATGCGCGAGTAGTGGCGGGCAATGCCGGGGCTGCTGCTTTGGCAAAGTTTTCGGAGCGCAACATCCGTACGAGGTAGCGGAACTTATGTTCTGCACCACGCGGATCCACGCCTTGGACAACAAAGAAGTCTTTCAGAAACTCGATCCGCTCCTCCATCTCTGCCTCGAGCTCGTTCTCAGAGATGTCCTTCACTGCATATGCGAGCGGTAAAAGCAGGTCATTTTCCACATGCTGGTTGCCCTCAAGCAGGGCATCAATAACCTGATGCGCTTCCTGGGCACCGGTGACCCCCCAGTTTTGCTCGAGAGATGCTTTGTAGTACTTGACCGCCCTTGCGTTGATGTTCTCAACCCCTAGCGGGGTCGCAAACGCCTTATTGTGCTTGTACGTCATTCCCCACGAGTGGCGGCGCACTTCATCTTTGCTCGGCGCCGGTTCCGGCCACGGGAACTTGGCAAACCTGTAAAGCGAAGAATCATCAAACTTTGCTGGGGTGAATGTAGGGCTCATATCCTCACAAAGTACCGAGGTTTCGGGGTTGAGTCAGTGTTACTTCACGCACCACCCCACACCTGGGGTGAGTTATGTCATAGTACTGAACGTCAGGCGCGGTTTCTATTGTGTTGCTAGTCTCGTGTGCATGACAGGATCCCAGATTGCATTGACCGACCGGCCAGATCTCGGTGCCGCACTTGAACGTGCCGGTAATTCCGGGATTGTGCGCACTGCCGCCGTCGCTGTCGTAGAAGGTCTTGGTGTCGACGAGATTGTGCTCGAGGCCGCCGCTACAAAAACCAGTGGAGTCGATGGCGCAGCGTTCGTCACCAACCGAAGAATTCTCGTGACCGCCAACAAGAAAGATCCGTCTCAATTCGAGTTCCTTGAACTCGACAACCTCGCCAATGTAATCGTTCTGCCTTACAAGGGTGGCTGGGCCGTCGTGGCCCAGCTCTACAACACATATAAAGTGTGGAGCGGTTTCACAGAAAAAGCTGCGAAACGTGTGCAATTTGCTGCCCAGTGGGCCCTGACCGCAGGCCGAGAGGCACGAACGGAGGCCTCGCGTGCAGTGTCGTCGACGGAGCTTTTTGAGCGATGGAAAGAAAACAAGCACCGTCTCAATCGCAATAGTTTGGAAGAGCTTGCAGGGTCGATGCGCTCCCTGTATTCCGACATTGATTCACGGTGGTGGACTGAATAATGATTCGACTTGCATACCCGGGTTCGCCCGACCGCTTTAATGGGGCAGAAGACACATCACACATCGAGCAAAACCTGGCTATTGCGGAAAATGGCTATCGCCATTACATCAAGCATGGCTCATTACTAGAAACTGGAGCATCTCCGGCAAATACGACTGCTACCTTCAGGTCAAACTCCAGCGCGGGCACGACAGGTGCTCAGACCAGCGGCGCATCGAAAGGTCTCAGTGTAAAGAAGCAGCTATTACTCCTCCCCTTAGTGATAGCGGGCATCGTGGTGCTAGCGATTGCCTACGTTGCAGCTAAAGACGCGCTCTTTAGTGACAAGTCAGACGAGTCCGCTGCTCCCGCACAGTCCGCCGCTGAAGCACCTGCCAATCCCGGCGCTTCCAACGGTGGAGCTACCGGTGCCACTGGTGGGGATACCGCTGGCGGCCTCACCCCTGCCGACCACGCACCCGAACCGATTGCTAGTTTCGTGCGGGCCTGCACAGACTATGAAGTGGTGTTTAGCTACTATGGTGCGGATAGTGCCCCCGCCCCACAGGCAATGGGTACCAACTGTTCCGTGGATACTACGAAGGCACCCGACGTTGGTTACGTAGTCTTCACCGATGACCCTGCCGCCACCGCCGCCGTTCGTGACGGCAAGCCCGTCTTGGATGCCGTTGAGATTCCGGCAGAATCAACGCGCGGTTCCACATTCAAGGCGCAGCGAGTGGAGTCCCTCATCACAGTTGCGGAAATCCTCCCAGAGGACCAGGGAATCGTTGAGTACATGATCAAAAATGATGACCCTGAAGTAGCAAAGAAAGCATTGGTCGACCTCGGCGTGGCCAAGTAGAACTACAACTCTCCGCGCTTTTAGGAAAGACCGCATATAGACACACTGCCGCCCCAGTTCCTCCTCCCATAATGGAGTCGGAACTGGGGCGGCAGTGTTCGTTGGTACTGCTAGCGGCTAAACCTCTTAGAGCGGCTGGCCAGCACCCGCACCAGCCGGTGGCGGGTTGTGGCCGTCGTCATCGGAGTCCGAACCGGACTCTAGGTCGGTTCCAGCGGCGGTGGAACCGCCGTCACCCGGTACATCCGGGGTGATGATATCGGACTCGCTGGTACCAGCGCTGCCGAGAACGTCCTTGTCTTCCTCAGACTCCCCCAGAGCACCGCCGTCGGCATCAACGTTCCCGGCCTTGCCCTTGTTGGTGAAGGTGAACTTCGCCTTGTCGACGTCCTTGGACTCGCCATCCCAGCCTTCGACATCGATGAAGACGGTCTCGCCGAGACCAACCTCACCGTAGAGAATCTTCTCGGAGAGCTGATCCTCAATCTCGCGCTGGATGGTGCGACGCAGCGGACGGGCACCGAGCACCGGATCAAAGCCACGCTTGGCCAGCAGGTTCTTGGCGCGGTCGGAAATCTCCATGGTGATGCGCTTCTCACCGAGCTGGTCGCTGACGCGGGCCAGCATGAGGTCGACCATCTGAACAATCTCGGCCTGGCTCAGCTGCTTGAAGACCACAATCTCGTCGATACGGTTCAGGAACTCCGGACGGAAGTGCTTCTTCAGCTCGTCGTGGACCTTGTCCTTCATCCGCTCGTACTTGCCGTCTTCATCGGCCTCGCCGACGCCCGAGAAGCCCATACCAACAGCCTTGGAAATGTCGCTGGTACCCAGGTTCGAGGTGAAGATCAGAACCGTGTTCTTGAAGTCCACCACTCGCCCCTGAGAGTCAGTCAGACGACCGTCTTCCAGGACCTGCAGCAAGGTGTTGTAAATCTCCTTGTGGGCCTTCTCAATCTCGTCGAAAAGCACGACGGAGAACGGCTTACGGCGCACCTTCTCAGTGAGCTGGCCGCCCTCTTCGTAGCCGACGTATCCGGGAGGAGCACCGAAGAGGCGCGAAGCGGTGAAGCGGTCGTGGAACTCACCCATATCAATCTGAATGAGGGCGTCTTCCTCACCGAAGAGGAACTCCGCCAGGGCCTTCGACAGCTCGGTCTTACCAACACCGGACGGGCCGGCGAAGATAAACGAACCGGACGGACGCTTCGGGTCCTTCAGACCAGCGCGGGTACGACGAATAGCGCGGGAGACAGCACTGACGGCCTCTTCCTGACCGATAATGCGCTTGTGCAGCTCATCCTCCATGCGCAGCAGACGCGAGGACTCTTCCTCGGTGAGCTTGAACACCGGAATGCCAGTCCAGGAAGCCAGGACCTCCGCAATCTGCTCCTCACCAATCTCAGCGATGGTGTCGGACTCGCCCGCACGCCACTTCTTCTCGCGCTCGCGGCGCTCTTCGCCCAGCTTGCGCTCCTTGTCGCGCAGACCAGCTGCCTTCTCAAAGTCCTGCTCGTCGATGGCGGCTTCCTTCTGGCGGCGCACATCGGCGATCTTGGAGTCAATCTCCTGCAGGTCAGCCGGGGCAGTCATGCGCTTGATGCGCATGCGAGCACCGGCCTCATCGATCAGGTCAACGGCCTTATCCGGCAGGAAGCGGTCGTTGATGTAGCGGTCGGAGAGCGTAGCTGCGGCAACCAGAGCCTTGTCCGAGATGGATACGCGGTGGTGAGCCTCGTACTTATCGCGGACACCGCGCAGAATCTCGATAGTGAGATCCACACTCGGCTCCGGCACGTTCACCGGCTGGAAACGACGCTCAAGAGCGGCGTCCTTCTCAATGTGCTTACGGTACTCATCCAAAGTGGTAGCACCGATGGTCTGCAGCTCACCGCGAGCCAGCTTCGGCTTCAGAATCGAGGCTGCATCAATTGCGCCCTCGGCGGCACCGGCACCAACCAGCGTGTGAATCTCGTCAATAAACAGGATGATGTCACCGCGCTGGTTAATCTCCTTGAGCACCTTCTTCAGACGCTCCTCGAAGTCACCGCGGTAACGGGAACCCGCAACCAGCGAGCCCAGGTCGAGAGAGTAAAGCTGCTTATCCTTCAGCGTCTCCGGCACACGACCGTTGACAATGTCCAGTGCAAGCCCCTCCACGACGGCGGTCTTACCAACACCAGGCTCACCAATCAGCACAGGGTTGTTCTTGGTGCGACGAGAAAGAACCTGCATAATGCGCTCGATTTCTTTCTCGCGGCCAATAACCGGATCCAGCTTGCCCTCACGTGCAGCAACGGTCAGGTTACGACCGAACTGATCAAGCACCAGCGAACCCGACTGGTGGTTACCCTCCTGCACACGAGCGCCGGAAGTAGCACCGACCGGACGCTGCTCCGGAGAACCATCGGACTCATCGCCCTGGAAACCGCTGAGCAGCTGAATAACCTGCTGACGTACGCGCGGCAGGTCAGCGCCGAGCTTAACCAGGACCTGAGCAGCAACACCTTCGCCCTCACGAATCAGGCCGAGCAGCAGGTGCTCAGTACCGATGTACTTGTGACCCAGCTGCAGAGCCTCGCGCAGAGAGTACTCCAGCACCTTCTTTGCACGCGGGGTAAACGGCACGTGACCGCTCGGCGGCTGGGAGCCACGACCAATAATGTCGACTACCTCAGAGCGCACAGCATCCAGGGAAATACCCATGGACTCCAGCGCCTTGGCAGCTACACCGTCGCCTTCACTAATCAGGCCGAGCAGGATGTGCTCCGTACCGATGTAATTGTGATTGAGCTCGCGTGCCTCATCCTGTGCCAGGACGACAACGCGACGTGCTCGGTCCGTAAACCTCTCGAACATCACTGCCCTTTCAAGTGTCTATTTTTGCCGTAATTCAATAAAGGTTGTTTCACCTAGCTTAAACGCGACGCGACGCATATTAATCCCTATAGCCGTACGCCAGTAGCGAACAGACTGGTCGAGAGGGGCGCAACGGCAGTTTCATCCTGGATCGGACGCCTAGTTGTTCACGCGGTCGTCGTGGCCATCATCCCGGTCGTCATCATCGTCGTCCCGATCGTCGTCCACGCTCTCGGTCGAAGTCACCGTAGTGGTCTCGACAGGTGCCGGATCGACGTCATCGCTATCGCCACAAGCTGCAAGACCGAAGGCCGCACCGGTTGCGACTGCTCCGACTACGGCAACTCGGGTCGCCGAAATACGTAGGAAAGTTTGATGCTTGAGACTGGACTTCATGGGTTCCCCTAAGTCATATCGGATGGCTCCACCCTCCACTACTGCGACGAGGACGCAGTCGGATTGGAACATCTTTCAAGAACTTTTTCTAGAGAAATTACCTCAAAACGGAGACTCTAAGTACGGCGACAACATTTCTCGAGACAGAAAAAGCCCCGCACTTTTGAACGTACTCCCTGGTCACACCTCAGGTCTTTACAACTATTCGTTTCTGATAAAAAAATTTTGCAAAAAGCTACACAAAAGTGACCTAGGACACTTATTCTTACTGTAAAAGAAACTAAATCGGCGGTCCTACCGATGAGGTTTCGCCTGATTAGGCCTCTCCGAAGACCACAGGACATGAACCACGGAAGATGAGTGACTATGACATCTAATCCACAGACCTCGATTTTCAATAAGGTGCGCAAAGCTTCGCGAGCTACCTCGGACCTCGTTCTCGGACTCGCACCGGTGACGCAGGCTGGCGTCCTCGGCTCGATGGGACCCGGCGCTGCTGGAAAGGCATTGAATTCCATCTACCGTTGGGACTTCCTGCCAGCTGGTCTCCTCGGCATTGCAGCCGGCCGCGACCCGCACCACACCGCGATTATTGATGACGGCGGCTCGCTGACCTACGAAGAACTGCACGAGCGCTCCACTGCCCTGGCTCGAGCACTCCGCCACGGTGATATTCAGCAGCGCAACCGCATCGGCGTGCTGGCTCGCAACCACCGCGGTTTCATTATGGCGCTGTGTGCCCACGGTCGCCTCGGCACCGACCTGGTACTGCTCAACACCGGCGCCTCTGCCGAGCAGACTCTGGCCGTGATTCGTGAGCAGAAGATTGACTTCCTGTTCATTGATGAGGAATTCACTCACATGTTGCCGGAGGACTTCGATGAGTGCCCGGTCGCAGTGTCGTGGTTCGAAAACTACGGTGACACCTCCTGTATTCGCGAGGGCTGGACCTCCATGCAGGAGATGCTGAAGACGGCACCGCCGGCAAAGTGGCCAACCGCCGAGCTGCCAAGCCGTCCACGCCGTGGCCGCGTTATTATTCTGACTTCCGGAACCACCGGCACGCCAAAGGGCGCCAAGCGTCCGGAGCCGCGCAGCTGGATGCCGGCATCGTCCATCATGAGCCGCATTCCGCTGCGCCAGCGTCGCCCGGCTTACCTTGCGGCTCCGCTGTTCCACACCTGGGGATTCGCAACTGCACAGCTGTGCATCGCACTGCGTTCCACCATGATCATGCGCCGCAAGTTCGATCCTGCCGACAGTCTCCGCATTATCGAGCAGCACTCTCCGCACACCATCTTCCTGGTGCCGACCATGCTGCAGCGCATGATTGAGATTCTCCCGGAGAACTACGACATCGGCGCGACATCGCTGAAGGTCATCGCATCCTGTGGCTCGGCCATTCCGGAGGGAATTGTCACTAAGACCCTCGAGCGTTTCGGACCGGTTCTCTACAACCAGTACGGCTCCACCGAGGTCAGCTGGGCAACCATTGCTACCCCGGATGAGCTCAAGGCAAACCCGACCACGGCAGGTCGCGCACCACTAGGCACTCGTGTCCAGATTCTCGACGAAGACGGCAACCGCGTTGCCGATGGCGAGACCGGTCGGATCTTCGTGGGCAACAACATGTTGTACGAGGGCTACACCCGCCCCGGCGCGGACAAGCAGGTCATTGACGGCATGGTCTGCACCGGTGACCTGGGTCGAATGGAAAATGGCCTGCTCTACATCTCCGGTCGCGAGGACGACATGATTGTCTCCGGTGGCGAGAACGTCTTCCCACGTCAGACCGAAGATGCACTCAGCCAGCTCGAGGGTATCCGCGAGTGCGCAGTCGCAGGTGTTCCGGATGAGCGCTTCGGTCAGGCCCTGGTCGCCTGGGTTGTCCGCGACGACTCCCCTGAGGGCCGTGCCCTGACTAATGAGCAGATTCGCACATATGTCAAGCAGCACCTCAGCCGATTCGCCGTTCCGCGCGAGACCGTGTTCCTCGATGAACTGCCACGCAACGCAGTCGGCAAGGTGGTTCCTCGCCACCTGCCGAAGCCGTGGGAGAATGTCACCGAGGAGAAGGTGGCTTAGGGCGCAGGGACCGTCGTAAAGCGAACGGCAGACACGAAAAGGACGCGGTAAAAACTTCCGTTATGGAAGTTACCGCGTCCTTTTTGCGTATCCTAGGAAGAACTAGAGCTGATTAGCCAGCGTTCAAAACACCGTAGTCCGTGACGGGCTCACGGAAAATCTCTTCGCCGTCCTGGGTCACGGTTACCGCATTCGGAGTGACGGTATACGTGTAGCCACCATTTTTCGCGACAGCACGGTTCCCGGAGAAACTATCTACTGTGTACGCATCCGGGGTATCCGAAATCTCACCGAAGTCACCAATGTAATGGCGCTGCTGGCGGTTATTGGAGTTCTCACAAATCACGGCCTTACCCGAAGAAGTCTCCGCCAACACACGCGCGTAATACCCACCCGAGCAGCGAGCGGTACTGCCAACCCAACCTTTGGCATCGATATCATCGCGATTCATACCGAACGCGCGAAGACCAAAATTTCCCCGCTGCGTAGTGGTAGGAGCGCTGCTCTCCGGCTGCTTCGTCGTTTCTGGCTCGACGGTCTGGGTATAGGTTTCCGTGTACGTCTCCACCGGCGCCGGGGACGCAGTGCTTGACGACGAGTCCCCTGCCGCAACCGTATCGGGAGACTGCGGGGAATTATCGGAGGAATTATTCAGGTAGTACGCGCCACCGATACCGGCGACCGCTGCAAGTGCAACACCGACGATGCCCAAAACCACGTACAGACCGTTGTTGCTCTTCTGCTCAGGTACCGGAGCCTGCTGATAAGCCGGATACTGCTGGGGTGAACCTCCCTGGTTCGGCCCCTGCGACTGGTACTGGTACTGAGGCTGGTACTCGTCTTGAGCCCCACCCTGCGGCTGCTCCCAGGCAGATGTTGCATAACCGTCCTGCCCCCAATCCTGCGGGGAGGACGAACGCGGGTTGTACTGGTCGGTCATCGCTAAATTCCTTATTTCTTCAGAGCCACACTTGTGCTCGGCCAATAACGTGGTGGCTTGCGACTTCGCCCACAGCGGAACTTGCCACTACGTATTTTCCATTAACACTATGCGTTGCCCAGCGTACCCTGCTAGAAGCTAGCACTAGCTCAGAGCGGCACTTTGTTCTTGAAGAAATTGACGTAGTTCCGATCGGAGATCTTTCCCAGCATAAACTCTGGCTCCAACCCGAACATCGACCAACGAGTCTTCGTTGACCAGGCCAGCGACTGCGGTGTTGTGGTGCGGTGGTAGCTGATCTGGTAACCGTCAGTGTGCACTCGAATCTGCGTGTATCCACCAGGATAGCCAAGTGCAGCACCCCGCTCACAGAAGTCCGTATCCCCATAGTCAGCGATACCACGACGGCTGCGGTGCGTATGACCAGCGAACACACCTTTGGCACCCGGCGTGGCAGCCAGGATCTCCTGGAAAATCTTGGCCTGCTGAGCCTCGACCATGAATGCCTCACCACCGAAATGCGAACGCACCGCATCCTGAGTAAACGGGTGGTGCGCAAACAAAATTGTCGGACGCTCTGGATCCTCTGCTAGTTCAGCACGCAATGCACGCATCTGGCGCTCATTAATACGCCCACCTGCATAACCAAACTCGGCAGTATCAACACCGATGAGACGCACTTCGCCGACGCGAGTCGACCAGTGCTGCTGCGTCGGCACAAGACGCTGGCTGAAGTAATCCGGAACCGCGGTCTTGCCCTTGCGGATTCCGCGTCCCCGGAAACCATTGATATTGGGCAGTCCGGGCGGGTGCACATCGTGATTACCACGGGTGACAAACCAGTTTTTCCCAAACTCACCGAAAGTATCCAAAACCCTGATGAGCTCGTCATACTCCTCAGGACGGTTGCTATCCGTGCAATCGCCATTGACGACGAGAGTATCTAACCCGGCAGCCTTTACCGTGTCCACCAGTCCCTGCAATTGCATAGAGGCGAAAGGCTGCTCTCCTGGATCAGAGGAAAGACCGAGGTTGCCAATGCGAATGCCGTCATGATTGGGCTTACCAATGTGTGTGTCATTCGTCAGCGCGAACGTCGCCAAATGTGCACCCGCCAACGCTGGCAGAGTACTTACGACGCCTGTCTTCTCCGGCGCCGTCTTGCTCATGGTGATATTCAGCGATGGGACCGCGCGGCAGTTGTGGGACCAGCACTCAAAGCGGTACTCCCGTCCCGGCTCCAACCCGTCAATGACCACATGGTGGTAGCCCGACTCTGAGTACCCCTCGTGCACGAGCTCTAGCTGCGTTGAATCCGTTGGAGCAAGCAGCACCCGCTCATCCGAAGGAACGGTCGGCTTAATAAAGCCATACGCTGTCTGCACTCCCGGAGCATATGTTGCCCATGTAAATGCCACTGACGTATCTGTAACAGTAATGACCTCCAAGTCGCTAGCCAGTACCTGCCACGACTTGGAATCCGACTGGGTAAGCCCCAGCCCCGACGTGACGTACTCCAGGCCGTACGCTCCCGAGGTTTTCGCGACGGCCATTGAACTTGCAGCAAGAGTTGCAACAGAGAGGTAGGCCCGGCGGGAAATGCTCATGGCCAATAAGCCTAGAACCTAAAGATGAAAAATAGATGAACTCTTCCTCTAATCTCGGAAAAATAGGGGGTTAAGTAAAGAAAAGTGTGTCCGCATGCC
>NZ_KV798510.1:0-317551 GCF_001809695.1 Corynebacterium sp. HMSC063A05 | reverse complement strand
GGCATGCGGACACACTTTTCTTTACTTAACCCCTAGTCGGCAATCCCATCAATGTGCGCCAGCAGAGCAGAGTTGTAGTACTCCGGGGTCTCCTGGTTAAGCAGGTGCTTGGCCGGCGAAATGACGACCATGGTCGAGCCCGCGATGCCGTCGTGAAGCGAAGTGACGACGTCGAGTGACGTAGAGGTGTCTTGCTTGCCGGCGATGACCAGCGTCGGAGCGGTGATCTCGGCGAGGCGCTCGCGGGTGTCGAAGCGGGACAGTGCTCCGCAGGCGCCGATGTAGCCGTCATCGGGGCAATCTGCGATCATGTCGCGGAAGCGGGCGGGGAGCTCAGGGGTGGTGTCGAAGCACTCGTCGGTAAACCAGTTGCGGACGACAGCGTCTGCGAGCTCGACCGTGCCCTTGTCGCGCACGAGCTCGGCCTTTTCCTGCCAGGCCTCGGGTGTGCCGAATTTCGGCGCCGTCGACGACAGCGTCAGGCTGACCACGCGATCGGCATGTTCTAGTGCGATGGTCTGGGCGATAGCGCCGCCGAGGGATAGTCCCACAAAATGTGCGCGGTCAACATCCTCCTCGTCGAGGACCTCGATGATGTCGGCGGCCAAGTGGCTCATGTCCCACTCACCCTCGGGGATAGGGGATTCGCCATGGCCACGGACATCTGGCGTGATGACCTGGTACTTTTCGCTCAAAGCGGCTACCTGTGGCTCCCACATCCCCTGTGTGGTGCCCAGCGAGCCAATCAGGACAACCGTACCGTTGCCCTTGTGGTTGATTGCATGTGCGGTGTAGTCGATGGCCACGAGGATCCTCCTTGAAGACGTCGGCTGTGTCTGCTATTTCTCGGCGTTGCGAGCAGCTTCGGCGGCAGCCCGACCAGGGCCGTCGTCCTTCTTGGACTCTGCCTCAGCGGCTTCCGCGCGCTGCTTCGCCATGGACTCACGAGCGGCCTCCAGCCACCCCGGCATCTGCTCGAGCAAATCCTTAATCTCCGACGTTGTCAGCGGCTTGTCCATGTCATTCTTCTTCAACGCCGTGATAGTAATGCCCAGCTTGCGGGCAACTTCCGGGCGCGGGTGCGGTCCGTTGCGGCGTAGCTCAGCGAGCCACTCCGGCGGATTGGACTGCAGTTCCGCAAACTGCGCGTGCGAAATCTCACCAGTGCGAAATTCCTCGGGTGTGGCCGGGAGGAAAATGCCAAGTTTCTTGGCTGCGGTTAGGGGTTTCATGGGTTCAACGCTAGCACCCATTCGAGTAACCTTGCGGAGTATGTCGACTCCTGAACCCGCCGTCCTGCGCATCGTGTTCGCCACCGGCACCAGTCCCGAGAAGTGGTTTCGCCGCTTTAGAGATCGGATTCCGGCAACACTGCACACCCACGCCGCCGACGATCCGATGTCCGACCTGGTCGGCGGTGCCGCTGACATGGCGCTGGTTCGGTTAGAGTCCGAAGGCTCGCTGCCCGAGTCGCTCCATCGCATCCGGCTTTACGACGAAGCCTGGGGCGTGGCCTACGAAAAAGAACACGTATTCTCCCTCACAGAGTCCGTGCCGGAGGAGCTGTTGGCGGACGAAACTGTGCTGCTGACCTCCGTGGATGCGGACGAGCTGCGACAGATGCTGCCTGTCGCAGCCACTGGTGCAGGTGTCGTAGTGGGGCCTCGCACGATTTTGAAGGCGCTATCGAAGAAGGCGGTGGCCTCATCGAACTTGGTGGCTGAGGAAGGTGCCACAGATCCGCTGTCCCGAACAGCTATTTGGTTGGTGTGGCCGAAAGCAGAGGACGATGAGCTCCGGCAGGAGTTCGTCGGCATTGTCCAGGGGCGTCGGGAGGGATCGACACGCACGCAGCTGGGGCGCAGGAAGGCTGACGAAGCTCCAAAGAAGTTGTCGGCCCGAGAAAAGACGCTTGCTAAGCAAGCCCGTCGGCAGCGCGCTGGGGCCGTCGTAAAGCATGCGCGCAGTGGCCGTGGCGGACGTCGAAGCGGTGGCGGAAGCGGGCGACCACGCAGGAGAAAGTAATCTTTTTACAATATTTTTGGCGTTTCGTTCGACGTGCGCGAAAAAATTAGCCACACTTGTAGTTATGGCTGAAAAGAAGCGCGATTTCACGATCCGAATGATGCGTGAAGAGGACTATCCACAGATCCAAGAAATCTATGAGATTGGCCTTGATACAGGACATGCATCGTGGGAACATTCGGCACCCGAATGGGACGAATTTATCGCTCTAAAGCGCGTTGACCTGTGTTACGTCGCCGTCGACGCAGAGAACCCGGACAAGATTCTGGCATGGGCATCAGCCGCGCCAGTGTCCAAGCGCCCGATTTTCAATGGCGTCATTGAAGACTCCATCTACGTCCACCCTGACGGGCAGGGCATGGGGCTGGCGGCGACGCTGCTGCAGAAGCTTATCGACGATGCCACGGAGCGCGGCTGCTGGTCGATTCACTCGTGGGTCTTTCCGGAGAATGTGGGATCGCTAAAGCTGCATCGAAAGCTTGGCTTCCGAGAAGTGGGGATTTACCACCACATGGCAAAGATGACCTACGGCCCAATGGCGGGGCAGTGGCGCGATGTCATTATTTTGGAAAAGCTCCTGGAAAAGCCAGAGGAGCGTGCGCTGAAGCGCGTCCAGGAAGAAGCAGAAGCCGCCGGTGAGCCGAACCGTCCGATTCTGGACAAGCTCGATCGCGCCGACGGCCAGGTGGGGGCATAGCTGCCGGGAGCTGTGGCTCCCGCGAATTAATTACTCGACGGTTTCCTTCAAAGGATCCTCGCGAACGAAGAACGCAATGATTGCCGCCAGAATAATCACTGGCGTTAGTACCAAGAAAATCGGCGTCAAACCATCGTTGTAGCTGGAGATCAGCGCTTCATGGATTGGCGCCGGCATACTATCCAGTACCTGCGGCGTCAGTGAACCAATCGACTTAGAGGAAAAGCCCTCCGGGCCCATCTGCTTTGCGAACTCCGCTGCAGCCTCCGGTGATGCGGCCTTGATTTGTTCGACAGCCGCCGGAACGCGTTCGCCTGCCAGGTCCTTCATCCGGTGGATGAAAATCGACCCCACAATGGAGGAGCCGACCGCACCGCCAATCTGGCGGAAGAAGTTATTCGCAGCGGTAGCGGTACCGACCATGGCGACCGGGAAGGAGTTCTGCACGATGAGAACCAGAACCTGCATGCCGGTTCCCAGGCCGAAGCCCATGATGAACAGGTAAACACCAACCTGCCACAGGGGGGTGGTGGTCTCCAGCGTGGACAGTAAGTAGAGGGAGACAGCCATAATCATCAGGCCGACGAAGGGGTAGAAGCGGTATTTACCAGTCCGGGAAACAATCTGGCCCACGCCAATCGAGGTCAGAAGCATGCCGACCATCATCGGTGTCATCATCAAACCTGCAGCGGTCGGTGACATTGAGTGCACCATCTGCAGGTAGGTCGGAATATAGGCCATAGTGCCGAACATCGCGATACCCAGAATGAGGCCCGACACAGTCGTGAGCACGAAGTTCCGGTTATTAAACAAGTGCGTCGGAATCAGTGGGTTGGAAACGCGAGTCTCGGTGAGGAAGAACAGCACCCAGGAAACGACAGAGGCGCCGATAAGCGAGATGATGATCCGGGAGTTCCAGTCGTACTGTGTACCGCCCCACGTGGTGGTGAGAATTAGCGTCGAGGCAGCAGCGGTCAAGAACGTCGTGCCGATGTAGTCGAAGTTTCCTTCACTCTGGCGTCGGGGCAGCTTCAGGAAGGCTGCAGCTGCCGATAGTGCAACCACGCCCATCGGGACGTTGATCCACAGGCCCCAGCGCCAGCCCGGGCCGTCGGTGAACCAGCCTCCCAGCACTGGTCCCAGCACGGAACTCAGACCGAACACAGCACCCATGATGCCCATGTACTTACCGCGCTGGCGTGCGGGAATAACCTCGGCCAGGATGGCCTGTGAGGAAACCATCAATGTACCGCCAGCAAATCCCTGAAAAGCGCGGGCGGCGATGAGCAGGCTCATGGAGTTGGTGATTGCACCCATGACGGAACCGACCATGAACAGCGCGATGCCCATCATGAACAGGCCCTTGCGCCCAATCATGTCACCGAGCTTGCCGACAATCGGCATTGCCACAGTCTGTGCCAACAGGAATGCAGAAATAACCCACGACATGTGGTCAACTCCGCCGAGCTCGCCGACGATGGTCGGCAGGGCAGTGGCGAAAATCATCTGCCCCAGCGAGCTCATCAGCATAGTGAGAATGAGCGCGAAGAAAATGATTCCCAAGTGGGACTTGTTGTCAGAAACCGTGGTGTCGGTTTGATCTTGAGCAGTGGTGTTGCTAGCTGTCACTATTCCTCCTCCAGAAATTTTTAACGACGTCGGCGGCGTCGTGAAGCGGTGTATCTGTTGTGAATTCGTCCCGATGAGCCGATGAGTACAGCACGCATTCGCGGACGAAACCGACCGACAGTGCTACCTCGTGCCCGACGGGCAGCTCGGGGTGCGTGCGCGACTGTGGATTCATCTCGAAATAGCGCTCAAAGGCAGAACGGACGCGGCGCATTGAGTTGCCAAAATTCGAAATGACAACCGTCGATAGCTTTGGCTCATTGCGCAAAATCTCGCGGATACGCTCCTTGAGCAGACGGTGAAACTCTTCGGTTGCCCCCAGCTCTTTATATCGGAGTAGCTGGGATTGCTGCTTTTTCTCGATGAAATCGAGCATGTCCGCGATGGGGTCTTGGTGAATTTGGGCGAGGAATGTCTCTTCATCGTCAGCATCGAATGACATGATGCCGTTGCCGAAGATGGCTTGATCCTTGGAGTCGAAGTAATTGAAGAATGTGCGTCGACTGATATTGACCCGCTGACAGATGTCTTCGATGTTGACTTGGTCGTATCCGCGATCCAACACAAGGGCGGTCGCGGCATCGGCCAAAGCGCAGTGTGTTTGAAACCTTTTGAGCTCCCGGAGACCGCACTCGGGGTGTTGGCCCGGATCCAATCTGTGATAGGTATTCTCATCAATTTGCACGAGGTGCAAAGTTACACCGAGTGCAATGTGATGGCAAGTTGACTAATCAACATAAAGTTTGCCGCAGGGCGCATCCCCGGCGGTATGGCAGGGGTCGAATGGGGGACACGAAGTCACTCTCCGATCATTGCGAATGGAGAGTACCAAAACAAAGGACCCCGAAGTCTTTCAGCGAAGTGAGACTACGGGGTCTTATGCGTAAGGTGCTCTCACACCTTCGAGTTCAGAAAGAACTAGTCACGATCAGTGTTGGCCATTGCCAGCACGTCGAGGCGCTTGTCCAGCTCTTCCTCGGTCAGCTTCTCGCCGTCGACGAAGCCCATGTCGATAACAGTCTGACGGATGGTCTTACCTTCCTTCAGAGCAGTCTTAGCGACCTTAGCTGCGTTCTCGTAGCCGATGGCGGAGTTCAGCGGGGTCACAATCGACGGGGAGGACTCAGCCAGAGTCTTCATACGCTCAACGTTCGGCTCGATGCCGTCCACCAGCTTCTCGGCGAAGACGCGTGCGGTGTTCGCCAGCAGCTTAGCGGACTCCAGCACGTTACGTGCCATGACCGGGATGAAGACGTTCAGCTCGAATGCGCCGTTAGCGCCAGCAAACTCAACAGCGGTGTCGTTGCCCAGAACCTGCGCTGCGACCTGGGTGGCAGTCTCGCACAGAACCGGGTTGACCTTACCCGGCATGATGGAGGAACCCGGCTGCAGATCCGGCAGGTGAATCTCAGCAAGGCCGGTCAGCGGGCCGGAGCCCATCCAGCGAATGTCGTTAGCGATCTTGTTCAGGGAGACTGCGACGGTGCGCATAGCGCCGGAGAATTCGACCAGGGCATCGCGGTTAGCCTGAGCCTCGAAGTGGTTCTGAGCCTCGCGCAGCTCCTTGATGCCGGTCAGTTCGACGAGCTCAGCGGTGACCTTGGCACCGAAGTCCGCCGGGGTGTTCAGGCCGGTGCCAACAGCGGTACCACCGATTGGCAGCTCGCCCAGACGCGGCAGGGTGGCCTCGATGCGCTCAATGCCAGCCTCAATCTGGCGAGCGTAACCCGAGAACTCCTGACCCAGGGTCACCGGGACAGCGTCCATCAGGTGAGTGCGGCCGGACTTAACAACGGTCTCCCATTCCTTGGCCTTCTTAGCCAGGGACTCCTGCAGAACCTTCAGTCCCGGGACGAGGTCCTTGACAGCTGCCTCGGTTGCTGCGACGTGAGTGGCAGTCGGGAAGGTGTCGTTGGAAGACTGACCCATGTTGACGTGGTCATTCGGGTGAACCTCAACGCCGTTGGCCTTTGCGATGGACGCAATGACTTCGTTGGTGTTCATGTTGGAAGAAGTGCCCGAACCGGTCTGGAAGACGTCAATCGGGAACTCAGCATCGTGCTTGCCTTCGGCAATTTCCTTGGCAGCGGCGACGATGGCATCTGCCTGCTCAGCAGACAGCAGGCCGCGCTCCTTGTTGACGATGGCGCAAGCTGCCTTCAGCAGACCCATAGCGCGAATCTGTGCAGACTCCAGCGGACGGCCGGAAATCGGGAAGTTCTCAACTGCACGCTGAGTCTGTGCGCGCCACAGGGCGTTAACCGGAACCTTAACCTCGCCCATGGTGTCGTGCTCGATGCGGAACTGCTGCTCTGTCATTCGTTGCCTCTTTCAGTTAGGGGAACTTGAGTGCGCGCAGAACGGCCCCTCATTGCGCATGCAATTTTCATGCGATGCAGAACCGTTAGCGCATTCGTCTTCAAGTATGAATCAGTTTGTTAAAAAAGTGGTGCCCTGAGGGCACCACTAAAGGGGTAGTTACTTACAGATCGATGTCAGGCATCTCGCCCTTGCCGTAGTCGATGCTGGCGTACTTGCGCAGCTTCTCCAGGGAGTGGAAAGCCTCGATGCGGCGGATGGTGCCGGACTTGGAGCGCATAACCAGCGAGCGGGTCCACGCGCCGTTACCGCGGTAAGCGACACCGCGCAGCATGTCGCCGTTGGTGACACCAGTGGCAACGAAGTAGCAGTTGTCGGATGCGACCAGGTCATCGGTGGTCAGAACACGAGAAAGATCGTGTCCAGCGTCGAGAGCCTTCTTAATTTCAGCCTCATCGCGCGGGTGCAGTTTGCCCTGGATCTCGCCGCCCATACACTTCATGGCGCATGCGGTGATGACACCTTCTGGGGTGCCGCCGACGCCCATCATGATATCAACCGAGTTTGTGTTCTGAGCTGCGGCAACAGCGCCAGCAACGTCACCATCGCCGATCAGGCGAACCTTGGCGCCAGCTTCGCGGATGTCACGAATCATGTCAGCGTGGCGCGGGCGATCCAGCACGACAACAGTGACATCTTCCGGACGCAGCCCCTTGGCCTTAGCGACGACCTTGATGTTGTGCTCAACTGGAGCCTCGATGTCAATCTTGCCGGCAGCCTCCGGGCCAACAGCAATCTTATCCATGTAGAACACTGCCGACGGGTCGTACATGGAGCCGCGGTCTGCAGCAGCAAGAACAGCGATAGAGTTCGGACGGCCCTCTGCCATCAGAGTCGTGCCGTCAATCGGGTCAACCGCGATGTCAACGGCCGGGCCTTGGCCGTTGCCGACCTTTTCGCCGTTGAACAGCATCGGGGCTTCGTCCTTTTCGCCCTCGCCAATAACAACGACACCGTTCATAGCCACGGTGTTGATGAGCTGACGCATGGCATCGACGGCAGCGCCGTCGCCCTTTTCCTTCTGACCACGACCGACCCACTGACCAGCCGCCAGTGCAGCGGACTCAGTAACTCGGACGAGCTCCATCGCAAGGTTGCGATCTGGTGCTTCAGGATTCGAGGCGTTCATTGACTTCTGGCCCTTCCGTGGTTTTTGAGAACTCTTTTGAGGTTTGAGAATGTGCTGGGAGACGCCACGCCAGGAAACTGGGGTTTAGCGTTGCAACAATTTCTATTGATTGATGTTTGGCGCATCAGTTTTAGCGCCTTTGCATCTGTTACTAGTGTTCCACCTTTTTGGTGTTCGGGGGTGGACGCAGCGCCAAAGTGGGGGGAGTTTCAGGGCTAAACCCCCACATCACGCGGTTATCAAAAGTTTGTTCCGGCGTCAGTTCGCTTGACGACGTCGACAGCGTCCGTCATCAAGTATTGCTAGCTGCAGCTGTGCGGGTGCGACTGATGACTAGGTTCGTTGCGGGGCCTTTGGCATACTTGAGCGCGTGGCGAATGAGAAACCTAGGATTTTGCAGGACAGTCGAGACATGATTCTCACCCTCGTGGTGATGTTTCTTGCGGTGGCTGTCACCATTGGCTTTACCGGCCTGTGCAGTTTTAACCCCGGGAAGCCGGAAAACGGTCCGGTGCGCGAGGTCGATGCCGCCCCATTCGTGAACGTGGAGGCTCGGCGCGTGGACTATCCAGTTCGCCTGCCGAAGGTGCCTGAGGGCTGGACTTCAAACTCGACCCGCGCGGGTATGGCGGCGGGGAAGCAGACAACCATTATTGGCTATGTCACCGCTAGCGGAGCATTCATTCAGGTCACGCAAACAGATGCGGAAGCAGGTCAGCTGCCGGATGACGGTAAGAATCGTCTCCGCGACGGTACCACTGACGTGGAAGGTACAACCTGGACTAAGTATGTGCCGGCTGAGGACAACGTGCGTCGCGTATGGGTTGGGAACCTCGGTGACTCCCGCGCAATTATCGAGGGCACTGCCAACGACGAGGAGTTCACACAGTTGGCGGCGGCTTTGCAGAAGGCCGAGCCAATCGATCCGGACGCGACAATGCCGGATCCGTCACAGCCGCAGCAGACTGCGTCCGAGACGCCGTCGGCACCAGCAAAGTAAGCTGAGTTGAGAGGTCGCCTGGGTCGATAATTCCAACTAGCGCGATAAAATAGCTGAACTCAACTATCGGCCACGAGATGAGAAACGACGTGCACTGACGATCGTTTCTCGTCTCTTTTTATTCCTCACCGCCCGCATTCTCGGCCGAAGCCGCGGCATCCTGATTCTTGCTGGCCAAGGCGGCTTCAACTTTTGCCCGTGCGCCAGCTAAATGTTCCTCGCAGCGGCGGGCCAGCGCCTCGCCTCGCTCCCACAGCGCCAGGGATTCATCCAGGCTCATCTGTCCGAGTTCTAGGAGCTTGACGGTCTCAACCAGCGCATCTCGCGCCTGCTCGTAGCTCAGGTTCTCCACCGGTACCTGTTCCTCCGAAGAGGGAGCCTGACCCGCGCCGAAAACATTGTCATTCATTAGCGAATACGTCCTTCACATCTAGTAATTAAAGCTTCAAGGTTGGAAAAGTCAGTGCTTATTAATTCGCCGGCTTCGTAGCGAGCGTTGCTGCAGAGATGGAGCCGTCACTGACGCGAATTCGCAGTTGGGAACCCATCGGAGCATCTGCAATAGAGGTCACAATCTGTGGTTCTGGCTGAGTAGCCGATTGTGCCTGCACGATGGCATAGCCGCGAGCGAGTGTGGCAGAGGGGCCAAGTGCTGAAACCTTGCCGCGCAATCCCGATACCACTGCTTCCTCGCGTTCCAGACTGCGGTGGATGAGAAAACGCAGCCGATCGACCTGCGCTGTGACAAACTCTTCACGCACGCGGATGGGAGTGAGCGGATCGCGCAGTACCGGCCGCGACGTCAAATCCCGCAGAGTAGCTACTTCACGGTCAACCCATCGCCGCAGGGATGCCGAGGTGCGTTCACGCAGCTGTGCAATTAGGCGGCGTTCCTCAGCAGCATCGGGCACTGTTTTCTTTGCTGCATCCGTCGGTGTGGCAGCACGTAAGTCAGCGACATAATCCAACAGTGGAGTATCCGGCTCGTGTCCGATCGCAGAAACCACCGGTGTTGTCGCCTTACTCACCGCACGAATCAGCGCCTCATCTGAAAAAGGCAGCAAATCTTCGACACTGCCACCGCCACGGGCGACGATGATGACGTCGACCTCCGGGTCGGCGTCGAGCTGTGCCAGAGCCTCAATAATCTCCGGAACAGCCTTGGCTCCCTGCACAATTGTGTTGATTACCCGGAAATCCACCTCAGGCCAGCGGGCACCCGCAACCGAAAGCACATCGCGTTCAGCTGCCGAACCGCGACCGGTAATCAACCCGATCTTGTTGGGGAGGTAGGGCAGAGGGCGTTTCAGCCGTGGATCAAAAAGGCCTTCCGCCGCTAGCGCTTGGCGCAGCTGTTCCAGCCGTGCCAATAGTTGCCCCAAACCTACGGGCCTCCACTCCGTAGCCCACAGGGAAAACTGCCCCCGCCCGGCATAAAACGCAGGCTTGCCCAAAACCACTACGCGGTCGCCGTTGCGCAACGGATTATTACGCAGTGCCGCAGTAGAACAAGTCACCGACACCGAAAACTCCGCGGAGGTGTCACGCAGAGTGATGTAGGAGAGCTTCCAACTCGGCTTGGAGTTGACCTGGGCGATTTCCCCCTCGACCCAAATCTGTCCAAGGCGCTCAATATAGTCCTTGACTAACTGGTTCAGGCGCCGAACCTGAACCGGTTTCTCGGCCGACGTTTCCAATTTCGACATACATCAACACTTACACGATGGGGCGGATCGCCCTGCTAATAAACGCAGGTTGCCCACAGGCTAAATTTGCCTGTGGGCAACTGTGACGGTAAAAGTGCAAGCCCGAGTTACTTGCGGTAACGAGACCTGCTATCGCGGCCGGTTATCCGCTCCTGGCGAGGGCGCTGCTGTCGCGGTGGCCACTCCTCGGTGCGGCGGTGGTTGCCCACTTGGCGTGCGGGGCTCTGTTGAGACTTTTCGGACGGAGACTCCGGCGAGGACTGTTCTCCCCACATCCGTGCCGTTCCTTCAGTTTGACGACGGGGAAACTCTGGCGTTGGCCGCTGCGGTGCGTTTGGCCTTTCAATCGGACGACGAGGCTGCTGTCTAGTCGAGTTCGGCGAAGTGGAATCCTGAGTGAACTGCGCCTGCCCCGGATGCGAGCGAGACTGCCAACGGGAGGTTGGCTGCTGAGCCCGCTGTGCGAAATTCGAGCGCTGCTGGGCACGCTCCCCAGAACGGTCAACTGGTCGCTTACGCAGTTGCTCGGCGTTGCGCGATGCCGAGTTGGCGTTCGCTGCAGGTCGGGCACCAGAACGAGAAGTCTCCTGCCGAGAGCGTGCAGCTTGCTGGCGCGCCTGGCGGCGAGCTTCGGCATCTCGGATAATGTCCGCAGCGGGACGTCGTGAAGCAGGACGTTCCTGGGTGCGAGAGGCGACCCGGCGATCAGATTCGGCGAGACGACGGCGAACCTGAGAGCTGGATTCGACAGCGGCTTCGTCACGGTGCTGGCGTTGTTTAGCGACCTTGCGCTGGGTGTTGAGGGATTTCTCCTGGGTGCGGGTGATTTCGAGGTAACGCCACACTGCGATGATGACACAGATAATCATCAAGACCAGCAGCCACGGGAACTGCTGGATGATGGGATATGCCGAGGTCACCAGGCGAGCGCGTTTAGAGGTTGTCGCGGTCGCGCCACCATTTTCAGGATCGGCGAGAGAACCGGTAAACCACGCTGTGAAAAAGGTGACAAGCGCGAACAAAATGGGGATTTGAGCGACGGTAACTACCAGACCGCGAGGAACCACCAACAGTGTTCCGGCCACAGCAGCCACGGCAAAAGCAATGAAGTAGGGCTTGCCAATCGAACCGTTGGGAACAGAAAAGAGCAAACCAATAACGCCAGCTAGAAGCATCAGCAACGGCGGCACAAACATTGGCACGCGTGGAAGCAGGGGTTTGTTTCCACTGCCTTTACGGGTTATTGCTGATCTGTTCGACACGAATGCGTATCCTACCGGTTATTAGTGATAATACGGGCAAGCCCGGTATGTGGGCTCGCCCGTGTCTTAAAATTTCGCCTTACTTCTTTTTCTTAGAGAAAGACCCGGAGACCACTTCAGAGACTTTATGGAAGGCCTTGGTCATCGTTCCCTCTTCCTGCTTGGTCGGACCAGCATCGGGGGAAACCTTACCGGCGGTGCGAGCATCTGCCTTCACGGCGCTCTCTGCAGAGCTGTCGGAGTCGTCACTGCCCAGGCGGAACGAAGCCAGTCGGTCGCGCATCGCACGGCCGGCAGCTTCAATCTGAATGCCGGAGATCGATCCGGCATCCGTGGCGAACTCGATATCCTTTGCGGTCTTGTCACCCGTACGCAAATCTGTGAGGTCGCCGAGGTAGCGGAACCAGACCGCGACGACTGCAGTGACTGGCACCGCCAGGAAGGCGCCGATGATGCCGAAGATACCGCCACCGAGCAGAACCACCAGCAGGACGATTGCGGCGTGCAGGTCCATAGCCTTGGACTGCAGAATCGGGGAGAGGATATTGCCCTCAATCTGCTGGACGGCAATGATGATGAGCAAGACAAAGATTGCTGTGGTCAGGCCGTTGGCAACAAGTGCGACTACCACTGCAATGAAGCCAGCGGTGAAAGCACCGACAATAGGAATGAAGCCAGCGAAGAAAGTCACCACGGCCAGAACCATTGCCAGCGGCACATTCAAAATCGCAAGACCAGCACCGATGAAGACCGCGTCGATAAGCGAAACGATAGCCTGCGTGCGGATGTAGCCCGACAGCGTGTTCCAGGAGCGGGTGAGTACCTCCGTGAGATGCCAGCCGAGGCGACGTCCGGTCAGGCGGCGGAGCCATGGCAGGAAGTCCTGGCCGTCCTTGATGAAGAAGAACGTCAGAACCAGCATTGCCATCAAGGTTACGGCGACCGAGGAGACCACCGATATGCCTTGGAAGACTGTGTTGGCGATATCGCCGGAGCGCTCCTGAAGCCATGTGGACCCCTGGTCCAGAGCATCGAGAATCTGCTCATCCTTGACGTTAAATGGTGGGGCCTGAATGATGTTCTGGACTTCTTGGATGCCGTCGGTGAACTGGCGACGCAATTCTGGGAACTGCGACTGCACAGTCGGTGCGAGGACCGCGACAACGCCGCCAAGCACCGCCAGCGCGCCTAGGATGACCGTCAGTGCGGAGAGCGCGCGGGGCCAGCGGTGCTTCATCAGGAACACTGCGGGCGGAGCCAGCACCGTGGAGACAATCAGGGCCAACAGAATCGGCAGAACGCCAGCCCAAATCTTTCCCAGAATCATAGCGCTGACGTACAGCGCCGCTGCGGTGATGAGGAAACGCAGGCACCAACCTGCGAACCACCGGGCGCCCTCGCCAATGACATCGGCGCGGTCGATGGACTCGGAGTCATTTTCGCTCATAAGCTCATCGAGATTCTCAGCATCTTCCGGCAAATCCGGTTGCGTTACCGCTGACTTATGGGCGTCGGAGGGGATAGACAGAGACTGTTCTACACGCAGAGGCTCTGATCCCATTACGTGATCGATAGCGTCTTTTTCGGACTGCGCAGTCCACTCTTCGCCTTCATTGGGTTTATTGCTCACATATTCATTATGGGGGTTCGCAGGGGATAGGGGGCAACTTCACGAAGTTAGGGCGAGTTCAAATCTGTCTCCCCAAGCCCGTAAGATGGGCAATGTGAGTCTTACACTTGGAATCGTCGGTCTGCCCAATGTCGGAAAGTCAACCCTGTTTAACGCCTTGACGCGCAACGATGTGCTGGCTGCGAATTATCCGTTCGCCACCATCGAGCCGAACGTCGGCGTTGTGGAGCTTCCCGATCCACGTTTGAATAAGCTCGCCGAAATTTACGGCTCCGAGCGTATTCTTCCGGCTACGGTGTCGTTTGTGGACATCGCCGGCATCGTCAAGGGTGCATCGGAGGGCGAAGGTCTTGGTAACAAGTTCCTCGCCAACATCCGCGAGGCTGACGCTATCTGTCAGGTCGTCCGTGTCTTCAACGATGATGATGTCGTGCATGTCGACGGCAAGGTCGACCCGGCCTCTGACATCGGTGTGATTGAAACCGAGCTGATTCTGGCTGATATCCAGACTATTGAGAAGGCGCTGCCGCGTCTGGAGAAGGAAGCCAAGAAGGATAAGGAAAAGGTCGGCGAGGTTGAAGCCGTCAAGCAGGCTCTTGCCGTGCTGGAAGAGGGGCGCACTCTCTTCGCTGCTTCTGATGATGTGAAGCTCTCCGCTCTGCGCGAGCTGCACTTGCTTACCGCAAAGCCGTTCCTCTACGTCTTCAATGCTGACGAGGAAGTGCTTGCCGACGAGGACCGCCGCGCGGATTTGGCCGCTGCTGTGGAACCGGCGGACTGTGTATTCCTCGATGCGAAGGCCGAGTCAGACCTGCTGGAGCTGGATGAGGAATCCCGCAATGAGCTGCTGGCCGAAATTGGTCAGACTGAGCCGGGTCTGCATTCGCTTGCTCGCGCTGGTTTCCGCACCCTGGGGCTGCAGACTTACCTGACCGCTGGCCCGAAGGAGTCTCGCGCCTGGACCATTCCGAAGGGTGCTACGGCTCCGCAGGCTGCCGGCGTGATTCACACTGATTTTGAGCGCGGTTTCATTAAGGCTGAAATTGTGTCCTTCAACGACTTGGTCGAGGCCGGTTCGATTGCCGAGGCGAAGGCCAAGGGCAAGGTTCGCCAGGAGGGCAAGGACTACATCATGCACGACGGTGATGTGGTCGAGTTCAAATTTAACGTGTAGTGCTTAACCTCTGCGATGAACTCTTTGATCCCGGGACGTGATGAGGACTGGGGCTATTGTGCTCCCCCGAACGCTACGGCCCGGGGCACGAGGCTGTGTCGCAGGTGCAAGCGAGAGGACCAGGAGCGAAACACAGACCGCTGAGTCGACGCAGTCACGGTAAAGACGGAGCCGTCTAGGCGGTGCTCGAGGTTGCGCGAGATACGGTGACGCTGGGCGTCGGTAAGCGATGCGCATTCGGCGACATCGATGGAAAGCTGGACTTTGCCGTCCGTCGTGTTGACGCCCTGGCCGCCCGGAGTCGACGATTTCGCGAAACGCTCCGCGAGATCGGCGGCGATGACCGCACCGTCGGGGATCCCCGGGCCGGGCGGTATGGTCATGTCGTTCATGCCGCCCAGCCTAGGTGCCCACAACCCTTTCTCGTCTCGGCGGAAGCGGAGACCGCGTCGCGACGGCCGGGATCCAGCCTCAGTATTATCCTCGTCACCGGTTGATTCGAACGCTTTTTGCTCCTCCTTCTCCCGTCGGGCTTCGATTTCAGCGGCCTCCGCAGGTGGCAGTGATCACTGGATCCGCTCGAACTACCGGTTCCGATCAGCGGTCGAAGGATTTTCGCAGCAGCCGGACCTGCAGCGCCGGTGCCGCCGCCGTAGCCTGACGAGCATCCCCGCCATGACGGCCATCACGACGGCGGTCCCGGCACCGATGATCCAGGGATTACCGAGGAGCCCACCGACGCCTGCGAGTGCTCCGCCCGCCGCGATGAACGGCAGGCCGCAGCAGAGCAGCGACGGAAGCGCGCAGCATGCCAGTAGGAGCAGCCCGGTCACTGCAGCGACGACGGGACCGGCGCGCCATTCGTCGCGGTCCTGATCGGCGCTCATCGTCTGCTTCTGGATGAGATCTCCCCGATTGCCTGCGTTGCCGTTCATGCGCAGCACGACAGCAGCGACGGGTCGGTGGTGAAGGCCTTCGCGGCGATCCGGATGCCCTCGGCCATGGTCAGGTAGGGGGCCCAGGCGTTGGCGACCTCGGCGACGGTCCTGCCGAGCACGTGGACGCCTGCGGCGGCGAGCTCCCCGGCGTCCTTGGCGACGGCGGTGAGGCCGAGGATCTCGCTCGTATCGGCGTTCACGACGATCTTGATGAACCCGCGGGTGTCGCGGTTCACCAAGGCGCGGGGCACGTGGTGCAGGGGCAGGACGCGGCAGTCGCAGCGGATCCCCGCGGCGAGGACGTCCTTCTCGGTCATCCCGACCGCGCCGATCGCGGGCCCGGTGAACGTCACCCGCGGCAGGCGGGCGTAGTCGACGGACCGGTCGGCGTCGGCGAACGCGTTCTCGGCGACGAGGGTGCCGTGGTGGGCCGCGACGTAGACGAACTCCGGGTGCCCGGTCACGTCGCCCGCGGCCCAGATCCGCGGGTTCGACGACTGCAGATGGTCGGAGACGACCACCTCGCCGGAGCCCCCGGTCTTCACCCCGACCGCATCGAGGTTCAAGCCGTCGGTGACGGGACGGCGTCCGAGGGCGACGAGCACCTGGTCGGCGCGGAACTCCTGCGAGCCGCCGGACAAGGCGGCGGTCACGACGGCCTCGCCTCCCGTGCCGCGGGAGACCCGGGTGGGCACTGCGCGGCTGACGACGCGGATGCCCTCGTCGGCGAACACCTCCTGGAGCGCCTTCGACACCTCCGGCTCCTCCTTCGACGCGAGCCGGGACCGCACGAGCAGCGTGACCTGCGAGCCGAGGCGGGCGAACAGCTGCGCCTGCTCCAGGGCGACGTAGCCGCCGCCGAGCACCAGCAGCGACTCGGGGACCTCCGTCAGCTCCATCGCCGTGGTCGAGGTCAGGTATCCGGTCTCCTCCAGGCCGTCGATCGGCGGTGCCCACGGGCGAGAACCAGTCGCGACCAGGTAGTGGTGGGCCTCGATGGTCTCGACGCTTCCGTCGGATCCGGCAACATCGAGAACCGGCGCATCAGGGGTGCCCACGAACGAGGCGTCGCCGCGTCGGACCTGCCAGCCGTAGGAGTCGGCGACGTCGGCGTACTTCTCGCCGCGCAGCGACTCCACCAACGCTTGCTTCCCAGCGATCAGCGCGGGCATGTCTACGGGATCCGCCGTCGTCGCGATCCCGGGGAACCGGGTTGCGGCGTCGACCGCGACGTGCCGCGCGCCGGCCGCGGCAATGAGCGCCTTCGACGGGACGCAGCCCGTGTTCACGCAGGTGCCGCCGAGCGTCCCGCGCTCGATCATCACCACCGACTTCCCGAGCGTGCTGGCGCGGATCGCAGCGGCGAACGCGCCGCCTCCCGATCCGATGATGGCGAGATCGTACTTCGTAGGCATCGCTGCTCCTGTCAACTCTTGGCTTTCTGCTCTGTCTCAGCCATACTGGACCTTCCAGTGCAGGGGAAGGTCAAGCGCGGCCACGGAGGGAGACAGTAATGTGGATCGGAGAACTCGCCGAGAGGGCGGGCACTACCGCGAAGACCCTTCGCTTCTACGAGGAACAGGGCCTTCTGCCCCCGACCGAGCGCACGCCGTCCGGATACCGCGACTACGCGCCCGAGACGGTCGCTCGGATTGACTTCATCCACCGCGGCCAGGCCGCGGGCCTCACCCTCGCCCAGATCCGCCAGATCCTCGACATCCGCGACGGCGGCCATGCGCCCTGCGAGCACGTGCGCGACCTGCTTGACGTGCGCCTCGCTGAGATCGAGCAGCAGATCGCGCAGCTCTCCGTGCTGCGCGACACTATCGCGGACCTTAGCCAGGACGCCGCGCACCCGGATCCTGAAACGTGCAGCACCGATCAAGTGTGTAGGTACTTGTAGACGGCGGGACTCAATGACTCAAACGCTACAACCCCGATATGCGCTAGCGCAGGTCGATGCCGCCGGTGCCCACCTCGATGATTTTGGTGGTGGCCGCGATAGCACACAGCAGCGGCATCGGGGCGGAGGCCTGCAGCGCGAAGTGGTGGACTCGGAAGGACGCGTTGTTCACGCCGATTTCGTCCGCAGCCTGGGTGATCTCCAGACGAGTCTTGGCGATCTTTTCCGCAGATGGCCCGCACTAGCTGCCGAAGGCGTAATGCCCGAAGCTTAAGAAGCCGAACGCTTTCATTGGATAACACTCCTTTTGATGGTGTTAACGAGAGGGAGTAACTTTGCAACGAGATACCGTCGAGTTTAAGTTTAACGTCTAGTCGAGTTCCGGTTGAACCTCACGGTAGCATGGCCTCAAACACTCTGTCGGCTGTGAAATGATGCTGGTGGGCGTGTGCGTCTGCCAGCAGATTCATCGGAGTTGCATTCGTGAGGGAAAGGCTGAATTGTGAGTTGGAAGGGGCCGACTGCACTTTTTGCGGCGTGGGTAATCCACGACTTCGAAGAGGCGTTCGCGTTTTCTGCATCCTGCGATCGTCTCGCGGATCGCACTGGTATAGAACAGCTCAGAATCACGCCGCAGCAATCGTGGATCGCCGTGGGGCTGATGGGAATTCTGGTGGCGGCGGCGTGTGGCCGCGGCGTGCGCTCTACCGGTAAGTCGGCGACCTATCGGGCAGTCGTCGCCGGGCTGGAAGCCCACGTCGTGACTCACCTCGGCGGTTCAGTCGCGCAGCGTGGTTACACCGCCGGTGTTGCGACGGCGTTGCCGATCATGCTTCCAGGGGCACTCATGGCGCGTCGAGAACTCCAGCGGGACGGGTGCGAGCTGCGGTTCCGTGACACGGTCAACGGCGTCGCGTTGCTCCTGCCCGCCGCCCTAGTATGCCAGGTGGTAGCACGACTGATCCGTCGGGTGTCCGCGGTAAAGAACTGACCGGAAAAGCAAGAAACGGCATGTCGTGTGAGGTTGGTATCCGCGGCGACGTGGTCGAGTTCAAGTTCAACGTTTAACGCGAGGCGTTAATGACGTTTCGCGTTATTGGGGGGGGGAGGAGGTTGAAGAGCGCTGTCTCTAACTCCGGTTTTCGTTCGGCCTCGGTCCATTCCGCTACCTCGTGTGAAGAATTTGCAAGTGGTATCGGGCCGTTGAACTATTAGGTTCACCCACAGTTCCCGTGCCTGCACGCATCGAGAAGGACCAGGTGGTGAACTCGAATGACTCGCCTGGTCCAACGTGTGTGTGCTCGGCGCGTGGTTTAACCCTTATAAGACTTGCCGGTCACAGCCTCAGCGTTTCGCTCGTGCAGCCCGCAGGCCGTTCAAGATCACGATAACTTCAGCGACCTCGTGAACCAATACGACGGCGGCCAGGCCCAGCACACCGCTGATCGCCAGCGGCATCAACACGATGATGATGGCCAGAGACAGCACGATGTTCTGGTTAATAATCCTGCTGCCTCGACGGGCGTGCTGCAGTGCCTGCGGGATCAACCGGAGGTCGTGGCCGGTGAAGGCGACGTCAGCGGACTCGATTGCGGCGTCAGAGCCGGTCGCTCCCATTGCTATGCCCACCGTCGCGCCCGCCAGCGCAGGAGCGTCGTTGATGCCGTCGCCAATCATCGCCGTCGGCGTCTTGGAGGAGAGCTCGGCGACGATGCTTGCCTTGTCCTCTGGACGCAGCTCGGCGCGCACGTCGTCGATTCCGGCGATTTCAGCCAGCGCCCGGGCGGTGCGAGTGTTGTCGCCGGTGAGCATGCTCACTTCCACGCCGTTGGCGTGCAGGGCCTGCACAGCTTCGGGCACCTCGGGCCGCAGTTCGTCGCGGACCCCGATCGCCCCGGCGAGGGCGTCATCGACGGTGACAAGGACGCAGGTTTGACCCTCGGACTCCATGCGCTCAACGTCTGCCTTCAGTGGCCCGGCGTCGATCCACCGGGGACTGCCCACAAGTACCCGTCGACCTTCGACGGTGCCGCCGATGCCATGCCCGGCTTCCTCGCTGATGTCCAAGGCAGCGGGCGCTTCGGGCACCGCTGCCGCGATCGCCGCAGCGAGGGGGTGCGTCGATTGCTGCTCAACTGCCGCCGCGAAAGCAAGCACCTGCGCCGGATCGAATCCGTCTGCCGGGACCACGTCGGTAACCTCGGGCTGGTTGCGGGTAAGGGTTCCGGTCTTGTCCACCGCCAGGTGATGGATGCCGCCGAGTCGCTCGAACGCCGCGCCGGATTTGATGACCACGCCGAACTGGCTGGCCGCGCCGATCGCGGCCACGACCGTCAGCGGCACGGAGATTGCCAGTGCACACGGCGATGCTGCGACCAGGACCACCAACGCGCGGGTGATCCACGTCTCGGGGTCGCCCAGCAGCGAGCCAATCATGCCGACCAGCACCGCCAGGATCATCACCCCGGGCACTAGGGGTTGGGCAATCCGGTCGGCGATCCGGGCGCGGTCGCCCTTTTCCGCCTGCGCCTGCTCGACCAGGTCCACGAGTGTGGTCAGCGAGTTGTCCGTTCCAGCTGCGGTCGTCTCGACCTCCAGCACGCCGGCGGAGTTGATTGCTCCCGCGGGCACCTCGTCGCCGGGCGCAACCTCCTCCGGAATGGATTCTCCGGTGACCGCTGAGGTGTCAAGGCTGGAGCGCCCAGACCGAATGATGCCATCCGTGGCAATCCGCTCTCCGGGGCGCACGAGCATCAGCTCGCCAGCCGCGAGGTCCTTCGCTGCGACCTCAACCGCCGTACCGTCGCGCAGCACGGTCGCGGTTTGCGGTACCAGCTTCAACAGTGCCCGCAGTCCGCCTTGGGCCCGGTCCATCGCCTTGTCTTCCAGTGCCTCGGCGATCGAGTACAGGAACGCTAGCGCCGCGGCCTCTCCGACGTAACCGAGGATTACCGCGCCGACCGCGCTGATCGTCATCAGCAAGCCAATGCCGAGCTTGCGCTTTGTGACAAGGTTCCGGATAGCGCTGGGCGCGAACGTATACGCCCCTAGCAACAGGCCGATCCAGAACAGGACTGTCGCGGGTGTCTCTAGCCCGGACCAATCCAGCGCCAGGCCTATACCGAGGGCTACGCCGGAGAAGATCGGCAGTAGCAACTCGGGGTCCTTCCACCATGGCCGATCGAGATCTTCGATCTCCGTGGCTGGTTCGTGTTCGCATCCACATACTGAACTCATGCGTCCGCTCCTTTCCCGTCGCAGCCGGGCACCGAGCACTCAGGGTCGATGCACGGGGCGTTTGCGTCGACAGCCAACGTCGCGTTCACTAGCGCGTTGAGCGCTGTCGCAAGGTGCGGATCGGCGATTTCGTAGCGTGTCTTGCGGCCCTCCGGCTCGGCGACGACGATGCCGCAGTCACGCAAGCAGGTCAGGTGGTTCGAGACGTTCGAGCGGGTCAGGTCCAGGTCGCGCGAAAGCACGGCCGGGTAGCTCGGGCCGTCGAGTAGGGTGATCAGGATTCTGGAGCGCGTCGGATCCGCCATGGCCCGGCCGAGCCGGTTCATGACGTCGAGGCGTGAAGCAATAGTCAGCATATGCTGAACTATACAGCAATTACTGAACTTTTCAACACGCACTGAACTGACATTGAAGCGAAGAGCTTGCGAACTGGAGGAATTAGTCGATGGGATAGCCGGTAACTGGGCCTTCGTGATTCGGCTGCCAACCCAACGCGGGGGCGACATGCGTGGCGAAGTTGTCCAAGATCTTCACGTTGACGTCGACGCCCATCCCAGTGGGGATGGTGATGAGCAGGGTGTCGGCGGACATGACGGCGGCGTCGGCTTTGAGTTGCTCAATGAGTTTGTCCGGCTCGGCGGCGTAGGTGCGGCCGAAGGTGGAGGCGCCGACGTCGGGAAGCATGCCCACCTGATCGGAGCCGGAGGCCTGCATGCCGAACAACTGCATGTCCGCGCCGTCGACGATGGGGAAGACGGAGCGGGACACCGACACACGCGGCGTCCAATCGTGGCCCGCCTTCTTCCACGCGGCGCGGTAGCGGCTGATCTGATCCGCCTGGATTTCGCCCAGAGTCTCGGCGGTGGTCTCGGAGACCAGGGTGGAGGACATCAGGTTGAGCCCGTCCTTGGCGGTTTGCTCGGCAGAAGCGTGGGTGCCGGAGCCGTAGAAAATGTGCTTACGCAGCTCGGGCACCATGGGGAAGACCGGCAGGGCGGAGCCGGGTTGGAACATGTTGGGGTACTGCCGGTCTAGCGGTGCGGCGGTGGCGAATCCGTTGCCGTCCACTGCAGCCATGAACGCCTCGAGGTGGGCTCGCGCCACGTCCGCGCCGTTGGGCGCTTTACCCTTGTAGCCGAAGGCCTCCCAGCCGCGGTCAGCCACCTCTGGGGCGCCGCGCGAGACGCCCAGGGCCACGCGGCCACCGGAAATTTGGTACAGCGACGCGGCCTCTTCGGCGAGGTAGAGCGGGTTTTCATAGCGCATGTCGATGACACCGGTGCCCATCTCGATGTGTTTGGTGGTGGCCGCGACAGCACCCAGCAGCGGCATCGGGGCGGAGGCCTGCGGCACGAAGTGGTGGACTCGGAAGGACGCGTTGTTCACGCCGATTTCGTCCGCAGCCTGGGTGATCTCCAGATGAGTCTTGGCGATCTTTTCCGCAGATGGCCCGCGCTGGCCACCGAAGGCGTAATGCCCGAAGCTTAAGAATCCGAACGCTTTCATTGGATACCACTCCTTTTCATGGTGCTAACGAGAAAGTAACTTTGCAACGAGATACCGTGGACTTTAAGCTCGACGTCTAGGTCCGTGGCAAGACGGTAGATCGATTTTTCGATTCGGCGCTTTGGGGCGCTACCGGAGTCCCCGGTGGTCTTCTTAGATTGAGCGGTTCAGATTTCCTAACCTAAAGCTCGTTTGAGCGTGCTATCCGCTGGTGCGCCTCCGATACTGCTGCTCATAAGGTGGCGGGCGCTCCATGAATACAAAGCGTAGGTCAGGCCGAGGAGGATGCAGCCCCCTGGGCTCTGGTGTATGCGCTAGCCCCGCTCGGGGTAGCGCACGAGGAGATCGTTGCCGATGACTGCGCCGTCGTTGAGCGTTGCCTCGCTCACCTTCGCCCCGGCTGCACCCAGGCCCATAATGTGGCCAACCTCGTCACCGTGGGCGATGAGGTGGTCGGCGATGATACGCCGGTGGCAGCGCCACCACACCGCCTCGGAGCACATGATCGCGGTGGGAGTTTCGGCTGCGTTCGCCCGTAGCTGCGAGATCGCGTCGGAGAACTCCTCGCCCAGCGCATGGTCGGCGTAATTGTGGAAACTGCGGTTACGCCAGTTGCCGTTAACCTCAAACGGCACCGAGTGGGACACGTTGCGCCGTCCGGTTAGGCCCTCGCTTCTGCTGTAAGTGATGCCACATGTGGGAAGGTGTTCGGCAAGGTGGTCGCCGTTGAACCACGGGTACTTCCTGGACCCGGGCAGCTTGCGCACATCCACGATGGATGCCACACCGGCCGCCTTGATCATTTCAGCGAAGTCCTCGAACTCGAGGTTGGAGTGGCCCACGGTGAAAATGCGCATGTCACCAATGCTACGCGCCAAGCGATTACACTCACATCGGCTTCACGAATGAGAAGGTGACTTTGCAACGACACGTCGTGGAGTTTAAGTGCAACGTGTAAAGGTTTTTCAAGCGTCGCGCGATGGGGATGTGGACCCACGATTGCAGGGTCGACTGCGACGGAGTGACCATTGTCTGGCTCAGCCAAGCTATTGACTCTGCGATGCCGCGGGTGCGCCATCAGACTCTTCATGCTGAATGCGCGAGGCATGCAGTCGGGCGTGGGCGATGGCGTCGAGAGTGTTGTCGAAGACGTGATTCTCGTGCGCAAGCTGGTCGAATACGCCGAGTTCGCGCAACACCGGAATATGTTCGGGCTTCGTGGCTGCGAGCAAGACCCTGGTACCGCGGCGTTCGAGGCGCCCAATCGTGTCGGCGAGCATCTGGGCGCCGGTGGCGTCGATCGTCGTAACGTAGCGCATGCGGAGCACGACAACCTTGACCGACGAGACATCAGCGAGCTCGAGGAGGAAATCGTGCGCTGCACCAAAGAAGAGGGGGCCTTCCATACGGAAGGCGGCGATGTGCTCGTCGAGAAGCTCACGCTCCTTGTCGCGGTGGTCTCCCTCGTCTAGCGGGGCGGCCTCTAATACCGCCGTGCGGGCGGTATCGCGCAGTGCGAAGAAGCCCGCCATAACGAGGCCGATGAGCACGGCGACGACAAGATCGAACACGACGGTGGCGGCAGCCGTGATGAGCAGGGTCGCCCCGTCGCCCTTGGTGGCGCGTATCACCGAGCGGAGGTTCCGCGGGTGGATCATCTGAATCGCAGTGGCGATGAGCACGCCGGCGAGCGCGGCGAGAGGAATCTCGCCCACCCACCGAGCCGCGACGAGTACGGCGACGAGCAGGAGCAGCGAATGGAACACCGCTGCCAGGCGTGTGCCTGCGCCTGCCCGCACATTGACGGCAGTTCGGGCGATCGCGGCGGTCGCGGGAATCCCGCCGAACAGGGGCGCGACGACGTTGGCCACGCCCTGTCCGAAGAGCTCGCGGTCGGGATCGTGCCGGTCGCCAACAGTCATTGCGTCGGCAACCGTCGCAGATAGTAACGATTCCAACGCGCCGAGAGCTGCGACGGCGACTGCTGCCAACAGAAGCGAATCCAGGTGCTCCCACGGGATCTGTGGCCAGCGCGGGGCAGGCAACGTCGACGGGATGTACCCGATTGTCTTCAGGCCGCTGTCTGCCAGCATGTTGATGGCCGTCGCGGCAGCTACCAACACCAGCGCCGCGGGGAAGCCGCTACGAACGCGCGCAGCAAGCACGATTCCAGCCGCCACCGCAATGGTCATCACCGGCGCCTGCCATGCCGGAGCATCTAACCAAGCTTTGATCGAGCCCCACGCCAACCCGAGGACTTTCTCGCCGTCCACGTCAACACCAAGTGCTGCGGGCAGCTGTTGGAGACCGATGATTAACGCAATACCGGCGGTGAAACCTTCGACGACAGGTAGTGGCATGTACTTCATCGCGCGGCCAGCGCCGGTGAACGCCAACAAGAGCAGCATGAGCCCTGCCAGCACGCCGACGACGAGTACCCCATCGGCACCATGGTTGGCCACGATGGGGATTAACACGACGGTCATTGCGCCGGTCGGGCCGCTTACCTGGACATTGCTACCGCCGAAGATCGCGGCCAGGATGCCCGCGACGATGGCCGTCGTAATTCTGGCCGCCGCACCGACACCGGACGCTACGCCGAAGCCGAGCCCGAGGGGGAGTGCGACGAGGGCCACCATGAGGCCTGCCGATAGGTCGCGCCCGATTGTCGCGCGGGACCAGTCCGAGCGGCGCGGTGCGAAACGCAGGGCACGCGGCCGGATGTCCATCCTAGAGACGGCGCGTGGGTGGGGCATGCTCTTTTCTTGCTCCTTCAAGGCTCAATGACACTCAAAGGATACACACGGTGCAATCCTCCGACGGTCACATTCCCGGTTCTGGCCGAGGCCTTATGTCGACGGAATAAAACTTCCTGACCTGGCGAGTGTTCCCTGGAGCGTTGTCGCGGTGCTTGGAATGACGCGTATGAGCCGGTGTCCGAAGAGCAGATAGCCCAGGAGAATCGGTACCAGTGCCATACAGAGCGCGACACCACTGCTCATGGGACGGCCCGACGGCGGGCTGGGGGGCGAGGGCCGGCTACCGGATCCGGGCTTTCGCGGCGACGAGCAGCAGGGTGGCATGGTCGACTTCGCCGTTTTTGATCTCGCGATTGAGCTTGTGTAGCACCACAGGGCAGCGCAGGCAGCGGATGCCGGATTTACAGCACTTCTTCTTCGGCGTCATCGCAGCCAGTTTAAAGGGGTCCTTGCCGGCGAGCTTTTTCGCGGCTTTGGCCTCGGCCTTCGAGTATTCGGGCAGACGTAGCGAGGTCGTTGCCGCAGCCTTTTTCTTGGCTTTGGCGGAGTCCTTCTTCTTGCCCTTGTGGCCTTTCTTGCCGTTGGCCATGCGCGTTCCCTTCGTCGCGAATTTTCCCGAATTAGGTTAGCGTCACCTCATGCAATGTGGGGAGGCGTGGGTGCCTGGCGGGTGTAATTGGGTGTTGCTTGACGACGGCTTGCTTGTCGGCCAGTGTCGCAGCGGTAATTGACGGCCAAAGGACGCAAAATCGACCAAAACGACTCAGATCTGTTCGCTGTGACCTGCGGAAATGGCGAGCGGTAGTGAGTTGTGTCGGCGACGGGCGCTCCTCGGCGTGCAGGAGTTCATTGTGCGACAGATTGGACAGCAACAAGCCCGCTAGGAGATTGCGAAGCCAGATGCTGGTTCTGGCTTTTCGACGGGCTCGCCAGCCTCGTCGACCATCCAGTCAATTTCCAGCTCTAGCCCGCGCTCGATGCCGGTACGCTTTCGGGAATCGACGACTTCTATCGTGGTATTAAACGATGTCGGCATAGTCATCGTCACCGCGGACTCGCCAGTGCCGAGAGTCATTTCCCCGGCGCGGATGCGAGCTGCCAGCGTCTCCAGCAAACCAGCGAGCTCGTCGCGACTGAAGCTTGTCTTGCTCTTCACCAGCTTTTGATTCTTCGGGGGCGTAGTCTTTTTAGGTTTCGGTGCCGTGTCTTTACTTACCTTTCCAGCCGTGTCGGTATTTGTGCAGCGTGGAGAATTGGCCGTCACTCCACACTGTCTTTGAAGATGGTCTAGAGAGCTTTCAGGAATCCTGCCCATCCCCATTATCCCAATAAAAAGGTGTTTTTAACAGGAGAAATAATAAGAGGCTAGAAATTCCTATAGGTAGGTTATAAATTGTGGAAAATCCTTACGCTATGCTCTGGAGTGCAAGGTCCTGAGTGCCTTAGGTGAAGAGCTCTAGTAATGGCGCTCTTCGTCAGTGCTTCAAGTGGGTCGACCGACAGCAATAGGGGAGGAGTAAACGTCACATGGTGTCACCCGACAACATCCTGATGTACCTTCTGCCTGAGCAAGAGGCGCAAGTAAGAGAAATCTTTGCGCAACTCGCAGAGAGTGGCTTTCCGCAGCAGAATCAGAAGCCGCACATCACAGGCACCTTCGCGCCGACCATGCGCCCAGCGGTAATTCAACGAGCAGCCGAAATTCTCCCACCGCTTATGCCAGCGGAGTTTCGCAGAGTGGGAACGGTCATCTTCGGCACCAAGAGTAAGCAGACTGTTGCCTGGTTGCTGGAAACCAGCGATGAGCTGGAAGAGGCCGTCCGCGAAATCAGCCGTCTCAATCCTGATGGGCGTGGCTCCCGTTGGATTCCGTACCTGACCATGGGCCTGAGAATTCCGCGGGATATTGTGCCGGACTACGTGCGCGCACTTGACGAAATAACGAACCCGCACCTTAAAACTCTCAACGCGCCACGAGCTGCGTTCTGGAGTCCCAAAGTGCAGGAATTAACGGAGTTCTAGGGAGACTCCAGTACTTGTGTGCTGCTGTTCCTCAGCGATTGCGTCCCGCTATTTCGCAAAAACTGTGGTTTCAGAAAACAGTAGGCTAAGAAGAAAAACTAAGCAGCATCCATAATCTTCTTTGCCTGGGCATCGAAGACCTCCAAGGCGCGCTTCTTTGCTGCTTCCTTAGACTCCGGAGCTGCCTCTGGAATCTGCATGGGATCCGTCGTGTTTTCCATGTTGCCAGTTGGTACATCCGGAGTCGGGGCGGCGGACACCATTACCATTACGCCATTGACGATCCCGACAATGTCGTAGCTGGTGGCCGTAGTATCCGTGCCACCGGCGTTGATGTTCGCACTGGTCTCGTGTGCAGTGAACTCAGCTGGCTTGACGGAAAGATTTGGCTCCCACTTTTCTCGGTGCAGTTTCATTGTGGTCGTCATGTCCATGTCATTAAACATGTCCTGCATCTCAGGAGAAATCTCCTGACCTTCCATGGAGTCTTTCAGAATGTCGGAAGCATCCATCGTAGCCGTCACGTCGGAGCACTTTTCGAGGCTGTCCTCGTACTTTTGGTACGCCTCAGGATTCTTCAATATCGAGACGCTGACAGTGACGTTCTCTTCCTTAATGTCCGTGTAAGCGCCGGCAGCATTCTCCAATTCCTCAGTTGAGTTGGTGAAAGTGGCGCATTCGGCCGGTTCAAACTTCATGGAATCTTCCGAAAACATCTCCATGGCATCTTTGAACCCGGTGATCTTGTTTCCGGAGAAGTCCGCCCCTTGAACTTCATTTGTGAGCAGGAGCTGATCCTCGGCTGCAGCAGGAGCTGACCCATCTGCTTTCGTCATCTTGCTGGTCGACTCTTTGCCTGCCTCACCACCGGCATTGCTGCTTTCTTCCCCCGAGCCACATGCGGTGAGCAGGGCGGCGCTTGTACAACCTGCGACAACGGTTGCCGCAATTTTCTTCCACATTCCAGAGCTGCGCTGCTTCATGATTCCTCATTCCATCGAGCTGAATTTCAACAACCTATGCAACCCGCCCAGGAGCCCTGGGCCGGAGCCAAGCTTTTGTGAAAGAAAGAATACAAGAGCTCGTCTCAGCACGCTTCCCAAAAACAAGAATTTCAGTCGCGTCTGCTTTACGATGCTCCGTCGGACCTCACCGCAGACTGCGCAACCTTTGCCACGGGATACATGGATACCAATGCAATAATCGCACCGAAGATGAAAACGGGCACAAACCCGAATTTCGGCGCTGCGAAAGAAATAACAAAAGGAGCGAAGAAACCAACATAGGTCAGCGAATAGTAGATAGCGGTGGCAGCGCCCAACTCGGCTGGCGGTGCGATAATTTGCACTTCGCGGAGGCCGGAGACCATCATTACGCCGTACGCGGCACCGAGGGTCAGAGCGGCGGGGAAAACGCTCCACACGTTCTGGGTGAGTGCGACGATGAGGCTGAGCAGCATTCCGACCGTCGTTAAGCCAAGACCGAAAATAGCTGGCGGGATAAAGCTGCTGGAACTGATTCGAGTGACCAGTGGTTGCACCAGAACGCCGGTGCCCATCGTGATGCAGGCGATGAGTCCGGCAAAGGCAATGGGGTAGCTGGATTCGGCGATTGTCGGAAGGACGACGAACGATGTGCACGCGGCACCGAAGACCCACGGTGCCCAAGCGGCGACTGCCCACAGGAATCTCGGGCTTAGGGTGGCAGAGGAGAAGAACCGTTGCGGGGTGTCGCTGGGCGCTGAGGTTGGCAGTCCGCCGGAGGCGTTCCATGTCAATGGTGCGATGCTAAGCAGCAGCGCGAGATGAACAAGATAGGGGATGACGTCGGGACGGGGAGCAAACTCCGCGACCAACCCGGAAGCCAGGGGACCGAGGGAGAACCCGGCGGAGAGCGCAACGGTTGCGCGCCGGGCGGAAATTTGAGGTGCGACGGGCGCAATCTCTTTGATCCACGAGGCGCCGGCGGCCATTACCATACCCATCGAAATGCCGACGACAAGGCGTCCTATCAGCAGTGATGGGAAGTGGAACCAGACGCCGGTGAGTAGGACGACGGAGCCGGCGGCAGAGGTTATGAGTGCGGGCCGGATGATGGCGCGACGGCCGAGCCGGTCGGAAAGTGGGCCGCAGACGAGTAGCGCCGGGATGAGCCCTGCGACGTAGATGGCGAAGAGAAAGGTGACCTGGGACTGGTTGAGAGCATCGGTTATTCGATACGCGGGCAGGAGTGGAGCAAAGAGGTTGGCGCCAAATGCAACAGCGAACATGCCCAGGGCTACCCGAATCCAGTCTCGTGCCACGATCTGCCTCCTGTCGACTTCTCTCCTGTGGGGGGATAAAACAGTGTGTCAACAAGAATAGGCCAGCTAGCAAACGCTAGCTGGCCTTTCGAGTTACTCGGGTTACCATCCCAAGCCAGTCGCTCTAGTTATTGGCGGCACCGAAAAACGCGGTAATCGGTGAGAAGAATCCCTTAGACTTCTTTGCCTTCTTAGCTGCCTTAGTCCTGCCAAGAATACGCTCAGAGATGCGGTCGGTAAGAACCCCTACCAGCTTGCCGCTGCTGACGACGGGCAACTCGCTGCGACGCCCGTCGATAAGCTGGCGAGCCCTGATGGCAGCTGGATCCTCGGGCTTGACGAAGACCTTCACAGGAGCGCCGACGGTGTTCATATAGGCATCGCGGTCGGCGTATTCGCGGAGTTCCTTCAGCGTAATGTCGCTGGTCAGGTAGCCTTCATCGTCGACGAGGAAGACACAGGTATCGTCATCGAGACGAGCAAATTCAGCTGCGTAGGTGCTCAGTGCCTCACCGACAGTGATGTCCTCCGGCAGCGCAATGTAAGAATCCGTCATGTGCATGCTTACGGTGTCAGGCAGGAGGCTGTACGGGCTGATTGAAGATTTCGGCTTGAAGAAGTTGGCGATGGTGTTCTGTGTCTGTGTCATTGTGGATCCTTTTCCAGGTATCCCAGCTCCTTTGCTAGGAGGGAATTTCTGTTGATTGAAAAATTATGGCTCCTTCGCCTAAGAGTGTTGGCAATGTAATACCGTAACTAAAGGTGGCCACTTCAGATGGACCCTTGCCTCGGGAGTCGTTCGAAACTCTCGATAAAGTGGAGGGCAGCGGCCTATGTAGATATAGGAGCCTTACCTAACGAGGTTGTTCGCTACGCAAAGGTTAACACAAGGTTACGTACGCAGTAAAGAGGAATGAACGAAAAGCTTCCTAAAGGTGGCGGAAGCTACAAGCCCATGAACTCTAGAATTGCTGGCCATTCGGCATCGGCTTGCGCCCGGCCGAGCTCGTAGTTGTGTATCAGCTTCGACCGCTTCCGCTCCGCCTTTGTGATGCTCATATTATTTGCGTAGAAAACATATGCTTGGCCTTTTCGTTCAAGCTCAGCAGCCCAATCGAGGGAGGCGTTGTAGCGCTCGTGCCTGGTGATAAGTAGCTCAGCCACCACCGGGTTACTGCGGAAAATCTGCCGCAGCAGCTGTGGGCGCTTAGGGGCGGTGCGGCGGAATCCCTTCGGACGGGTCAGAACGATGAGGAACTTCTTAAAGCCGTCGGCTTCTGCGGCATCGATTGGGATACCGCCTGATGATCCCAGTGCACCGTCGACGAAGGGAACGCCATCAATATAGGGCATACGCATGACGCCCGGAATCGTCGAACTGGCGCGAGTGTACTTCATCAGCGTGGGTAGATCTGGGATATTGTCCGGCCCCCAGTTGATGGTCTCGCCCGTATCCGCTCGGACAGCAGAAATCCGATAGGGAGTTGGATTGTTCTTAAAAGTCTCGTAATCCAGGGGCATGGCGCCGTCGGGAAGCCCCGCGTCTTCATAGATGTACTCGGCATCGAAATAGCCGCGTCCGCGCAACATTGGGCGCCAGCCGCTGCTGGCCGGCTGTGCAATGAAGTCAGTGAAGCTATTTATGGAGCGCTGGATATCCCGGGAAAGGTAATTGACTACGTGAGAGGCACCGGCGCTTACCCCGCCGACCCAACCGACATCGATGTCCTCGCGAAGTAGCCGTTCGACGAAAGGTGCCGTGTAACTATTGCGAGTCCCTCCGCCCTCGAAGACTAATGCTACATCGCTGACCTGCATTTATATCCCTCCGGTTGTTATCGCGCTGCTGTCTTTCGGGGGTTACGATTGTTCAAGACTACCCGAACCACCATATTGGATTTCGGTTAGCGTAGTTTACGGCGCATCCTGGATGATGACCGGCAGCAGCCCCTCGCCCATATCTGGGTTCGGCAGTACGCCCTCCGGGTCGTAGAACAAGATCTCCTTGCCCTCGTGGCTCAGACGTCGCATCGCTTCCAGAATCAAGGTGCGCCCCACCGGGTTGACAACGCCAACGCGGCTGACGTCGAAGACAACTTCGCTTTCCGACGGTGTGGAAGTCGCCAACCTGTTGAGAACAATCTCGGCCGCAGTGAAGTTGACTGGCCCCTGAATCTCGATGATCGAGCGGCCATTGCTGACGCGCGTACCGCGCAGCGCACGCGAACCAATCGCATCGGCATCCATGAGATGAAGGCCCAAATCTTCGGAGAGCTTCCGGAAGATGGCAATGCTGCGGACGCTGTTGCCGTGGTCGTTCAATCGCGGTGAAAAGGCTGCGAGACCCGCCTGTCCAGGCAGCGCGCCCAGCAAGCCGCCGGCGACACCGCTCTTGGCGGGAATTCCGACTTCGGTAAACCATTCACCGGCCTCGTCGTACATGCCGGCAATAGCCATCACGGACAAGACTCGGCGAACAACCGAGCGGCTGAGCACAGTCTGGTTGGTAACCGGGTTAACGCCGCCGTTGGCCAACACTGCGGTCATCATGGCGACATCGCGGGTGTTGACCAGCACGGAGCACTGTGCGGTGTAGCCGCGGACAGCATCGTGGGGCGTGGTTTCGATAAAACCGTAAGCTGCCAGCATATGCGCGATGGACATGTTTCGATGCGCGGAGTCCATTTCGCTTTCATAGGCGTCGTAGTCAACGCGGAGCTTGCGGCCAGCCAAAGTTGAGAGAAGCTCCACCATGTGCTTGGTGCGAGTCTTCCAGTTGGCACCTGGCTGGCATACGAACTGGTTGATCGCCAGTGCGCCGACGTTAATCATCGGATTCTTTGGTCGGTGCGTGCCTTGCTCCAACGACAATTCGTTGAAGGCCTCACCGGAAGGCTCGGTGCCCACAATACTGTCGATTTTGTCTTTGCCGTGCTCAGTGATGGCTGCGGCATAAGCGAAGGGCTTGGACATCGACTGAATCGTGAATTCAGTATCGGTGTCGCCCGCGGTGTAGGTGCGGCCTGACACCGTGGTCATAGCTAGTGCCAGGCGGTCGGGATCAGCTTCAGCAAGGGTGGGAATATAGTCCGCCACCTCGCCAGACTCATCGGGGCGGACGGATTCGACGATTTCGGAAAGGTAATCTTTGATCGGCGTTTTCATCAGATTTTGCTAAGCATCTTTCCTGGGAAAGGTAATCCCGGTTGAGTCAGTGGAGTCCCGTTCGAACCTACACCAGGCAAGGCCGGCCACTGATGCTCACCTCTGTGCACTCTCACCGTGCGCGCCGGAAAAATCAGCATATCCTGGGGTATGTGAAATTCCTCAACAATCAGTCCGTGCCCTACGAGCTGACCTACAGCGATGTGTTCATGGTGCCGTCGAAGTCATCCGTCGGCTCTCGCATGGGTGTCGATTTGTCCACTAATGATGGCACCGGCACAACCATTCCGATTGTGGTGTCCAATATGACGGCTATCTCCGGGCGCCGGATGGCCGAAACCACCGCCCGCCGAGGCGGAATTGCCATCCTGCCGCAGGACGTTCCAGCTGATATTGCCGCTGAGAGTATTCGCAAGGTCAAGTCCGCTGGGCTGGTTTTCGACACCCCGATCGTCGTCAAGCCTCACCACACCGCAGGGTATGCGCGCCATCTTCTGCCGAAGCGCGCGCACGGTGCGGCAGTGGTGGTGGAAGACAACAAACCGGTTGGTCTGATCACCGGCCGTGATCTGGCGGGCGTTGACAACTTTGCGCAGGTGGGGACGCTCATGTCCACTTCGCTATTTACGCTTCCGGCTGACATTGAGCCCCGTGACGCCTTCGACCAGCTCACTGCATCCGGGCGCAAGCTCGCTCCGGTGGTGGACGCCGATGGTGCGCTGGTGGGTATTCTCACGCGTAAGGGCGCGCTGCGTGCGACGCTTTACAAGCCCGCTGTTGACACTGAGGGAAAGCTGCGCGTCGGTGCGGCGCTCGGCATCAACGGTGATGTTGAAGGGCGCGCGAAGACACTGCTCGATGCAGGCGCCGACGTGCTCGTTGTCGATACCGCGCACGGTCATCAGGAATCGATGCTCCGTGCTTTACGACGAGTCCGCGCGCTCAACCCGCCTGTGCCAATTGCCGCTGGCAATGTCGTGACCGCCGATGGTGTTCGCGACCTAGCGGAGGCGGGAGCCGACATTATTAAGGTCGGCGTCGGTCCGGGTGCGATGTGCACAACCCGAATGCAGACCGGTGTTGGGCGTCCACAGTTCTCCGCCGTGCTCGAATGCGCTGCAGCTGCTCGTGAATGCGGCGTGCATATCTGGGCTGACGGTGGAGTGAAGGATCCCCGCGATGTTGCGCTTGCGTTGGCTGCGGGTGCGTCCAACGTGATGATTGGCTCGTGGTTTGCCGGCACTTTCGAGTCCCCAGGAGATGTCCAGAAGGACGTCGACGGGCGCATGTTCAAGGAGTCCTTTGGCATGGCTTCACACCGTGCGGTGGAGAGCCGAAATGCGCAGGTAGAGGCCTTTGAGAAGGCCCGGCGTGAGATGTTTGAAGAGGGCATCTCGACTGCGAAAATCTACCTGGAGCCCGGCCGCGAAGGTGTGGAAGACCAGATCGATCGCATTATCTCGGGTGTACGTTCGTCGTTTACATACGCGGGTTCGGCCACCATCGAGCAGTTCGCTGAGCGGGCAGTGGTGGGAATTCAATCCGCTGCGGGCTTTGCGGAAGGAATGCCGAGGGCGACGCGTTAGCCGTCGTCAAGCCTCTCGGGGCTAAACCGACTAGCGGCGCTGCCGGCCAATTGGTAGGTATGTAAAGACGTTGTTAGGACGTGTTTAGTACCACGTGTGAGATTGGGGAGGGGCTGGCGACTATGGGTCGGCAGTTAAGAGAAAACAGTGCTGTAACGGAGGCCGGATTGGGAACAGGAAACGGTGCTAGAGCAGGAAGCGGGAACGCATTTTTCGCTCGCGCCCGCGTTACTGATTCCGATTTGTGCCCGTGCGGTGGGGGACTCTACGGGCAGTGCTGTGGCCCGCTGCACCGCGGTGAGCGGGAGGCTTTGACCGCAGCTGAGCTGATGGCAGCGAGGTACAGCGCTTACGCTGCCCACGAGGTGGATTACATCTGGCGGACGTGGCATCCGCGGTACCGCCCGGAAGTTATCAATGTCGATGACGGTGTCGAATGGGAAGGACTCACCATCATCAACACTGTCGATGGTGGCGAGGACGACCGCGAAGGCATCGTGGAATTTGAAGCGGCCTTTCATGACCATGACGGTGTCGGCACGATGCACGAGCGTTCCCGTTTTGTTCGTCGTGCGCGACGTTGGGTCTACGTCGACGGCGAGGTCACCTACTCCTAAGCGTCAGCTTTCCTTGGCAGAGGCCTTCGCTGCATTTTCCTGGTCAGACTTGTCGTGCTTGCCGTGGTCGAATGGCAGCACGGCGACAATCGCCACAATGATTGCACCCCAGATGGTGCCGAAAATCAGTGAGCCGGTGGTGTTGGCCAACCAGCCGAGGAAGCCGCCGGTAAACAGCTGCTCAAGGTTGTGGACTAGCTGGTAGGGGAGGTGCCAGCCCAGCTCGTCGAGACCGACCACCATGATGTGGCCACCGACCCACAACATGGCAAACGTGCCGATAATGCCGATCGTGTTCAGAACGATTGGCATGGCTTTGACCAGCGCCGCACCAAACTTGCTGATACCGGCTGACTCCTTGGACTGCAGGTGCAGGCCAATGTCATCAATCTTGACCAAGAAGCCCACCACGCCGTAGACCGCAAGCGTGATGATGAGTGCCACCACGATAAGAATCAGCGCGCGGTTGAGCAGCGGCTGATCAGCGACCTCATTGAGAGAAATCACCATGATTTCCGCAGAGAGAATTAAGTCGGTGAAAATTGCAGACTTCACCAGCGAATCTTCATTCTGCGGTGTGCGGTTGGTCGCCGCCTCCATCCGTTCCTGCTCAGTCTGATCGGGAGAGATCCGGTGCTTAATCTTCTCCCAGACCTTTTCCATGCCCTCAAAGCACAGGTATGAGCCACCGAGCATCAAAATCGGCGTCAGCGCCCAAGGCAGAAACTGACTGAGCAGCAGCGCAATCGGCAGAATAATGACAATTTTATTTACCAAGGAGCCCTTGGTGATACGCCAAATAATCGGCAGCTCGCGTTTCGGCGAGACACCATCGACGAATTTAGGCGTCACCGCAGCGTCGTCAACCACAACACCGGCGGCTTTAGCGCTAGCTTTGCCGGCCGCAGCCGCAATATCGTCTGTTGTTGCCGCTGCAGCCCGTGCAATCGTGGCAACGTCGTCAAGCAGCGCGACAAGTCCGCCTGCCATAAAAACCTCCCGCATTGGAGGACGCGACTAAGAGCCGACGTCGTATCAAAGGATTATCGAAACGATTCTAACCGCTACACCGGATTGACTCTTTGTTGTCGGTAGCTTGTTGAAGTCTTGTCGATAGTTAGCGTGCTCCTCTGAATGTGAGCACGTGGCAAGATATAGGCCATGAACGCTTCCTTCTCCGAAATCTACCGACAGGTCAACGCGGGCAACGCCGATAACGCGGACAACGAGTCAGATACCAGCAACGATGCCGGCTCCGAGGAACAACAACGCCCGGCGCGTCCCCGCATGGCACTGGTAGTCGTCGACGCTCAGAATGATTTTTCCGCCGGCGGCGCACTTGCCGTCGACGGTGCTGAGGCAGCGTACACCGCTACCTATCTGCATGTCGCGGGCACAGCGAACAAGTACTCGGTTCTTGCGACCACCCGTGACAATCACATCGCCCCAGGCACTCACTTCTCTGAAACCCCGGATTTCGTCGATACCTGGCCGAAACACTGTGTCGCAGGTACCCCGGGTGCGGAAATTCACCCCGGCATGCAGCGCGCTATTGCGTTTTTTGAGCAGCTCAACCCCGCTGCTGTGCGCATCGATGTTACGAAAGGGGAGTACGCCGCCGCCTACTCCGGTTTCGAGGGAACAACGGAGGCTGACGTTTCGCTTGCCGACGCTCTCCGCGCCTCTGACATCGAAGAAATCGATGTGGTGGGTGTTGCGACTGACCACTGCGTCCGCGCCACTGTGCTGGATGGTCTCAAGGAGGGTTTTTCCGTCCGCGTTTTGAGCAATCAGGTCGCGGCGGTGGACCCGGAGCGCGGCAAGGCTGCACTAGCGGAATTGGCCGCGGCGGGCGCGACTGTGGTGTAGTGCTGCTACGTTAACCGTCAAACTATCCGCCTAGCCGCTCAGCTAGGTGCCTCGGCAGCCACCTAGTTAAAAGTCACCATATCCAGGTCGACCTCGCGGAGGTGGCGGTGGTTGGACGCTGTTTCCACATAACGCCCTGCATGGGCGATGAAGCCCTCTGCTTCCTCAGCCGAGAGTTGACGACGCACCTTGGCGGGAACGCCTGCAGCCAGTGATCTGGGGTCGATGACCTGATCTTCTAATACCACGGCACCTGCGGCAATGAGGCTGCCAGCGCCGATATGGGAACGTGAAAGCAGGGTGGACTTCATGCCGATGAGGCAACCATCTTCAACCGTGGTGCCGTGGACCAAAGCCATGTGTCCGACGGTGACATCATCGCCGAGAATTGTGGGCACGCCTCGGTCGACATGGACCGTGGAGTTGTCTTGAATATTGGTGCGCTGGCCAATGCGAATCGGTGCGACGTCACCTCGGAGAACAGAACCGTAGAACACGGAGCTATCCGCACCGATTTCGACATCACCGATAATGACCGCGCCGGGCGCAATCCAGGCGCTGGAATGAATACGTGGGGTCTTATCTTGGTAGGTGAGAATGAGCGGAGTGTTCATCATACAAACCAATATAACTGTCACCTGAGGTCAGCGTAAGAAAAATTCTTAGCGAAACTCTATTCTTCGAAGGGTGCAATTCTGCTTGGACGCGCCTACAGTGGGCGACATGATTTTTATCGTTGTGAATTACCAAGTTAAGCCGGAGTTTGCCGACGAATGGATGGACCACGTCGCCGAGTTCACCGCTGCCACCCGCGCAGAGGCTGGCAACAAGTGGTTTGAATGGTCCCGCAGCGTAGAAGACCCCAACCAGTACATTCTCGTCGAGGCATTCGATGATGACGCTGGTGAAGCCCACGTCAATTCCGAGCACTTCGCCAAGGGGCTGGAGGCGATGAAGCCGCTGCTCGCTGAGACCCCGAAGATTGTCTCGCAGGTACTGCCAGATAAGCAGGACTGGGATCGCATGGGCGAGCTGCAGGTCGACTAATGTCCTCAGACACCATTCGCGATGGCGCAGCCGCTTCCAGCAGCGACACCTATTCTCTGATTGGACGCGGCCTGCGTATTGGCTCTGCTGTGCTGGCCTCTGCTCTCGTCGTTGGTCTCAGTGCCTGTGGGGACAGCGATGAGGCAGCTTTGGAAGGCAGCCAACATCAGTCAAGCCAGGCGCCGAGTGCTGTTGCCTCCACCGCCGCTATTCGGGATAACTTGGCTCAGCTGGCGGCGGATACTGCGGCGCTGAAGAAAGCATCGCAGGCGCTAATTGCGAAGGAAACGGTCTCGGAAGAGACCCGAAAGATTGCGCAGCAGGCGGAGCCAATCTTTGCTGAAGAGGAATCGCAGCTAGTCAAGACTCTCGGCGTCGATGTCGATCCGTCTGAGACCAAGCTCGACACCGCCACCATGACTCGCCTCGAAAACGAGGAGGGGCCACACGCAGATATGGCTTATCTGACGTTGATGGAAGGCAGCCTGGATAAGATGCTCGGCCAGTGGGAAGAACTGGAAAAGCATGGCGGAAACGACCTGCAAGAATTGGCACGCTCTTCTCAGCAGCAGCTGGAAGATATTCAGCAGGCGCTGGAAAAACGTATGCAGTACTAGCCGCTGCCCAAACCTCGTGGGGGGAAATTCAAGTAAAAAGTCCTGCAAAGCGTGCCCGGGGAACCGGGGAAGTGAGTAGCGTGTAAATAAAGCCAGTGCGCTGTGATCGTCGTCAAGCGAATGCGCACTCGGATGAAGCACAATGCTGACTAATAGCCCAGAGTAGAAGGTAGGAAAATACGCCAATGGCAAATAGCATCTCGCGAGTAGGTATCGTCGGCGCCGGTCAGATGGGCTCCGGAATTATTGAGGTCTGTGCGAAGGCCGGTAGCGATGTCAAGGTCTGGGAGGCCAAGGAAGAGTTCCTTGAGTCCGGTCGCGCCCGTATTGAAAAGTCGCTGGATAAGGCCGTTTCCCGTGGCAAGCTAGAGCAGTCTGCACGTGACGAGATTCTGGGGCGTATTAGCTTCACCACCAAGCTGGAAGACTTCGCTGACCGTGAACTGGTCATCGAGGCCATCGTGGAGAACCCGGAAGTAAAGGCCAGCGTCTTCTCGCAGCTCGATGAGATTGTTGAGTCGGACGATGCCATCCTGGCTTCCAACACCTCCTCGCTACCAATTCAGTCCATTGCTGCAGCCACCAAGCGCCCGGAGCGTGTCATGGGCCTGCACTTCTTCAACCCGGTTCCGGTTCTGCCTCTGGTAGAGCATGTCGTTACTCTGACGACCGGTGATGTTCAGTCGGAGCGTGCGTACGAGTACGCTTCCGAGGCGCTGGGCAAGACCGTCATTCGCGCTAAGGACCGCTCGGGCTTCATTGTTAACGCTCTGCTGGTTCCGTACATCCTCGGCGCTATCCGCATGCTGCAGGACGGCATCGCTACCGCAGAGGACATCGATGCCGGCATGGTCAATGGCTGTGCGCACCCGATGGGTCCGCTGACTCTGGCTGACATGGTTGGTCTGGACACCATCAAGTTCATTGCCGATGCCATGTTCGATGAGTACAAGGAGCCGACTTACGCGGCACCTCCGCTGCTCAAGCGCATGGTTGAGGCGGGTCACTTCGGCCGCAAGTCCGGACGTGGCTTCTACGACTACTCCAAGTAGTCCACGCTTTTAGCCCCGTTTGGGGCGAGTATTGAATTCTTACCGGTTGACGGGCGTTTATCCCGCCAACCGGTTTCTTTTATGCATTTATCAGTGAAAACCCGGCGTCTGAGGGGGAAAGTTCCCACGATTGGCGCTAGCATCTTGAAAACTTGTTTCTTTTCAACGAGCCGAAACCTCACAGTGCGCTTAACATAAGTGAAGATTTTGTCAGACCTTGGCTTATAGAGCACTTCACAACTGGTGCCTCCCACGCAGCAATCTGGAAAGGAATGTTTCAGTGTCTTCTTTGAAGCCGCACAAGCGCATTGCAACTCGTACTCGCGTCGGCGCTGCTACCGCAGCAGTGGCAGTTGTAATGGGGCTTACGCCGGCAACGGCCGTGGCAGCTCCGGTCAACCCGTTGGCCGAGCTGGGCAACCGCCTGGACTCTGTTTCTGATCTCCCAGCTAATGTGGCCGCTCCAGAGGGAATTAAGCTGCCCGGCGGTGGCTTGGAGGTCCCGGATTCCATTTCGCTGCCATCATCTTCCGGGGAAAACACCGACCCGAATGCGCCGAAGCCAACCTCGTACCGCCCGGACCAGATTGCGCGCGCTTACCCATCGGATGCCGCCACCGATAACTGGTTCTACTTCTACGTTGTGCATCCTTTCGTGGAGCTGGAGAAGAGCCACCCAGAGGTCATGGACCAGAACCTCGAAACGGTCGTCCGCATTAACAACGCTGCCAAGAATGACCCGCAGGCACAGGAACTCGCTCTTGATGACGACTACCTAGACCCACTGGCCAATATTTCCACTGCTTTCGGTGCAAGCCTGGGTCAGCACTTCCGTGATGCCTACGATGAGGATCGGCTGCCGAAGGTGAAGGCCCTGCTGTCCGGCAACCTTGCTCGCGGCGGCGGTCTGGTCAGCTCGACCTTCTTCGAGAAGTACGTCTACGGCTACGATCGCCCGTTTGTGGTGGCGCCGGAGCGCATCGAGCGCTACTACCGCGAAGGCCAGGATGACCCGTACTCGACCACGCCGTCCTACCCGTCGGGTCACACCAACAAGGCTGCATGGACTTCAACCCTGCTGGCCCTAATGTTGCCGGAGGTTGCGCCACAGATTCAGGCGCGTGCGGCCGAGGCCGGTCATTCTCGCCTTGTCATGGGCGTCCACTACCCTCTGGACGTCATGGGCGGCCGCATGATGGGCAACCAGGCCGCAGCTGACCGTTGGGCAGACCCAGAGTTCCGCCCACTCATCGAAGAAGCAATGGATGAGCTGCGTACGGAGCTCGAGTACCGCTGTGGCGACACCATCGCCAACTGCGTTGCCAAGGACACCCCGTACATGAGCACCGCAGCTGCCGTTCAGCAGTACACCGAGCGCATGACCTACGACTTCAAGCAGGTTGGCCCGGCTAATGAGCCAGTTGTTGTTCCGAAGCGTTACGCAGGGTTGCTGGAGACTCGCTTCCCGCAGTTGACTGAGGAACAGCGCAACTCCATCCTTGCTCAGACTGCAATCCCATCCGGTTACCCGCTCGACCGCACCGACGGTGAGGGGCAGCACGTTCGCATGAACCTGGCTCGCGCTCTGGCCGCCAACGTTGTTGTCAACGCCGATGGCAGCGTCACTGTCACCAACTAAAACGTCAACTACAAGCGCAGGGCCGCGTCGAGACGGTCCAGGGCCTCACTGAGGATTTCCGGGGAGGTCGCAAAGTTAAGCCGCACATGCCCAGCCCCGCCTTCGCCGAATGCGAAGCCGGGGTTTAGTGCTATTTTGGCGTTTTCAACCAACCACGCAGCTGGGTCATCACTGTCAACACCAGGCACGTCACCCAAGTCCAACCACGCCAAGAATGATGCCTGCGGCGGGGTAAAGCGAGCCTGCGGCGCAATAGTGGACAAACGTGTTCGCAGAGTCTCACGGTTGGTGCGCAGGACATTGATAAAGTTGTCCAACCAGGGCACACCATCGCGGTAGGCGGCGGTGGCAGCGGCGACACCAAGAATAGAGGCGCCTTCGCGCACAATGAAGGGCAGCTCAAGCCAGGTTTTGGCATCTTCGTCGTTAAAGATAATCTGCGCACACTTGAGGCCAGCGGTATTCCAGCCCTTCGAGGTAGCAGTCACTGTGATAGTCACGGCCGCCGCGGTATCCGACACCGACGCGGTTGGAGTGTGAGTGCCATTTAGAACTACTGGGCCGTGAATCTCGTCTGAGATAACTCGTGCACCAAAGCGAGCGGCTAAATCGGTAATCTCACGCAGTTTTTCGGGGGAGTAGGTAAAGCCGAGAGGGTTATTCGGGTTACACAAGATTAGGCAACCGGCACCGTCGGCGAAGGCGCGTTCGAGGGCGCTGAGATCTGGGCCGTCGGCAAGCGTGGGAATGCACACTGTCTCGCGTCCCAGCGCGGGACCTACCTGGAAGAACGGCATATAGGCAGGAGTGGGGACGACAATTGCAGAATCGGGGCGGGTGAAGCGTTCAACCGCGAGCGTGACACCGCGGACGACGTCGGCGACTGCAAAGATATTGTCGGGGTTCGGGCGCCATCCGTAGCGTGCTGCGGAAAAGTCCGCGGTTGCGGTCGTAAGCGCGGTGATGTCTTGCGAGAGGTATCCGAACTGTTCGCGCTGACACGCCTCGTCGATTGCGGCGCTGACCGCAGGGCAGGTTGTGGCATCGGATTCGGCGACCCACAGTGGCAGCACGTCCGGGGAATATGCGGTCCATTTGACTGTCCCGCGGGAGCGGAGTTTATCGAGGGAGGGGAATGTGACAGCGTTATTTACACTCATAGTTTCCGTGTATACAGAAAAAACGGGAAGTCCGAAGACTCCCCGTTTTATCCAGTAGCTACGGCCACATCAGAAGCAGCCACAGCAATGACCAGCGCTAGGTCAGCCTCAGTGCCTCCTCAGCAGCTGGCAGGGCAGCTTCGCGATCAGCCTTGACCAGCCCCAGACGTGTGCGGCGATCGAGAATATCGTCGACACTGAGAGCTCCCTCGTGCGTCACATGCCAGGCGAACTCGGCGCGGGTGACATCGAGACCCTCCGCTACCGGGGCGAGCGGTCGGTCGAGCGGACAGGATTCGATGACCTCGAAGGATTCGGCACCGTAGCGATTAAACAGCGGCATCGGGATACGGCCTGCAGCGGCAGCGGTGCGAGCGCGGTCGAGCTCCTCCGGCTCGGAGCCCAGCACAGGGATCGTGCGGGTAGAGCACGGGGCAAGCGAAACACCGAGCTTCTCTTCGACCTTATCCACGGTTTGCTCAGCCATAAGACGGTACTCGGTGAGTTTGCCACCAGTAATGGAAATCAGGCCGTTCGGGGCCTCCAACAAGGCGTGTTCGCGAGAGAGGTCAGCGGTGTGTGCCTCGCCGGCGTCGATAAGTGGACGCAGGCCGGCGAAAGCGCCGATGACATCGCCGCGAGTGAGCGGAACCTCGAGTGCCTGGTTGATGACATCGAGCAGAAAAACGATGTCATCCTCCGGTACTTCCGGAATATCCGGGATCGAGCCCGGTGCATCCTCATCTGTCAGGCCGATGTAGACGCGGTTGTGCTCTGCGGGCAGGACAAAACAGAAACGGTTGGTGTGACCGGGCACCGGTACCGTGAGAGAGCCGGTAGGGTTGCCTAGCTTCGCGGCGTCGAGAACCAGGTGTGTGCCGCGAGATGGGCGAATCTTGATGTTCGTCGCCAGTTCGGCTGCCCACACACCAGTGGCATTGACCACAGCGTGAGCAGGCAGCTCGAAGGAATCGCCAGTGAGCTCGTCGATTAGTGTGGCGCTCGTGCCAGAGGCAGTCTCGCAGCGCACCCGGGTCAGAATAGTTGCACCGTAGCTAGCGGCAGTTCGAGCGATAGCGGTGACCAAGCGTGCGTCGTCACGCAGCTGACCGTCGTAGTTGACGTAGCCGAATCTCACCTCGCGCTTACGTACGGTCGGCGAAAGCTGGCTGACTCGGCGGGAACCGACAGTGCGGGACAGCGGCAGGGTAGTGGCGGAGGTACCAGCGATAATGCGCAGGAAGTCACCGGCCAAAAAGCCTAACCGTGGCAAAATTCGGGTCAGCGGTGCAAACTTATCCATCACCGGTACGACCTGCGGCAGGTTATGCACCAGGTGCGGAGCGGTGACGTCGAGCAGCGCACCACGTTCAATAGCTGAGCGGCGAGCGATACCGACATTGCCGCTGGCAAGGTAGCGCAGGCCGCCGTGGGCGAGCTTCGACGACCAACGAGAGGTACCGAAAGCTAAATCCTTCGATTCGACGAGAACGGTATTCAAACCCCTCGATGCTGCATCTAAAGCGATGCCGACACCAGTGATACCGGCGCCGATGACCAGCAGATCAGGGATCGCGCCCTTAGCGGTATCTTCGCGCAGACGATTCAAGTCCGCTTGCCGACGAGCCTTGTTCAAAACCGCAGCTGAGCGATCGCGCTGAGGAGCGTGCGTGGCAGTCATAGTCTTTCTTCCTCGACTTTCCCGAAGACGGTAATAGTGATGAAACGATCTGGCGTACGTGATGAAGTTGTGGAGTGCGTAGTGAGCGTGAACTATTTCGGGGCGTAACCCATTGCAAGGCAATTAGAAATAGACTAAGTTGTTCATTATCAACGACCGGCACGGATATTGATTCAAGAAATCTTTCTTAGTTGCGAATCATTTCCCGGGGATTACAAGGAAGGAGACACCTCGATGGCTATGCACCCAGCGTCCAACCGCTCTGAGTCCATGAACCGAGCTTTCGCCGCTACTGCACCATCGCTGCAGATGTGTTGCTGCTGTCTCCAGTCCGTGCCGCCCCAGACAGGTCGTAACTAAAAAGACGCGCTTAGGCATGTAAAACGCCACGCTGTTTGCGGTCGCACGGACGAAATCGCACCGATTGAGCCGACCCATCCCACCATCCGAGCATTCTCGCTTGGAATTCTAGGAAGAAGCGACAGCGACAATGACCGCAGCACTCGAATCTTTTACCCTTGACGATTACGTTTCACTGTTTATTTATGACGGCCCAACGTCGCCAGAAATCTACGCCAGTGAACTGGTCAGTCTAGCTCGCTAACCGAGGCTGGCGGCTAGACAGGCCGGGTTTTGCCGTGGTCAGCAGCAAATAGCGGTTGGGCCGAAGCTGGCGGCGACAGGGTTAGATCATGTTGCCGTCGTAACGCTCTTCCAAGGAGCGCGGGCCGGTAGCCAACTTGCCCGGGTTGAGGATGCCAGCGGGGTCGAGTTCGTCCTTAATTGCGCGCATGACCTTGGCGAACAATTCGGTGTTCTCCTCGTAGTACTGCGGGCTGTGATCCTGGCCAATGCCGTGGTGGTGCGTGATGGTGCCGCCGAATTTCATTATGGCCTCTGATGCCGCGGACTTGATGTCCATCCACTGCTGGAGAATCTCGCCCTCGGTCTCGCGGAAGAAGTACGTGAAGTACAGCGAGCAGCCGGATTCGTACATGTGCGAGATGTGGCAGAAGACGTACACCGGGGTGCCGTGCTTCTCGCCAGCGGTTTCCATTGCGGAGGCGATTTCGCGGCGCAGTGTAGCGGCGTTATCCCAGGTGGTGGCGGTCTCCAGGGTGTCGACACCGACGCGGCGGGTCATCATGACATCGCGCAGGTACGGCGAGGAGAAGCGGTGGTTAACCCAAGCCATGCCCGGAATGGAGCCCATGCGGACGCACTTCTTGGTCAGCAGGCGACCGGCCAGGCGCTCACGGGTGACGCGGGCGCCGACCGGATCAGTCTGGGCGAAGCCAAAAATCACCATGCACGGGGTATCGATGCCACGCAGCTTCAGGTACTTTGTGACCTTCTCGGACATGCTGGCGGAGCCCAGCTGAGTGAGGCCAAACAGCGTTTCCTTCTCGTCGGAGATGCGCGCTAGGTGCGGGATATTTCCGCTCTGCTCCAACTTGCGCAGCTCTTCGGCGGCTTCCTCAAAGGAGTTGAAGAAGTAGGTGTCGAAGAGCATCTCCTTTTGCGGACGCTGATTTAGGGCAATCGTCACATGCGTGATGATGCCCAGGGTGCCCTCCGACCCCAGGAAAAGCTCACGCGGGTTTGGGCCGGATGCCGACGACGGCATGTCGCGGAACTCCATGGTGCCGGCTGGCGTGACGACGCGCATGCCAATCACATTGCGGTCGATGCGACCGTAACCAGAGGATTCCTGGCCTGCGGAGCGGCAGGAAACCCAACCGCCGACAGTGGAGTACTCGAAGGACTGCGGGAAGTGACCAGCGGTGAAGCCGGCCTTGGACAGCTCCTTTTCCAGGTCGGGGCCGAAAACGCCGGTCTGGGCGGTGACGGTGCCAGCGACCTTGTCAATGTCGATGATCTTGTTAAAGGCGGTCATGGACACTGCGATGGCCTTACCCATGCCTCCGTCAATAGCCTCCACGCCGCCGACGACCGAGGTGCCGCCGCCGAAGGGGACGACTGCAATCTTGCGCTCAGCGCAGACCTTGAACAGGTCCTCGATATGCTTTTCAGTTTTCGGTAGTACAACAGCATCTGGGGCGACATCGAGCTTGGCTGCGCGAAGGCGAACCAGGTCGGGGTAGGAGCGGCCGACCGCGTGCTTGACACGGGTGTCATGGTCGGTGGCGACGGCATCCGCGCCGATAATAGCCCCCAGGGCCTCGACATCCTCGTTGCTGAGGCGACTATCGGAGATGGTGACATCGGCGATATTGCGCGGCGGGTTGTTTGCGTCCAATGACATGCCGATTTCGCGCTGCAGGAGCTTCTCGCTGGCCGCGGTGATTGGCTTGTCGTTGCCGTCAACACCCCAGCCCCACCAGCGCATGCGGTACGGAATCGTGAGCTTGTTAGACATCCTGAGCTTCTCCTTGGGCATCGGTGCTGAGAGCCTGAACTGCGGAATTATGTGTAACTTGTGCAGAAGCACATCTTTACATCTTTGTATTATAGCGGTATTGCGTTACGTTTTCTCGAAAAATGTCAATCATTCTTGGTAGGCTTTAGTTAGGTGCGGTAGCAAAACCGCATAAAGGCCAGTTTCGGCCGGTCAAAAGCCCACGTAAAAGTAGGTAATTCTTCGATGAACGCTAACGACAAAGATCTCAGTTACCCGCTGGGAACAACTAAGATTCGTACCCTCGCTCTGGTCACTAACCCCCACGCCGGTCATGGCGCCTCGCAGATTGCCTCAGCTCGGGCAAGTCGAGTGTTCGCGGATCGCGGTATCGACGTCATCGCTCTACAAGGTGCTAACCCCGACGATGCCCGCAAGCTCATTCGTGAGGTCATCGCCGACGGCCGAATCGATGCCTTGGCAGTTTGCGGTGGCGACGGCATGATTAACCTCGCGCTGCAGGAACAGGCACAGACCGGCATCCCCCTCGGCATCATCCCCGCAGGTACCGGAAACGACCACGGCCGTGAATACAATCTGCCGCGTGGCAATGCTCGCGATGCTGCTCATGTTATCGCCGACGGTTTCTGGACAACCACTGACCTCGGCCGCATTACGAGCGCAACAGGGGACCGGCGCTGGTTCGGCACTATCATGTGTGCCGGCTTCGACTCCATTGTCTCCGACCGCGTCAATCAGATGACCTGGCCACACGGCCGCAACCGCTACAACCTGGCCATCGTCCGCGAATTCTTGGCTTTCCACTCCCTGCCATTTCGCATCACGCTTGACGACCATCGGGTTCTCGAAGATCCCATCACGCTGGCCGCTTTCGGCAACACCCGTTCTTACGGCGGTGGTATGAAGATTTGCCCGTCTGCAGACCACTCCGATGGCCTGATGGACATCACCGTCATTGGCAAGGCCGGACGGATCAAGGCCGCCCTTGCTTTCAAGTCCGTATTTGACGGCACCGTTGAAAAAATCGGTGAGGTCAGTACCTATCGCGCTAAGAAGGCTTACGTGGAATATATTGGCCCGCCACGCCAGATGAATGCCTACGCTGACGGTGACCTCATGTTCCCGATGCCAGTTACGGTGGAAGTCGTTCCAGGCGCTGGCCGCTACATCGTTCCCCGTCCGTAAAAGAGCGCAAGGGGGTTCTCGTCGTCAAGCTTTTTCCGCATGCTTGACGACGTCGCGTTACCCCTTGATTCCGTAGCTCTTCAGGCGCAGACGATCCGCCGCAGAAGCCGAGGCCGTCAGGCGCAGCAGCTCGGCGTAGATGCCGTCAGTCTGTGCCAATTCGGCGGGTGCGCCCACCTCGTCGACGTGACCGTCACGCAGCGTAACGATGGTGTCCACATCGGAAATCGTGGACAGGCGGTGGGCGATGATAACCGTGGTGCGCCCCTCCATCAGCTTGTCCAAGCCACGCTGAACTTCGCGTTCTGCCTTGGTGTCCAGCGCTGAAGTGGCCTCGTCCAGGATGAGCAGGGGAGCATCCTTCAAAATTGCGCGCGCAATAGCGATGCGCTGCTTCTGGCCACCCGAGAGCTTCAACCCTCGCTCACCAATAGTGGTGTCGTAGCCGTCGGCGAAGCTGCGAATGAAGTCGTCGGCATTGGCCTTTTTGGCCGCAGCGATGACTTCCTCATCGGTAGCGTTGGGTTTGCCGTAGGCGATGTTCTCCCGAATCGTGCCGGAGAACAGCGAGGAGTCCTGGAACACGACGGCAGAGTCGGCGCGCAGAGTGGAACCGGAAACCTCGGAGACATCCGACCCCAGAACGCGCAAGTGGCCTGCGGTCGGGGCATAAAAGCCGAGCAGCAGGTTGACGATGGTGGACTTGCCGCCACCCGATTCGCCGACCAAGGCGATTTTTTGACCTGAGTACGCCTGGAAGCTGACGTTGGAGAGCACCGGCTTGTCCTCTTCGTAGGCGAAGTCCACTGCATCGAAGTCGACGACGGGAGCGTCTATAGCCTCCTGCTCGGCTGCGCGTTCCAGGGAGGAGCGGTAGGCACTGTCGCTGGCGACGTTGGCTGAGGTGGAACCTTCAGCGGTGGGATCGACGTTGCCGTTATTCGCGGTCGCTGCACTGAGCAGCTCCGGCTGCGTGCGGGCCTCTGGGGTGAGTTCCATAACCTTGAAGTAGTCTCGGGAACCGGCGACTGCGCGCTGGGCAGCGTCGACCAAGAAGCTCATCATGGTCACCGGTTGGCGCGCCATATTAATCAGCTGAATGAGCATGACCATGGTGCCGATGGAGAACTCACCCGACGAGGTGCGAAGGAAAAGCAGCAGGTAGATACCTGCGAAGATGACGTTCAAAATGCCGCCGCGCAGGGCATCCATGCGGTGCCACCACGTTGACTGCTCGTGGGTCAGGGAGATGGTGCGGCGGAAACGGGAACCAAAGAAAGCAATCTCGCGCAGCTCCGCGGTGAAGGATCGAACAACCTTGACCTGGCCGATGACCTCGGCAAAACGGCCACCGGCGATATCGATTTGTTCGTTTTTCTTGGCTTCAACCTTTTGCCAGCGTCTCGACGTCAATGCGGTGAGCAGGGTGTAGACCGGGAAAACGATAATCAGCAGCACCGCCAGCGGCCAGTAGTACCAAGCAGTGATGGCCAGCACTGCACCGACGGTCAACAACATCGGGAAGAAGTTGTTGGAAAACGCCTGGAGAAATTGCGTGATATTGGTAATCGAGCGTTCCAAGCGGGCGATAATTGTGCCCGTGACCTGGCTGTCGAAATAGCGCTGCGGCAGAGACAGCAGTTTTGCATAGTAACGGGTCGACAGAATCTCGCGCATGCGCGCGGTCATCACATCACCCAGGTAACCACCGATGTTATGCACGATGGTTTGCGTCAGATCGGCAATCAGCAGTCCGATGACCAGCCAAATCACGGTGCGAGTGGTGTTGGACATCGCCGCTTGGCTCAAGCCTTCATCGCTGGACACCGCGCCGACGATGGCATCGGTGGCATCGCGGATGAGGAAGGGGCTAATCAACGACGCGGCGGCGGTGGCCAGCGAACAGATGATGACCCCGATATAGAAAGGCCAGAGCACTCGCGTAGTGGATAGAATTCTGCTGAGCAGACGCACGAAAGACCTCTATCTTGCGGGATGATGACTCCCCGCTATGAAATTACTGCGACAAAAGCCCTATCCTAACAGCGAGCGCACAGCACCAAGCGGCAGTGGCAGCCAGTTGGGGCGGTTCTGGGCTTCGTACAGGCACTCATAGATGGCCTTATCCAGCACAAACGCTTCCAACAGTACCGGGTCGCTGCTGTCGCCATAGCCTTCCAGGAAGGCATCGATATTGCGGCGAGCCCACTGCTCAACACGCTCGGTCGCTGCCTCGGTGTCCTCACGTCCTGTCAGCAGCGGATAGTGAGCGGCATAATCGAAGGATCGAATCATGCCGGCGATATCGCGCAGGCGGTGGTCCGGCAGACGGCGCTCCTCCCACGGGCGCGACGGCTCGCCTTCGAAGTCAATCAAGCGCCATGAGCTTGGAGTGCGCAATACCTGCCCCAAGTGCAGATCACCGTGGATTCGCTGGACGACGGCACCACCTTCCGGTACCGCAGCCTCTGCGCGATTGAAGATAGCCTGCGCTTTATCCTTGACCTCCGCAATTTGTGGCACCACACCAGCGACGAAGTCCAGGCGAGCACGCAGGGGAGCCACCAACTCCGCACCGGTCAGGCGTTCCTTTACCGCGACAGCGGCGGCGAGGCTGCTGTGCACCGAGGCCACTGCTTCGCCGAGCGCACGGGCTTCGGAGGTAAAGTCGGTGCCCAAATCTTCCAGCGGGGTCTGACTGTCGCGGATGGCGTCGCGGACTGCGCCAAGAGCCAGCTCCCAGCCATCGACCGAGTTCGGTGCGAATTCCTGCAGCATGGCGGTGGTGTAGGTGTCCTCGCCAATAGTGGTCTCTACCCAGGAGTAGAGCTCAGGGACGAACTTGCAATCCGCCTGGGCCAGTGCGGCCAGCAGCTCCACATCGGCATTAGTGCCGGGGTAGAGGCGACGGAAGAACTTGCACATCACGCGGTCGTCGAAAATGACCGAGGTATTCGACTGTTCGACTCCCATAGGGCGGCCGGATTCCGGTCGGGGCTGCTCAGAGCCCGGCACACGCCGCAGTTCCATGCGGCCGAGCTTGCCTTCGTCGGAAAGTTTCTGGCCGAGTGCCGTGATGGCATCCGAATCGATCAGAGCGTCGTAGCCGACGATGCCCTCGGCGCGAACCAGTAGGGACTGCTCGTGGCCCTCGGGGACGTCCTGCGCCCAAGCGATGGGCAGCTGATAGGTCGGTGCGGAATGGGCGGTGTGCACTCTCACCAATGCGATATCGACATCGGGACTGTTGGGATTGTCGCGCAGTACGGGGTCAAGCGCGAGGATCTCGACGTGGTCGATGTCTGAGACCTTGTCAGCGAAAAAGCGCATCCTGACCAGTGTGTCTGCCAGCTCTTCGGCAATGAAATCGGCGGTGGGAATAGTCATTTCAGTTCATTCGCCTTTCGGGACTTAAAAGATCACTCTCTATTATCGGCGTTTGTGACGGCATCGGCATTGGCATCGGTGGCGGTGCCAGAGTGCTCGCGTGATGACGTCACCGGCGCGTCCGATATCGCCTGTGCAACCGGGATTGTCGGCGCGGACATTGAGACGCTCGATTCGGCGTTTGTCTCCGGCGGAAGCTGGATTTCGAACCAGTAGAAACCGTGGCCAGGAAGAGTGATCTGGTAGGAATCGGAGCCAATTGTGGGGAAGGGTACCGAACCCGTGAGCTCTACCGGTGTGGCACCGGCGAACTCGGACAGATCTAGTGAGACGGCCGCGGGATAGGAGGACAGGTTGTTGACGCACAGCAGTACTTCGTCGCCGAATGTGCGCAAATAAGTCAGAACAGAGGCCGTGTCGCTGTTTAACTCGCGGAAATCACCGAGGCCAAAAGCCTCATAGCGTTTGCGGACCTGAATTAGTCGACGCACCCAATTCAACAGGGAGTTGGAGTAGCTCGCCTGGTTTTCGACATTGACCGCCTGGTAGCCGTAGGTCGCATCCTGAATAGTGGGCAGGTAGAGCCGACCCGGGTCAGCCTTGGAGAACCCGGCATTGCGGTCGGGCGACCACTGCATGGGGGTGCGCACGCCATCGCGGTCGCCGAGCCATATGTTGTCGCCCATACCAATTTCGTCCCCGTAGTAGAGCACCGGCGAACCCGGTAGGGACAACAACAGGGCGTTGAAAAGCTCGAGTTGGGTGCGGTCATTTTGCAGCAATGGCGCTAGCCGACGGCGAATGCCGATGTTGGCCTTCATCCGTGGATCGTGCGCATACTCGGCGTACATGTAGTCGCGCTCGGCATCGGTGACCATTTCCAACGTCAGCTCATCGTGGTTGCGCAGGAAAATACCCCACTGAGCCGAAGAGGGAATCTCTGGCGTGGACTCCAGGATCTCCGAGATGGGAAAGCGGGACTGCTTGCGCACCGCCATGAAAATGCGTGGCATGAGCGGGAAGTGGAAAGCCATGTGGCATTCGTCGCCACCGACCTCCGGGTCGCCGAAGTATTCCACCACATCGGAGGGCCACTGGTTGGCCTCCGCCAGCAGGACGCGACCCGGGTATTCCTCATCCATGACCTTGCGGCAGCGCTTCAGAAAAGCGTGGGTCTCGGGCAGATTCTCGCAGTTAGTACCTTCGCGCTCGAAGAGATAAGGAACAGCGTCGAGGCGGAAGCCGTCAATGCCGAGATCCGACCAGAAGCGCAGCACATCGAGCATTGCTTCCTGCACCGCCGGATTGTCGTAATTCAGATCTGGCTGGTGGGAGAAGAACCGGTGCCAGTAGTACTGGCCACGCACCGGGTCGTAGGTCCAGTTGGAATCCTCGGTATCCACGAAAATAATGCGTGCGCCCGAGTAGGTGTCCGGGTCATCGGTCCAGACATAAAAGTCGCCGTAGGGGCCGTCTGGGTCGGTGCGTGACTGCTGGAACCACTCATGGCTATCGGAAGTGTGGTTCATCACCAGGTCAGTAATAACGCGGATACCGCGCGCATGGGCCTCGTCGAGAAGCACCTTGAAATCCTCGACCGTGCCAAACTCGTCGAGAACGGCGCGGAAGTCGCGGATATCGTAACCGCCGTCGCGCAGCGGGGAGTCGTAGAAAGGCGGCAACCAGAGGCAGTCAACGCCCAGCCACTGCAGATAATCGAGCTTTTCCGTCAGCCCTTTGAGGTCGCCGGAGCCGTTGTCGTCGGAGTCAAAGAAGGCTCGGACGAGCACCTCATAGAACACCGCGCTGCGGTACCACTCGTAATCTTTCTTGGCGATAGTCATGCATCCCAGCGTAATGACTATGCCGCTAGCCTGCAGAGGGAGTTTTCCTGCGAGATCCCACAAAACCGCGCGAGTCGGCTGTCCTGGGAGACCTCATGAAACACCTTTTAAACAGCCTTGTGTTCCTGAATCAGCGCGGCGAGTTGATACGCATCAGCCAGCGCCAGCTCCGTTGCCACCGGTGTGACAGTTCCTGGCACCATGTCGATTCGCACGTTCGCCACGCCCGCTGCTTTCTTCAGCGGAGAAATGGTTAGCGTATGCCCCTGAATACGCTGCCAGGGGACTATGAACCGCGTATGCCAGAACCGACCCTTGGTCACCAACAGCCCCCGCCGCGTGGCCTGCACCTTTTGAAATTTCCAGTCAATTGGGCTGAGCCACCATGCCGTGCGTGGAGTCTGCCAGGAGCACAACAGGTCATCGCCAGAGGCCGGTCCCGCAATCTCAGTCATCAAATCATCGACAATCGTATCGGTCTCCGCCGCCGGCGCCACGGGCACCAGTGCGTTGTTCGACTGTGTGCTGTCCAGACCATAGCCCGCCACCGAAACATCGGCACGGGACCATTTCCACGGGCGCCACCACAGTGGTTGAACCACTTTGAAGCCATGAATGCGATCAATGGGAATGGTTTGAGCGCGTGTCGACAACAGTCCGGCGGTAATTGCCAGACGCCTGCTTTCCGACGACACCTTCAGCGTGAAATCCCACGACTGATTTAGTACTCCGAAAAGGCCGAGCGCGAAACTGCCAATCACAATCAGAGTAGTGATGGTTACTCCGCTGAGGATTTCCACGATGAAGTCGGTGAACAGCGCAGAGACAACGGCGAGGAGGACAAGAGCTATGCCTACGAAAAGACCGGGGCCAATGGCCACGGATGCGACCAACCGTCCGACATCGACAGGGCCAAAGATGGTCTTCGTGTCGGACATGCGGGAGGACATGTGGGCGTTGGAGGCTTGAGCAGCGGCGGGGCTGTCGCCGTCGTAAAGCGAATGCGCCAGTTCGGTGTCCAGCTTTTCTACCTCACCCAACACGTCGGCGCGGAACCGTTCGCACTGCGGGGGAGTGAGGTATTTGATTGCGAAGTGTGAATCGGAGCCGCCAGCTGTTTCAATGACAATTTCCGCGAGCCCGAAAATGCGCGCCAACAATGGTTGGTTGATATCGACCGCCTGCACGCGGTCGAGCCTTGCCGCGCGTCGAGAACGCAGTAGCCATCCGGAGCCGTAGCGAACCTCATCGTCGGTAAGTTCGTAGAACGTATACCTCCAGGACAACCACGAGAAAAGAGCAATCAGGCCGATAATTATGGCGACCGCACCGGTACCGATAAGCAGGCCGAGCCATGCCCAGTCGTAGAGCTGAGTCACGACAGCAACGGCCAATTGCCACTGATTCGCAACTGCGAATGCAATCACCGCAGCGATTGTGGCGAAGCTTTTGAGCAGCGGGGATAGTGGATGAACTCTATGCTTCATTTAGAGACCCGCCATCCGGTCATGAGCACGCTGAGATAGACGGGTGCGCAGGGCGAGAGCTTCTTCGCGTGGCAAACCGTGGACGGCAGCATCCGAGCTCGCCGATGCTGTGTTGAGCTTCAGTGTTGCCAGCCCGAATAGTCGAAGGAGGGGTCCTTCATCGATGTCGATGAACTGAATCCGTCCGTAGGGAATGACAGTGATCGAGCGCCACCAGCGTCCGGAAGCAACGATGAAGTCGTTGTCCCCTTCGAGGTACCGGTGGGCACGAACTCGGCGGCCGATGAGCCAGTAGATATATGCGAAGTAGAGCACGCAGGCGAGGACACCTAACCACATCCACGGAGACCACATCACAGCAGCGACGACAGCTGCGATCGTGATAACTAGCAGGGGAGCGGCGTGCGCGATTCGCTTCACATTAGCCAGCGCGGGGTCGACCGGCTGCAGCGCAGAATTCTCGGGGATTAATAGATTAAGCGGCTCCATAGTTGACAGTTAAACACAGAGGGAAAGCTTGCCTCTCGCCTGGTGTATCGGTAAGAACGGTGGTTATGGATCGCAGGAAACTCATAGCAGTACTCATCACGCTGATTACCATTTTGGTCTGCGTAGAGATTTATCAGTACATGCAGACTTTGCCGAGCTAAATAGCAGCGCTAATCGGTGCGGCCAATGGCAAGCCTCAGCCGCCTCATGCGCCTAATCCCGTTTTATGCGCCAAAGAGCTGGCGCGGAGCCGCCCACGCATCGATGGCGATGCCCTCAACTGCCTGTGCGTCAGCGCCAGCAAAGGTGGTTATCTTGCGGTCGTCGTTGTAGCGGGGCATGTGCGAAGTGCCCTCGCGGATGAATTCGACCGCCACTTGGTGGAATGGATGGTTAGGCTCTTTCATACCGAAGAAGCGTGCAATATCGATGCAGTGCGGAGCACCACTGGTGCGGCCAGCAGGTGCGTAGCCCAACCCTTCTCCCGGTTCGAACTGTGCCGCCCACACATCCAGCTCAGCGGCCACGGACCGTTCGGCGACTTTAACAGCGTAAGAACGAATCGCGGAGTCAGAAATGACATTTCCCATCGGACGCTCGGCATAGGCGCCGGTCGGAAATTCGCCGTGGCCGCGATGCCCCTTGGCATAGCGCCGAGCCATCCACTCCCGCATGGGCAACTTGTCCATCGCCACAACCGGAGGTTCTGAGAAGAACTCTTCGCTGGTGGCGGTCACCATCGTGGGCAGTGTGGGAGCAAAGCTGTCAAAGCGAGGCCCAATTGCCGGATCCGAAGGCGAGGATGCCGAAACCAATTTCTGGGCCCGAGCGACCCTGCGTTCGTCGGCTCGCGAAAAGACCTCGGTGGACGGCGCACGTCCCACACCGATGCCCGCCAACGTGCGGCGGAGGCGCGAACCGGACAGCAGCGAGAAGGCCGGCGACATGGCGATGGTGCGCTGAATCTGACCGCGCGTGCGTTCGTCGGCCGCGAGGGTGAGCGCCAGCGCCGCACCCGCCGATTGCCCCGAGATAGTGATGTTGTCGATATCGCCGCCGAAGGCAGGCGCGTTCCGACGGGCCCACTGCAGCCCCAGATACAGATCATCAATGGCCCGGTAGGTCTCTGTTTGACTGTCGCGCCAGAATCCCTCCAGTCCCTTGCGGTATCCGAGCGAAACGGTGATGATGCCGGCCTGTGCAAAAGCCGTCGCGTCCGTCCAGGGCTCGGAGGGGTGCCCAAACTCGTAGCTACCACCGTGAATCCACAGCAATACGGGGTAGGAAGCGTCCGCGGGCCCAGTCGGTGCGGTGACGGTGAGAACTAACTCGCGCTCGGGCTCACAGCGCCGAGTGCCTGACTGTGGGCCGTCGGCCACTGGTGCCGACGCGGCAAACGGAGCAGCATCTGCGTAATCGATATTGAAAACTTGTATTGTGCCATCGTGAATCCGGCCGGTCAGTTGCCCGCAGGGAGCGGAAATAGTCGTCTCTGTCATGGCGGAAAACGCCTCCTCGTCACTGTTGGTCCTGCCAGAAGGGCGGGGAGCCTGTGGTAGTCGCGCTCGCGTTTTCGAGCACGCTACAGTTGAATTCACTATGACTAATGATGCACGAAATCCACTGTTGACACCGTCGGAATTGTTCTGCGAATTGCCAGATTTTGCGGCAATCGATGACAGCCACGTCCGCGAGGCGTTTAGCGAAGCAATGCGTAGCCATACACGCGAGATTGACGCCATCGCCACGTCGTCGGAGGCACCGACCTTTGTTAACACCATCGAGGCAATGGAGAAGGCGGGCCAAGATCTGGACCGCGTCGCTGCTTATTTCTTCAATGTTGCCGGCACGGACGCTACCGATGTCCGCATGGAAATTGAAGCCGAGATTGCCCCGCAGCTCACAGCACACCTGGATCAGATTCGCATGCGCAGTGACCTGTGGCAGCGCATCAATGCCATTGACAGCGTTGACGATGCCGCCAACCCGGAAGAAGCGAAGCTGCTGCTGAAGAAGGTCCGCGAGGACTTCCAGCGCGCCGGTGCGGACCTCAGCGACGAGGACAAAACCGAGCTTAGCCGCATCAATTCCCGCCTCTCTGAGCTTTCCACCGCCTTCGGCGAAAACCTGCTGAAGGACACCGTTGCGCGCGCCGTGGAAATCTACGACCGCGAAGAACTCGCCGGGCTTTCCGACGATGCCATTGCGTCCTTCGCCGCCTACGCGAAAAAGGCAGACACCGATGCGCCGTGGCTGATTCCACTGGACCTACCATCAACTCCTGCACAGCTGGCTGACCTCGATAATCCGGCTACTCGCGCCAAGCTCTACGAAGCCTCGCTGGGGCGCTCGGGTGCTGCCTCCGGCAAGTTCGACAACTCCGACATTGTGCTGGAAATGGCGCGCTTGCGTGCCCGCCGTGCCAAGCTGCTCGGCTACGACACGCATGCGGATTACGTCATTGCCAAGGAGACGGCAACCACCGCAGAGGCTGCTCGGAAGCTCATTGCAGACCTGGCGCCAGCTGCCATTGCCAATGCTGAAGGTGAGTACAAGCGGGTCGCTGATCTGGCTGGCGATGAGACGGTAACTGGCGCTGACTGGCCGTACTGGGAGCGCCGTCGTAAAGCGGAAGAATTCGCAGTCGACACGGATGAACTCAAGAACTACTTCGAGCTGCACCGTGTCATCGAAGACGGCGTGTTCTACGCTGCCCGCAAGCTCTACGGCATCGAGGTAGTCAAGCGCGAGGAACTGCAGGGATACGCGCCGGGCACGACCGTGTGGGAGGTACGCCAGGGCGGAGGCGAGACCATCGGCCTGATTATCACAGACTACTTCTCGCGTCCGACCAAGCGCGGTGGTGCGTGGATGAGCTCGTTTAGGGATCAGTCCCGTCTGTTGGGGCGCCTGCCAGTCGTGGTCAACGTGATGAACATCGCCGAAACCGAGCCGGGAACCCCGGTGCTGCTGACACTCGACGAGGTCACCACTGCTTTCCACGAGTTCGGGCATGCCCTCCACGGTCTGCTTTCCGACGTCACGTACCCGACCTTCTCGGGCACTAACGTCCCGCGCGACTTCGTGGAATTCCCCTCTCAGATCAACGAGAACTGGGCGCTTGAGCCGTCCATTCTGGCCAATTACGCCGTCCACGTTCGTACCGGTGAGCCGATTCCGGCCGAGCTAGTCGAGTCGGTGAAGAAGGCCCGCACCGCTGGTGAGGGATTCGCCACGGTTGAATACCTCGCGGCGTGCGCCATCGATCTCGCCTGGCACAGCCTCACTGAGGAGGAGGCAGCTCATGTCACTGATGTTGACGCTTTCGAAGCGGAAGCACTCGCCGAACTCGGCCTCGACGTTCCCCACCTGGCTCCGCGTTACCGCTCCCGCTACTTCAACCACATCTTCGCCGGCGGTTACTCGGCAGGCTATTACTCCTACCTGTGGGCGGAGGTTCTCGACGCGGACGGTTTCGGTTGGTTCACCGACAACGGCGGCGCCACAATCGGCGGCGGCAGCCACTTCCGCGAGGAGATTCTCTCCCGTGGTGGTGCCATCGATTTTATGGCCGCCTACCGTGCCTTCCGAGGTCGCGACAAGGACATCCAGCCGCTCCTCGAACGCCGCGGGCTGTCGGGCACTGATGCCTAGCTTCACGCTTTACGACGAGCGCCGCGACGGCCGCCCACTAGTTATTCCGGTCACCGGCAGGGTAGGTTGACACTCATGGCTGAAGCATTCGACAGGGTAGGGCAGTGGCTTATTCAATTGCCACTGCTTGCGCAGGTCAGCGTGCTATGCGCAGTTCTGCTGGTAGTCGGAGGGTTTGTTGCTTTCGTTCTCGTTGGTGCAATCGATGTCGTCAGCGGTCGTCTGTGGCAGTGGTCGGTGCGCCGGCGGGAGCGTTCGCAGGAGTGTCGAGGAGCGGGCAGCGACAGCTAGCCGATGCGGTAGTGGCCCGCGGATAGCTCACTGGGAGGCCCGAAGAATTGAGCTGGGACAAGCCCCCTTTAAGTATTGGGTCGCTATCGCTGCCCTAAGGTATGTCTTAAAGTATTAGGAAATTTGCCCAACAGGCTAGAGTTGGGTAGTTCGCAAATATTTCGCAGTAGGGAGCTGAGTTAGCATGCATCGGTCGAGGCACTCGAAGGTCCTACTTGCCCTAATCGTTTTGCTTCTTCTTATCCTCATCGCTGGTGCAGTCACCGATTTCCAGTTTTAGCCTCGGTTTTAGTGCCGGGCACATAACCTGAAAGATCGGTGAACAGCAAAAATGAGGGATTAGTCGCTCACGAACCAATTAACGCTTGAATCCGGGGAAGCGAGGCAGGTCCTCGACAAGCACGGCCTTGCCCTCGGCATCAGTTAGCGGAATACACCAGTTCGGGTACTGGTCGTGGGACGTGCCCGGCTGGTTCTGAGTGCGGCGGTCGCCAACCATGTCCACCAGCGCCTCGCACTTCAGCGCGGATGGCGTCTGGTCGAGGAAGCGGTGCAAACCCGTGACCAGCGCGTCAATTGGTGGCAGATTATCGCGGGTGAGGGACTGAACATCCATGTCTGCCGCAGCCGTGTCACCGAAACATCCGGCTTCCTTGGCCGCGCCCAAAACCTTTCGAATCCACTCGAAGTCCCGGCGGTCTTCCTCCGCGACGTCGGAAAGCAATAGCCCCAGGCGTTCCCGCAGTTTGATGTGTTCGCCTGCGAGATAGCCTGCTGTCGGCGGCAAATCGTGCGTGGTGACGGAGGACAAGCACAGGCTGCGGTAAGCGCTCGGTGGTTTCGGCTGGTCGCCTTCGGATTCAAACCACACGATTGAGGTGCCCATGATGCCCCGCGAAGCTAGGTAGTCCTGCACCCACGGCTCGAAAGTGCCCAGGTCTTCGCCTACCACGACGGCCCCAGCAAGCTCGGCCTCAAGTGCGAGAATGCCGACCATGGCCTCGTGGTCGAAGTACAGGTAGGTGCCATTGACGGGGGACTCCATCCGCGGCATGACCCAGAGGCGGAACATACCCAGCACGTGGTCAACACGAATGCCACCTGCGTGGCGAAGGATTGTGCGCAGCATGTCGCGCCACGGGCGATAGCCGGCCTCGGCTAGCTTGTGCGGGTTCCACGGCGGCTGCGACCAGTCTTGGCCGCGCTGGTTAAATCCGTCTGGCGGTGCGCCAACAGAGATAGCAGGAGCGAGCCAAGCCGCAAGGTTCTTGGCATCCGCACCGCCGGGGTGCACGCCGACGGCAAGGTCGGCCATGATGCCGATGCGCATACCCGCATCCAGGGCTGCCTCTTGTGCCTGACCGAGCTGCTGATCGAGAATCCACTGCACCCAGAGGTGGAACTGGAGGATTTCCTCCCGCAGAGATTCGACACTGGCGTGGTTGCCCAACGGTGGAACCAACTCGATATCGTTCTCGGCTACGGCACCAGAATCGGAAGTGGCAGCGCGGGCAGCATCGCGGGCAGCAGCGCGATCCGCGAGCTCGCGCTCGGTGCACCACGACGCGTAGTCGTATATGCCACGGCCCTCGGCCTCCAGCCAACGGTCAAATTCCGCCTGGCGTGCGCTGGACAGGGGAATCTTGTGAATTGCCCGCAATACCTTGAGCTTTGCAGCGTAGATGGGGTTGCGGTCAATCTCATCAGGGCTGTGATTGAGCTGGTGGAAAGAGTTCGCTAGCGCACGGGCTTCATCGGCCTCGTCCTTGTCCAGGTACCCGAACTCGTCGATAAGCTCTGGCCGTGCGTACAGCGGATTGACATAGCGGCGCGTGGTGGGCAGGTACGGTGAGTCTTCTACCGGAGGCAGCGGTTCTGCGGCGTGCAACGGATTGATGAGGACGAAATCAGAGCCCGCGTGCTGAGCGCTGACCTGTGCCAAGTCGCCGAGGGTAGCGAAATCGCCGATACCCCAGCTGCGGCTGGAGCGTACCGAGTACAGCTGTGCCATGACGCCATGCGCAGGATTCTGCACGTACTTGTCGGCAGTAGCGAGACGGTTGGGGGTTACGGCCACATCGCACTCAGCGACGTTGTCGTCGTTGACTGCACGCAAGCGGTGCCAACCAAGTGGCAGATCCTCTGGAATTGCGAAGGCGGCTTCTCCCATCAACACATCGCCGACCTGGCGTGGTGGAACCAAGTGGTGCACCTGTGCGCAGGGCCATTCTGCGCCATCCTCCAGTTTCACAGTCACGCTGACATTGCTGCCGTGTGGTACGTGAACCAGAACTCGGTGGAAGATGCCCTGGCGGGTAACTACCACGGGTGGGAGAAGGCGAGACCACTGCGTGTCCGCCCACTCACGACGGGCGTCGTTGATTTCGGCATCACTCGGATTTGGGCCCAAATCGATGTCGAGAGCAGCGAGAGTTTTTAGCACTGTCTCACGAGAGACGTGCACAAGTTGGCCCTCGGTGGAGTAGTAGGAAACCCCAACTCCGACATCTTTAGCGAGGTCGGCGAGCGGAGAGGAAAGGGGAGGATTGGAAGCTGCCTGTGTCACTCTTTCCATCATGCCAGTTTAGAAAAACTTTGCCAGTAGTAAGACAAATCACTTCGTTATCGAAATATTCAGTGAAATCACAACGGCGCAGGGTTTGATGTTCTAAGTTGATTCCTAACGAAACCAACGACGGACAGAACTACCGAAAGTAGGGGTTTGTAACTCGATGCGTGAATATACTACCGAGGCGAAATACGTCATCGGCGAGGACGAAACGATTATTACCTCGCTGCAGGAGCTGGTGCAGAAGCGCCCGAAGCTGGTGCTTTTCACCCGCCCCAAGAACTTTGAGTGGGTAAATGTCACCGCTCAGGAGTTTTATGACGAGGCAAAGGGGGTCGCTAAGGGGCTAATCGCCAATGGTGTTCAGCCGGGCGACCGCGTAGCGCTGCTCAGTGAGACTCGCTACGAGTGGAACCTGATCAATACCGCTATCTGGATGGCGGGCGCCGCTGTTGTCCCGATTTACGGCTCTTCTTCGTCTGGCCAGATTCGTTGGATTATTGAAAACTCCGGTGCTGTTTTCGCATTTACTGAGTCGCGTGAGCATACCGACCGCATGAAGCCGCTGCTGGTCGAAAAAGGCGCCGAGAACCCGGAGGGCGAGTCTCAGCTGCGTCGTGTGCTGGAGATTAACGCTTCCGCTACTGACACCATTAGCTACGAAGGCCGTGACATTGACGGCGACGAGGTCGAGCGTCGCATCAAGGACACCAAGGCCGACGACCTGGCAACCGTGATTTACACCTCCGGTACCACTGGCCGTCCGAAGGGCTGCGTGCTCCTGCACAGCAACTGGCTGGCGGAGGCCCGCGCCATCCTCACCAACGAGATTGGCCTGATTGCCCGTCCGGGTAACCGCATTCTGACCTTCCTGCCGTTGGCGCACGTGTTGGCTCACGCAGTGTCCCTGGCTTCGATTATCGCTGGTGCTACCCAGTCTCACTGGGCTGATACCAAGACCGTCACCCTGGAGTTCCAGCGTTCTCGTCCGCACCTGATTCTCGGTGTGCCGCGCGTGTTCGAGAAGGTTCGTGACTCCGCCTACGCCTCCGCTAAGGAGAAGGGCGCATTCGGTCTGGCCATGTTCGAGCGTGCTGAGGCCACCGCCATCGAGTACTCCAAGGCGCTGGATACTCCGGCAGGTCCGTCGCGTGTCTTGAAGCTGCGTCGCCAGCTCTACGATCGCCTGCTGTTCTCGAAGATTCGCGCAGCTATGGGTGACGCCGTTCAGTACACCATCTCCGGTGGTTCGGCTCTGTCCTCTGACCTCGGGCACTTCTTCCGCGGTCTCGGTGTACCTGTCTACGAAGGCTACGGTCTGACCGAGTCCACGGCTGCCATCACCGTGAACAACCCGGGCGAGCAAATCATTGGCACCGTTGGTCGTCCAGTTGGTGGCTGTTCCGCCGCTATCGCTGATGATGGCGAAGTTCTGCTGCGCGGTCCGGTTGTGTTTGACCGCTACTGGAAGAACGAAGAGGCAACCAAGGATGCCTTCATCGACGGCGAATGGTTTAAGACTGGCGACCTCGGTGAGCTGACCGAAGAAGGTCACCTGAAGATCACCGGCCGCAAGAAGGACCTCATTGTCACCGCCGGTGGTAAGAATGTCGCGCCGGGCCCGATGGAAGACCGCATGCGTGCGCACCCGCTGGTGTCCCAGGCAGTCGTCATCGGCGATGGTCGTCCGTTCGTCTCCGTGTTGGTCACCCTCGATGAGGAGGCACTGGAGAAGTGGAAGATTGAGCACTCCGTCCCCGAGCACACCTCGATCCGTGAACTCGCTGCCTCCAGCGCAGTTTTGCGCGCCGAGATTCAGGATGCCGTCAACTCCGCTAATGAGCTGGTTTCTCACGCAGAGGCTATTAAGAAGTTCCACATCCTGGACAAGGACTTCACCGAGGAAAGCGGCGAGCTGACCCCGACGATGAAGGTCAAGCGCAACATTGTCATGGACAACTACTCGCGCGACATTGAGGCTCTCTATCAGCGTTAATTCACTGTCAAGCCGCTGTCGATAGAAAACGGCAGCGTGTTGTTACCGCGCTAGCGCCCCTCACCCCATTAAGGTGAGGGGCGCTAGAAATTTTTAAGGAGTTTTCAGTTTTCGAACGCCGAAGTTCGCCGATATTTTCCGGCATTCGCCGAAATTCGTCGAAGTTCGAAAGACGAAACGAAAATGATGTCACCGAGGCCGAAGATGTCGTGGGAGGGCGGGCAATGATTAACCACTTCGATGCTCGGCTACGCCTGCGCGAAGTGACCCAAGAGCTCTACGACATTGGTGACGAAGTTGCCGAACACATCGAGCACCTCGCTCAGGCGGTTGCTGATGTAGATCGTGAGCTGGTGGACGAATGTGTCCTCGAGCTCGCTGACATCGTTGACGAGGCCGTTGAGGACTGCCGCCCTCTGATTGGTGAACTTGATGGGCTACGCCAAGCGTTTACCTCCGGCATTCGCTCGGGGCGCATCGGTACTCTTTCCTCTGCTTCGACACCGCGACGACACCCGCATCCGGCACCGAAGTCACCGGATGTGCAGTCGCTGTCACTCATCCCGGCGCCATTGAAGCATCCGGTTGCAGTCCCTACGGTCACGCAGGCAATGATTGCTCGCTCCGATGCCGTGGCCTCCTACCTGGAGGAACTCGCCGACTGGGTTTCCGCCGAAAACATCCGAGGCGTGGAAAAGCTCGGTAGTGTGGTGCTTCCGCAGCTTTACGCGCAGTCTGGTCGCCGTGCGCTGTCTGCTGCCGCTGCCTGGTGCGTTGCTGTTCCCGAGACTCATCCGGCAGTTGCAAATGCGCTGCGCGGCCGCAGGCCTCCGGAGTTCCTGATGGAACGCGCCCGCATTGATGAAATTGTTCGCCGCGTCAAGCAACGTCGAGCCAAGGAGCATGCGTGAGCGAAGCCTCCGCACACACCGATTCCTTCGGTGTCTACTTACACGTCCCATTCTGCGCCACCCGTTGTGGCTACTGTGATTTCAACACGTACACGCCAGGTCAGCTGGGCAGTGGCGAGACGCAGGGAGACTACCTCGATGCCATCGTGGCTGAGCTCGAGATGGCCGTCGTAAAGCACCCTGAACTCGCGCGTGGCGCCGACACCGTATTCGTCGGCGGTGGTACGCCGTCGATGTTGGGAGCGAGCGGTCTTCGTCGTCTGCTCGACGGTGTGCGCAACAGTTTTGGGCTTGCCGACGACGCCGAGGTCACCACTGAGTCGAATCCCGAGTCGACCTCTCCGGAGTTCTTCGAAGGCCTGGCCGAGGCAGGGTTTACCCGTGTGAGCTTGGGCATGCAGTCGGCTGTGCCGCATGTGCTGGCCACTTTGGATCGTACGCACACGCCGGGGCGTCCTGCGGCAGCGGTGGCGGAGGCCCGCGCGGCCGGTTTTGAACACATCAACCTCGACGTTATCTATGGCACGCCAGGGGAGTCGATGGCTGACCTCGATACGACGTTGGAGGCAGTCCTGGCCACGGAGGTTGATCATGTTTCGGCGTACTCGCTGATTGTCGAGCCAGGTACCGCGATGGCGCGTAAGGTTCGTCGCGGTGAGCTGCCGATGCCTGACGACGATGATCTCGCCGACCGCTACGAGCGCATCGATGCTGCACTGAGTCAAGTCGGTTTCTCCTGGTATGAGGTGTCCAACTGGGCGAAGCCGGGTGGCCAGTGTCGCCACAACATGCTCTACTGGCGCGATGGAAATTGGTGGGGTGCGGGGCCTGGTGCACATTCGCACCTGGATGGCACGAGGTTTTACAACGTCAAGCATCCGGCTCGCTACGCGGCGACCATTTCCGGCGGCGAGTTGCCAATCAAGGATTCAGAAGGGCTAACGGCCGAGGATCGACACACCGAGAAGATTATGCTGGGCCTCCGCCTGGCGGAGGGCATTGATGCCAATCTGCTCGGTGAGGATGAATTGGACAAGGCACGTCGGCAAGCGGAAGCGGGCATGGTGGAGTTTGTTTCCGTCGATGGTGGTCAGCGGATTCAGCTGACAAATCGCGGCCGTTTGCTGGCCGACGCAATAATTGTTGACATCCTTAGTTAAACTATCCGCATGTCATCTCAGACGGATAAGCGCAGGCAGGAAGTTCTTCGGGCAATTGTCTCGGATTACGTAGCTTCCCAGGAGCCGGTCGGCTCGAAGGCTCTGGTGGAGCGCCACAATCTGGGTGTGTCCTCGGCGACCATTAGAAATGACATGGCTGTGCTGGAGGCCGAGGGCTATATCCAGCAGGAACATGCATCGTCCGGGCGTATCCCGACTGAGAAGGGCTACCGCCTTTTTGTGGACAACCTTTCGCAGATTAAGCCGCTGTCCCGGGCTGAGCGCCGAGCTATCCTCGAGTTCCTCGAAGGTGGCGTCGATTTGGAGGACGTGCTGCGCCGAAGTGTGCAGCTGCTGGCCCAGCTAACCCGCCAGGTCGCAGTAGTGCAGGTGCCGACGCTGGAGGTCTCCCGCGTCCGACACTGCGAGGTCGTCCAGCTCGCCGACGCGCGATTGTTGCTGGTAGTCATCACCGACACCGGGCGCGTGGAGCAGCGCAATGTCGAGCTGCCAGCACCGATGGATCCCGATCTCGTGCCGCTGTTGCGTGAGCATTTCAACCGTGCAATGTCGGGGCACACACTTGCCGACGCGTCGATTGCGATTTCCGATCTTGCGGCTAACGCCCCGCGCGATTTGCGGGATGTAATCATCCGCTGCTCGACAGTGCTGGTGGAGTCGTTAATTGAGAGGCCGAATGACAGGCTCATCCTGGCCGGGGCGTCGAATTTGACCCGTGGTAATATGGCCGGTCGCTTACCTTCTACGTTGCCCATGGTTCTTGAGGCTCTCGAAGAACAGGTGGTCGTGTTGAAACTGCTGTCGGCCGCGCAGGATTTACACCATGTCCGCGTTTCTATCGGTGAGGAAAACGAGGACGAGGAGCTGCGCGCTACTTCAGTTGTTTCAACTGGCTATGGCACCGGCACCGAGATTTTGGGTGGCATGGGAGTAGTTGGCCCCACATTTATGGATTATCCGGGAACAATTTCCTCGGTTGCTGCTGTTGCACAGTACGTTGGCCGGGTATTGAAAGGAAGTAGCTAAAGTTGGCACGCGACTATTACGGCATCCTCGGAGTGGAGAAGGACGCTACGGACGCTGAGATTAAGAAGGCGTACCGAAAGCTGGCGCTCAAGTACCACCCAGACCGTAATCCGGGTGATGAAGAAGCTGCGGAGAAGTTCCGTGAGGCCTCTGAAGCGAACGAGGTCCTGCTGGATCCTGAAAAGCGCCGGATTGTGGATATGGGAGGAGATCCTCTCAATCCGCAGGGCGGTATGCCAGGCGGTGGCTTCGGCGGTTTCGGCGGCGGCGGAGTCGGCGATATCTTCGAGGCATTCTTCGGCGGTGCCGGCGGTACCCGCCAGCGCCGCTCGCGTGTGCAGCCAGGTGCAGATGCGCTGCTGCGTATTTCTCTGGGCCTCGATGAGGCATTCACCGGTGTCCGCAAGCCCATCACGGTGGACACCGCGGTGCTGTGTGAGCAGTGCGAGGGAACCGGCTCGAAGTCCAAGTCCAAGCCGAAGATGTGTACCAGCTGTGATGGCACTGGCGAGATTCAACAGGTCCAGCGTTCTTTCCTGGGCAATGTGATGACCTCGCGGCCGTGCCCGACTTGTGAGGGCACCGGCGAGATCATCCCCGATCCGTGTAACAACTGCGGTGGCGACGGTCGCGTTCGCGCTCGCCGTGATCTGACGGTAAACGTTCCGGCAGGTATCTCTGATGGCATGCGTATTCGCATGGCAGGGCAGGGCGAGGTCGGCCCGGGCGGTGGCCCGGCGGGTGACCTCTACGTGGAAGTTGCCATGGACCCGCACCCTGTATTCGAGCGTGAGGGCGATGATCTGCACTTTAACGTGCAGGTGCCCATGGCTGATGCCGCTCTTGGTACCGAGTTTGAGGTCGACGACCTGCTCGGTGAGCCAATGACCATCAAGGTTGATTCGGGAACCCAGCCGGCAGAGCAGATTCGCCTGTCGGGCAAGGGAATGCCACATTTGCGCGGCGAGGGCAATGGCGACGTGGTCGCACACGTCGATGTCACAGTGCCGACGAAGCTGGACCGCAAGTCCCGCGAGCTGCTGGAGAAGCTACGCGAGCACCGCGATGATGATGCCAAGGTGGCAGACTCGAATGAGCGCCACGGTTTCTTCTTCCGTTTCCGCCGCCGTTAAAACACGCCATCTCCAAAGCCCCCTCCAGTGAGTGTGAAGCACGCATGAGTTTGCCCGTATTTCTCGGTGAGTTCACCGAGCTGCCGCGCCCGGAAGAAATCATTCGAATCCTCGGGCCGGAGGCCAAACACATCAGCGTTCGCAGGCTGAAAGAGGGCTCGGAGATTCTTCTTGCCAATGGTGTGGACAAGGTGGTGCGGGCACAGCTCATGCACGTAGATCCGCGTGAGGTCCACGTTCGTGTGGTCGCCGCCGAGGAACGTCCACGTCCGCGCCCGCACGTCACCGTGGTGCAGGCGCTGCCGAAGTCGGATCGTGCTGAGCTTGCGGTCGATTTGATGACCGAGGCCGGGGTCGATGAGATTATCCCCTGGGCGGCCGTGAATTGTGTGGCTCGATGGCAGGGTACCGCGAAGGTCACTAAGTCCCGCGCTAAGTGGCAGTCGGCTGCGCGCGAGGCAGCCAAGCAGGCTCGTCGTGCATGGATTCCGCCGGTCGCTGACCTACATAGCTCCGCCGATATTGAGCAACTCATCCGGGAAACCACGTCAGCAGGTGGTGCGGCAGCCGTTTTGCACGAGGAGGAAACAGCTCCGTTCGTGGACTTCGCCGCACGCGCAGCAAACGCTGACAAGGTTCTTTTTATCGTCGGCCCAGAAGGGGGAGTCAGCCCCGGGGAACTCGAGGCCTTCCGTGACGCAGGTGCGAGCTCGGTAGTACTCGGCCCGACAGTTCTCCGCAGTGCCCTTGCTGGAGCTGCTGCTCTTTGTGCACTGGGGCCGTTGACAAAGCGCTGGGGCGGCGCACCCACGCGTGGTCAGTAGGATAGACGCATAATGACAAAGTATTCAGTAACTGCTCGTACCACTGCCGTCGTCGAGCTCGATGACAATCTCGCGCCGATCGTGGTCGGCTATGCGGACCAGAATCTGCGGCTGTTGGAATCTCTGCTGGCAGCGGATATTCATGTCCGCGGCGGGGTTGTGACAATCAAGGGTGCTCCGGCGGATGTTTCGTTGGCTGTCCGCGCTTTCAAGGAGCTGGAGGCGATGGCCCGTCGTGGGCACGAGCTCTCCCCGGAGTCGGTGCGGCACGCGGTGGGCATTGTGGATCGCGGGGAGAAGTCCGCCAGCGAGGTGCTCGGTGGCGGCATTGTGACTCATCGTGGCAAGACCGTGCGTCCCAAGACAGAGGGACAAAAGAACTACGTCGATGCCATCGACCGCTATAACGTTGTTTTCGGTATCGGCCCCGCCGGTACGGGCAAGACGTTCCTGGCCATGGCCAAGGCCGTTGCTGCGCTGAAGAATAAGCAGGTAGAACGCATCATTCTGACTCGCCCCGCAGTGGAGGCGGGTGAGAACCTGGGCTTCCTGCCGGGTACGCTGCACGAGAAGATCGACCCCTACCTGCGCCCATTGCACGATGCGATGCGCGAAATGCTTGAGCCAGAGCTGATTCCAAAGCTGATGGAAACTGGGGTAGTGGAGGTCGCACCGCTGGCGTACATGCGCGGTCGTACCTTGAACAATGCTTTCATCATTCTCGACGAAGCACAGAACACTACTCCGGCGCAGATGAAAATGTTCCTTACCCGCCTGGGCTTCGGTTCGAAGATGGTCATCACCGGCGATGCCAGCCAGGTCGACCTACCCCGTGGGCAGAAGTCTGGCCTGGCCGTCGCCCGTGAGGTGCTGCGCGGCGTGCCGGGAATCGCTTTTCCGGCGTTGGCCGCCGCAGATGTGGTGCGCAACCCGCTGGTGACCGCAATTGTCGAGGCCTACGATGACTACGATGCCTATAACGAAGGTATTGAGCAGGGCGCCGAGTCCCCACAAAAGCGACAGTCCGCCACAAAGCGATAAAGGACGCTGAAATTACATGAGCATTGAAGTTTTCAACGAGTCCGGTCAGGGCGTCAATGAAGAGTCGCTTATCGACGTTGCCCGGTATGCGCTGGGGCGCCTGGACGTGCATCCGGCAGCTGAGCTGAGCATTCACATTGTCGACTTGAAGACGATCGAAGACCTCCATGTGCGCTGGCTGGATCTGCCGGGGCCGACGGATGTGATGAGCTTCCCGATGGATGAGCTCACTCCTGGCTCTGGCCGACCGGATGCAGCTAGCCCAGGGCCTGCGATGCTGGGCGACATTGTGTTGTGCCCGGAGTTTGCCGCGGGGCAGGCGGAGCGTGCAGGCCATCCGCTGAGCCACGAGTTGGTTTTGCTCACCGTGCACGGCGTACTGCACCTGTTGGGCTATGACCATGTCACGGCGGAGGAAGAGCGTCAGATGTTCTCCCTGCAGAATGGTCTGTTGGCGGACTGGTACGACGACATCGATCGTCGTGGCGTGAGCTTTTCCGAAAAACCAATCAACCCCAATGCGTTCCCGGAGCGTTCTAACGAGCGATGATCACTTTAGTAATTGTCGCCGTTGTGGCGATGATCTGCGCTGGCGGACTCAACACAGTCGAAACTGCGGTCGCAGGGATTTCCCGTGCACGCGTGGCAGAGCTGCAGCGTGACGAGGTCGCGGGTGCTAATGCGCTTCTCAAGGTCGTAGAAAATCGGGCTCGGCACGTCAATGTGCTGGTGATTCTGCGGACGCTGTGCGAGTCAATCGGTGCAGTGACGCTTGCGGCGGTCTGTCTTAAGCTTTTCGAGCCGGAGCGCTGGGCCATTGTGGCTGCAGTGGTGTTGTTGGCTCTGTTCACCTTCCTGGTCCTCGGGGTGTTTTCCCGCACGATGGGTCGGAAGAATCCATACTCGATTTCCCTTGCCACCGCGGTCGTCTTAAGTTTTATGGCCAAGGTGTTGGGGCCACTGGAAAAGTTGCTGATTTGGTTCGGCAACATCATCACCCCTGGTGGTGGCTTCCGCGATGGCCCGTTCGCCACCGAAGTCGAGTTGCGCGAGATGGTCGATATCGCCCAGGAGCGCGGCATTGTGGAGCACGATGAGCGCCGCATGATTCAGTCTGTGTTTGATCTCGCGGAAACGTCGGCACGCGTTGTTATGGTTCCGCGCCCAGAGATGGTGTGGATCGAGGCAGATAAGCACTGTGGTCAGGCAGTGGCACTATGCGTGAAGTCAGGTCACTCGCGACTGCCGGTGATTGGCGAGAGCGTTGAGGACATCGTCGGCGTCATTTACTTGAAGGACATTGTCCAGCAGACGTACTCGCGTACTGATGGCGGCCGCGGTGTTCGCGTCTCCGAGGTCATGCGCGACTGCGTTTTTGTGCCCGACTCCAAGCCACTGGATGATCTGCTCGATGAAATGCAGCGCACCCGCAATCACATCGCCATTCTCATCGACGAATATGGATCGGTCGCCGGCCTTATCTCTATTGAGGACATCCTCGAGGAAATTGTCGGTGAGATTGCCGACGAATACGACGAGGCCGAGCAGGCCCCCATCGAACCGCTGGGGGATGCCTCCTACCGCGTGCAGGCGCGCCTCAGCTTGGGCGAGCTCGTTGAGCTTTACGACGAAGCCCACGGGCGCGAGCTCGTGTTCGATGACGAAGTCACCGATGAGGTGGATACGGTCTCCGGCCTGTTGGCCTATGAGCTCGGACGTGTACCATTGCCGGGTTCATACGTAGAATATGCAGGACTGAAGTTTACCGCCGAGGGCTCGCGTGACCGTCGTGGTCGTATGCGGGTACGCACTGTGGTGGTGGAGCCGACTGCGGAGTTCTACTCCGAGGAAGAAGATACTGATGGGCAATCTTGATGACATGCTGGCCAATGCCGGACTTGGCGGCGATGCTGATGATTACAGCGCGCCGGAGGGCTTTCGCTCCGGGTTCGTTTCCATTGTGGGACGTCCGAACACGGGTAAGTCCACGCTGACCAATTCCCTGGTGGGCGAGAAAATCGCTATTACCGCTAACCAGCCGGAAACCACGCGTCACCCGGTGCGCGGTGTGGTTCACCGCGAGAACTGCCAGATTGTTGTCGTGGATACGCCCGGTCTGCACAAGCCACGCACGCTGCTCGGTGAGCGTCTGAATGACATGGTTCAGGAGACCTATTCCGATGTGGATCTGGTCGCGCTGGTCGTGCCTGCCGACGAGAAAATTGGCCCCGGTGACCGTTGGATCTACGAGAACGTTTCCAAAGGTTGCAAGAACATCATGGGCATTGTGTCCAAGGTGGATAAGGTCTCTCGCGACACCATTATCGAGCGCCTGATTGAGCTGCAGGAGTTGCTCGGTCCGGATGCTGAGCTGGTGCCACTGTCGTCGAAGTCCGGCGAGAATATCAACACGCTGATTGATGTAATGGCTTCCCAGTTGCCGGAGGGGCCGCGACTGTACCCAAAGGGTCACATCACCGATGAGGATCTGCACACTCGGATGGCAGAGCTCATCCGCGAGGCGGCCCTCGGCGGTCTGCGCGATGAGTTGCCGCACTCTGTGGCAGTCCAGATTGATGAGGTGCTACCGAGCCAGGACCGCGAAGGCGTCCTGGACGTCCACGCTGTTATCTATGTCGAGCGTTCGGGGCAGAAATCCATTCTCATGGGGCGCGACGGTCGACGCATGGGCACCACCATTCACAAGGCTCGTAAGGAACTCATCGCGTTGCTTGGTCAGAATGTTTACCTTGACCTGCGCGTGAAAGTGTTGAAGGACTGGCAGTCGGACCCGAAGCAGCTGGGCAAGTTGGGATTCTAAAAAATTGGTCGAGCCGTATCGCGACCGTGCGCTGGTCGTACGCCGCTACGACCTCGGCGAAGCCGACCGCATCATCGTCCTTTTCACCCGCGACCACGGCCTAGTCCGCGGTGTCGCCAAAGGCGTGCGCCGAGCGAAGAGCCGCTTCGGCTCCCGCCTGTCACCATTCGTCGACGTGGATGTCAACATTTACCCACGCCGGGGGCTGTCCACTATCGCCGGCGCAGATACCGTGCGTACGTGGGCGGCACCGCTTGTCGACGACTATGCGCGCTACACCTGTGCGTGTGCAGTCCTGGACGTCGCCGAACGTATTGTCGGTGAGGAACAAGTGCCGGCTCCCGAATTGTGGGATCTCACCACCCAATCGCTCGACGACGTTGCGGCCGGTCGCCATCGCCCCGATTTGTTGTTGACCTCCTACATCCTGCGGGCAATGGCACAGGCCGGTTGGCAGCCAAGCCTCTTTGAATGCGCAGGCTGCGGCAAAGCCGGGCCTCATCATGCGTTTTCTCCCGCACTGGGTGGAGCAGTGTGCACTAACTGCAGGCCACCGGGTGCGGATACTCCGCCGACCGAGGTTCTGCATCTGATGTGGCAGCTTGCTCATGAGCAATGGGCGGGCATCGATACGTCGTCAAGCGAATTTGAGGGGCGGATGGCGACGGCGCGTACCCTAACGGCGAAGTACCTGCAGTACTACCTGGGCCGCCGGGTGCCGGCGCTGGAACATGTGGATGCTTTTTGGCAGTAAATAGTGGCGGTGGGGCACAATAGGAAGCGTGTTGAATCCTCCTGTACCGCAGCAATTCGTGCCCAATCACATCGCGCTTGTGATGGACGGCAATGGTAGATGGGCCGAGCAGCGTGGGCTCAAGCGCACCGAGGGGCACAAGCGCGGTGAAGCCGTGCTGATGGAGTGCGTCGATGCTTGTTTGGAGATGGGCGTCAAGCACCTGTCGGCCTACGCATTTTCCACTGAGAATTGGCGCCGTTCTGTCGATGAGGTCCGATTCCTGATGGGCTTTAATCGTGATGTGCTGCGCCGACGTCGTGATGAGTTGGATTCGAAGAACGTTCGCGTGCGTTGGGCAGGGCGCCGTCCGCGCCTGTGGCGCTCGGTGATTAAAGAGCTTGAGATCGCCGAGGAGCAGACGAAGGACAATGACGCGCTAACTCTGTATATGTGCGTCAACTACGGTGGTCGCGCTGAGATTGTTGACGCTGCTAGAGAGATTGCTCGTCAGGCAGCAGCGGGGGAACTCAGCGAATATGACTTGACTGAGAAGTCTTTCGCACAGTTCCTGGATGAGCCGACTATGCCGGATGTTGATTTGTTCCTGCGTCCGTCGGGTGAGCAGCGCACGTCCAACTTCTTGATCTGGCAGTCCGCCTATGCGGAGATGGTCTATCAGGACAAGCTTTTCCCGGATTTCGGTCGGGATGACATGCGCGCCGCAGTGGTGGAGTACGCCAAGCGCGACCGTAGATTCGGCAAGGCCTAGAGCCGGTATTTTTGGGGAGGGGAGCCGGGCTACTTCTTCTGGCAGTCCCTGCACAGGCCGAAGACCTCGGCAGTGTGCCCGGTCAGATTAAAACCGTGCTCCTCCGCCAGGCTGTGAGCCCACTGCTCGACGGGTCCGCCAGCGACTTCAACGGTGCTGCCACAATCGGTGCAGACTAGGTGATGATGGTGGTGGTCACCGCACAGCCGGTAGAGAGCCTCCCCGGAGGCATTGTGCAGAACATCGACAATGTCCATTTCTGCAAGGGACTGGAGCGTCCGATAGACCGTCGTCAAGCCGACCTTGTCCCCACGTTCCGTCAGCGACTTATGAATGTCAGCAGCGGAGCGAAAATTAGGAGCTTCACTCATAATCGACACGACGGCGCGGCGTTGGCGAGTACTGCGCTGGCCGATGCGGGTTGCGGCCGGCCGCGCGGAAGCGTGCGTCCCGGGGCTAGCGGGGGAGCCCGTACCACGTGGGTTTTCGCCAGAACTAACTTCGTGCATATCATCGCCAGCCATGTAAACGACACTACCCGGTATCGGTGGGACAAGATGCGCTAGAGTATAGGGGAACTTTTAACTGGCCTCTCGGGGTCAGTACATTTTGCTTTTCATTACGTCGTTCGCCGCACGGAACGGGCTGAATCGAGTGTCCGGAAAAGGCGTGTGGTGTGCGATGCGAAGCCATTTATAAGGAGTGGTCTAGACCGTGGCACCTAAGTCAGTTGTCGATACCGTCGCCAACCTGTGTAAGCGCAGGGGATTCGTTTACCCGTGTGGTGAAATTTACGGCGGTACCCGCTCGGCATGGGATTACGGTCCCCTGGGTGTGGAGCTGAAAGAAAACATCAAGCGCCAGTGGTGGAAGACCTTCGTCACAGGTCGTAAGGATGTCGTCGGCCTGGATTCCTCCATTATCCTGCCGCGCCAGGTCTGGGAAGCTTCCGGTCACGTCGCTACCTTCACTGACCCGCTGGTGGAGTCCCTGCACACCCACAAGCGCTACCGTGCTGACCACCTGCTGGAGGCCTACGAGGCCAAGCACGGTCACCCGCCGGCCAATGGTCTGGCAGACGTTCCGGACCCGGAGACCGGACAGCCGGGCAATTGGACCGAGCCGCAGATGTTCTCCGGTCTGATGAAGACCTTCCTCGGCCCGGTCGACAATGAGCAGGGCCTGCACTACATGCGCCCGGAGACTGCTCAGGGTATCTTCGTCAACTTCAAGAACGTTATGACCACGGCTCGGATGAAGCCACCGTTCGGTATCGGCCAGACCGGTAAGGCATTCCGCAACGAGATCACCCCGGGTAACTTCATCTTCCGTACCCGCGAGTTCGAGCAGATGGAAATCGAGTACTTCGTCGCACCGGACCAGGCTGAAGAGAAGTTCGACGAGTGGGTCGACGCCTGCTGGAACTGGTTTATTGACCTGGGCGTTAACCCGGAGAACATGCGTCAGTTCGACGTTCCGAAGGACGAGCGCGCGCACTACTCTGCACGCACGATTGACTTCGAATACCGCTTCCACTTCCAGGGCAACGAGTGGGGCGAGCTGATGGGTGTCGCCAACCGTACGGACTACGACCTCGGCTGCCACATCGAGCACTCCAAGGAAGATCTGCGCTACCACGACCAGGTCACCGGCGAAAAGTACGTCCCGTACGTCATCGAGCCGTCCTTCGGCCTGACCCGCGCCCTGATGGCCTTCCTGTGCGATGCCTACACCGAGGAAGAGGTGCCGAACGCAAAGGGCGGCACCGACACCCGTACCGTGCTGAAGCTCGACCCGCGTCTGTCGCCGGTTAAGGTTGCTGTTCTGCCGCTGTCGAAGAAGGACACCCTGACTCCGACTGCTGAGGCTGTCGCGGACAAGCTGCGCCAGCACTGGGCCGTCGATTACGACACCTCCGGTGCTATCGGCCGTCGTTACCGTCGCCAGGATGAGATTGGTACTCCGTTCTGTGTCACCGTTGACTTCGATACTCTCGAAGACAACGCTGTGACCGTCCGTGACCGCGACACCATGGAGCAGGAGCGCGTCAAGATTGACGAGCTGGAGAGCTACCTCGCAGCGCGCCTGGTGGGCTGCTAATGGCCGAAGAAGTTTTTTGGGAATCCTATAGTCTCGGCGACGGCTCCCGGGAAAAATCCGAGCAGACCTGGCCGATTCTGAAGGAAAGCACCGAAATAGGCACGTACAGCCGTGATGAGCAGGGCGATCGCCTCAACACCCCGGAAGGGGAGTGGGTTATTGACGCCTCTGCTGATCACCGTGTTTCCGCCACGCTTCCCGACGGTCGCGTGTTCTCGACCGTTGCTGCTGACCGTGACAAGATTTCGCGAGCCAAGCAGCTTTCAGTGACCTTTGGGCCGGATCGCCCCGAAGGCAAGCTGGTGTGTGAGGGATCGACGAACTACGTCATCGAGAATGCAAAGACCGGCGAGAAGTGGGGCCAGTTCACCGGTGCGTCCCGTGGCGTGCGCCACGCAGAGGTGCAGTTCGACACCGACGAAGGCCGTGCGCTGCCGGAAGAGGAGAAAATCTTCCTGGTCTACAGTGCTCGTCGAGTGCTGGAGTCCCGCATGGTTTCCTCTACCTGGATTCTCACTGTCTGCTTGCTCTTACTGATTGCCTATATGATTTGGGTGTGGATCGTGTAGCAACTATTGCAGACGGCGTCGTTTACGACGAGAACAAAAAGGCCCTGTCCGACGGTTGGAGCTGTCAGGACGGGGTCTTTAGTGCTTTTTGGATCACCTCGCCACAAGGGCGTGGTTGGCAGGTGAAAGCCCGCTTTTTTAGCACGAACGCGCTAGTAATGACGAATCCGGACGAGGGGGAGTCTTTCGTCCTCAACAGAGAAGGACGGGGAATTCGTACGGTCTTCGACATCGAGCGCCCAGGCTATGAGCTCGCCCGAATCGTCAGAGAGGACAGCCTAGGCCGAGCGGTATTTGGCGTCTATGCCCAGGAGGGAGACTTCCGGGGGAGTTTCGAAGACTGGCTGATTGCCGCCGCACTGGCGACGTGGTCTGTGGATGGACCACGCCAGATGCGAATTTAGGCGGGAATCTAGAAGCCCATTGTGCTGCCGGAGCCGCCTGGTCGGCTCGAACCTCCGCCGAAACCGCCGAAGCCGCCGATGCTGCCACCAAAGCCGCTGTTGTTGCTGAGCATGCTGCCCAGCACCATGCCAGCGACCATCGAACCGTTGCTGCCGCCACCGCGGCGCTGATCCTGGTAGCGGCGGATGTCACGGCGAGCCAAGTCAGCGGCCTCAGCCGCGAGCTTGCGCGCACGACGCGCGTAGGCCAACGCCTTTCGCGGATCGTCGTTGGCCAAGCCCTGAGCAGAACCGTAAGCACGCTGTGCCTCTGCGAGGCGAGTGCGAGCCTCAGCGCCAACCACACGGCGGCGGGTAGCAATCAAGTCAGCTGCGGCGCGAATGTGGTTGTCGGCATCTTGCATGCTGTGCTGCAAAGTGGCGGTAGCTCGGGCGAACGACGCGGCCTTGTCTCGAGCGGAGTCCAGGGCTTCGTCGAGCAGCTCATCGGCATCGGTCAGTGCGGTCCAGGAACTCAGCGGATCCACTTCGGACTTATTGGCTGCCACGCCGAGTGCTTCACGGCCTGCTTCGATGGCCGCATTGAGACGCTCGCGGTTGATGTTGGCGCCTTGCGGTGCCGACATCAGGTGCGAGGCCTCATCGATTTCACCGCGGACCTCGGCGATAAGGGAAGCCAGTCCAGCGACTGCAGCGTGAATATCGCTATCGGCGTGTTCAATGGCCTCTAGAAGACTCTCTGCCTGTGTGAGCGCAAAGTCGGTGGCCGACAGCGCATCGATCAGACCACCTTGCTCACCGGCGGGCAGGTCAGCGATGCGGTGGGCCTCAGACATTGACTGGTCAGCCTGATTCAGGTGCTCCGTGGCCATGTCGATATTGTCGGTCACAGAGCTGAGCATCTGCTCTTCGTAACGTGCGCGCAGACCGTCGAGAATTTCTCCGGCACGCGGCATACGTGAGCGCAGCTCGACACTTCGCTGAGTGAGCTTCGAAATGGTCGCTTCAGCATTCATCAACTCCTGGCGGAGTTTCTGGAAGTTTGCGGCCTCGCCGTCGAGCTGGTCATCCGCAACACCACAGGTGGAGATAATCTCCAGCAGGACACTGCGGCGCTCGATTTCGTCGGCTACGGAGCCGTCGTCAAGCTGTTGGCGAAGTACAAACGCGCGCTCGAGCGTGGACTGAGAGTGCTTCAGTGCGTTGTCGAAGCTGCGGATGCGTTCGGTGCCGAACTCAGCACGAGCGAGGTCGAGTTCGGTGCTGGCTTTGCGGATGGACTCATCGGTACTGACAATCTCATCGCGCGCAAGAACATCGAGCGAGCTGGTGCTCAGCGAGTCCAGCGAAGAAACATCCCTGGGGTCGATGTTGCGGCCACGAGCAATCTCTTCCTCGTCGCGCTTCTTCTTATTGCGTCGGCCCACGGCCCAGGTGGTGCCACCGACAACGGCGGCACCACCGAGGCCGGCGCCGAGTGCCCACCCACCGGCGGAGCCGCTGCCACCGCCTGCCTCGGCGATGGCAGCTTCGCCCGCAGCCGCCCAGTTGTCGTCCTCTAACAACTGCCCTTGAGCTGCGCTGTTGACGGCTTCTGCATTGCTGGGGAAGGAGTCGCCGACGAACGCGCCTAGGTTGCGGTCTTCCACGGCGACGACCAGGACACCGCGGTTGTCAGCAGCGCCGAGGTGCTCCCAGGCCTGCTGCGCCCATTGCTCGCCCTGAATGCCGTCGAAGCTCTTGATGTAAAACACCGAGAACAGGAGCCGCTTGTCGGTCTTGAGCTGCTGAATCTGCTCCTTTAAGCGAGCTTTTTCGCCGCCGCTCAGCACACCGGCGAGATCGTCCACGTCACCTGACACATCCGCCGGTGCCTCGGCGTGCGCCAGGGATGCTGACGGTGCGAGTGCCAGCAGCGATGCAGGTGCATGAACCGGCGACTGTGTCGGCAGTGCAGTTGTGATGAGCGGCATGCTCAGGCCGAGGAAAACACCCGATGCGGCAAGGTAAAGGGGGCGAAACACGCGATTCCTGTCAGACATATCTACAAGGATACGTAACAATAATTACGTGGCCGGTAAATTTTCGTATTCATCTTTTGAACTCGCTCGTATCGTCGAGGAGTCTCCGAAGCAGTCATTGCTGCCCGGAGTGCAGACCTTGGAAACCCACCGGGCGGCGTTTGCACGAGATCGCGCCCGCGTCCTGCACTCCGCAGCGCTGCGCAGGCTGGCTGATAAAACTCAGGTTGTGGGGCCAGGGGAGGGCGATACTCCGCGCACACGCCTGACTCACTCGCTGGAGGTCGCACAGATTTCCCGCGGAATCGCCAGCGAACTCGGTGCAGATGAGGATCTCGCAGAGTTGGCCGGCCTGACGCATGACATCGGGCATCCGCCGTATGGCCACAACGGTGAGCGCGCCCTCAACGAGATTGCTGCTGGTTGCGGCGGGTTCGAGGGCAACGCGCAGACGCTGCGTATTCTTACTCGCCTCGAGCCGAAGGTACTCGATGGCACAGGTGAGCCCTGTGGACTCAACCTCACGCGGGCGGCGCTCGATGCGGCCTGTAAGTACCCGTGGACACCAATCGGTCCCGATGGTCAGCTCCGCCACAAGTACGGGGCCTACCAGGAAGATGCCGCTATTCTGCAGTGGATTCGACAGGGCGTTCCGCACGGCAAGCAGTGTCTTGAGGCACAGATTATGGACTGGTCTGACGATGTCGCCTATTCCGTCCACGATGTCGAGGATGGCATCGTATCTGGCCGCGTTAACCTGGGCGTTTTGTGGGACACGGTGGAATTGGCCGCGCTCGCTGACAAGGGCGCTGCCGCATTTGGTGGCGATCCGGCGGAGCTTGTCGAAGCTGCCGGGCGTCTTGCCAGTTTGCCGGTGGTATCAGCTGCGGCGTCCTATGATGGTTCGCTGCGCTCGCTGGTCGCGCTGAAACGGATGACCTCGGAGCTGGTTGGCCGTTTTGTCACGGCTTCCGTCGCGGGTACGCGTGCTGCCTCCGGGTCGACGCTTCCGCTCGGGCGTTACGACGCGGACCTCGCCGTGCCCAGCTCGATTCTGGCGGAGGTCACCATGCTGAAGACCATCGCCGTGTTGTATGTGATGGATCTTCCGCGTCATATTCGCCGTCAGGAGCGTGAGCGCGATCGTCTTTTCCGGGTGGCCGAGTATCTGCAGGAGGGCGCTCCGGGAACGCTTGATCCGATGTTCCAGTGGCTCTATTCCCGGGCGGAGAGTGACCAAGCGCGGCTGCGGGTTATCGTTGATCAGCTAGCGTCGATGACGGAGTCGCGTGTAGAGCGGCTTGATCGCCAGATTGCCGGTGTGGCCGCGGCGTGGGGATAGTTGTCTAGTCCTCCGCGTCTGGAATTTCGCAGAAGCTCTCGTAGTGGTCGTCGGTGTAGTACCAGACATCCGGGTCATTTTCGGAACCGCCGCCGACAACAATGCGACGTGCACCGCGGCTGGAATTGCCCGGGGTGGTCACGGTGTATTCGCGGTAGTAGTCACCGCGCTGCCTCGGCAGGCGTCCCTCGTAGTTGCCGAAGTGCTTGCCGTCGTGCTGCGAATAGATGTGGTCCTGGTCGGTCAGGATGCGGTCGATAACATCGTCGGCCTCCTGCGGCAGGGTATCTACTGCGCAGGTGGCGCCCTTGGCGCCAGTCTTGTTGCTGCCCGAATTAGTGCCAGGCTTCGGACTCGATTTCGAGCTGGGCGCAGCGGAAGTCTGCGATTCGGAATTCTGCGACCCCTGTGAGTTCTCGGATGCCGTAGAGTTCTGATCTCCGCCATCGAGCCCCAGATAGCTACCAGCCAACACCAGGGCGGCAGCGCCTACGCCGCTCGCAATCTTCTTCCACTCAGCCATGGCTAGTATCTTTCCATATCTGTTGCCACCGGCACGTTTTTGGGTTGGGGCGCGAGGGCTCGTCGTTAAGCGAAACCTTTACGGCGGAGTCGATTGGACGGGTTGGGTAAGGTTATTTTCATGGCTAGGGGAAGAATTCCGGACTCCGATATCGCGGCGATCCGCGAGCGGACTCCGATTGAGGAGATCGTTGCGGAATACGTGAACCTCAAACCGGCTGGCGCGGATTCTCTGAAAGGGCTTTCGCCTTTTAAAGACGAGCGCACGCCGTCGTTCCACGTACGCCCCAATCATGGTTATTACCACTGCTTTTCCACTGGCAAAGGCGGTGATGTATTTAGCTTTCTCATGGAGATGGAGCACCTGTCTTTCCCGGAGGCTGTCGAAGCCTGCGCAGAGAAGATTGGCTTCCACATTAACTATGAGGGCGGCGGCACGGGCCGTCGCGAGGAACCGGGAACCCGACAGCGTCTCATCGCCGCAAACCGCGAGGCACAGAAGTTCTACCGCGAGCAGTTCTCCACGCCAGCGGCAGCGCCTGCGCGAGAGTTTCTGGAAAACCGCGGCTTCACCGCTGAGCACGCGGCCCAGTTCGGCTGTGGCTACTCGCCGGCCGGCTGGGACACTCTAACCAAGCACCTGCAGCGTCTGGGCTTCAGCTTCGAAGAGCTGGATAAGGCTGGTCTTTCCAAGATGGGGCGGATGGGGCCGATCGATCGTTTCCACCGTCGTCTCATGTGGCCGATTCGCAATATGTCCGGCGATGTCATCGGCTTTGGTGCCCGCAAGCTTTTCGACGATGACAACCTGGGCAAGTACATGAACACGCCCGAGACCATGCTGTACAAGAAGTCCAAGGTGCTCTTCGGCCTGGATCTGGCCAAGAAGGACATTGCTGCTGGTCATCAGGCTGTGATTGTGGAGGGGTACACCGACGTCATGGCCATGCACGCCTCGGGTGTGACCACGGCCGTCGCGTCCTGTGGTACCGCTTTTGGCGAGGAGCACCTCCAGCTGCTGCGCCGTCTCATGCTCGACGATAACTTCTTCCGCGGCGAACTCATCTACACCTTCGACGGCGACGAGGCAGGGCAGAAGGCCGCCATGCGCGCCTTCGAGGGCGAGCAGAATTTCACTGGCCAGTCCTATGTCGCAGTCGCGCCGGACGGCATGGATCCGTGCGACTTGCGCCAGAAGAAGGGCGAGGCCGCAGTGCGCGACCTCGTCGCTTCACGACGACCATTGATCGAATTCGTCCTCCGCACACTTCTGGCCGACTACGACCTGACCGCCGCTAATGGCAGGGTCTCCGGGCTGCGCCGCGTGGTGCCTGTCCTGGCCCAGCTCAAGGACGCGGCGCTGCGCGATGAGTATGCCCGCGAAGTTGCCGGCTGGATCGGCTGGAATGATGAGGCCGAGCTGGTACAGCGCGTCCGCGAGGAGGCCAGTCGGCCACAGAATGAAAAGCGCACCCCCTACCAGCGTCGCCAAGAAGAGGCCCGTGCCCGTGAAGAGGCGGAGGAAGCGCGGCGCCGGCGCAACCCGGCACTGCCGTATCCAAATCCGCGGGACCCTGTGCTCTATGCGCAGCGTGAGGCCCTCAAGCTGGCAATTCAGGAGCCCGCCACCACCGGTCCGGTATTCGATGCGCTCGCACCCGAGACCTTTGGGCATCCGACCTACCGGGCGGTATTCGACGCCATCATGGCTGCAGGTGGTGCCTGTGGGGAAGCGGCCACGCAGCCACATAGTTGGGCGACCGCAATTATGGATCAGGCGCGGGAGGACGTCGTCAAGCATCTCGTGACTGAGCTGGGCGTGGAGCAAATCGCCGTCGATGCGGAGACGCTGCGCCCGTATGCGCAGGCGATTCTGGCGCGACTGCAGGAAGTGTGGGTCGGTGACCAGATTGCACAGCTGAAAGCGATGCTCTCGCGGATGCGCCCCTCAGACGACGAAACCGCCTACAACTCGCTGTTCGCGGACCTGCTCGCGATGGAGCAGTACCGCCGCGAACTGCAAGCAGAGGCGGTCAAGGTTGTATTTGAGTAGCTAGTGGTTAGTAGTTTCTAGGCGCCAGCCACCCGTCAACAGCTAGCGACTAGTAGCCGCGGCGAATCCACTCTTCCAAGTGTGGAGCCTCGCGACCAATCGTCGTGTGATCGCCATGACCCGTGCGGACAGTCGTTTCCGCAGGCAGAGTCAGCAGGTTGTCGCGGATGGAGTTAATAATCGTGTCGAAATCCGAGTAGGATCGACCGGTCGCTCCAGGACCGCCGGAAAACAGCGTGTCACCCGAGAACAGCTCCGCGGCCTCCGGCACGTACAGACAGCACGAGCCAGGGGAGTGGCCCGGAGTGTTAATAATGACAACCTCCGTGCCCGCAATCTCCAGGCGCTGACCGTGTGCGAGGTCCTCGTGCGCCAGGTCCGGCCAGGACTGCTCCCACAACATCTGGTCGCCCGGGTGGACCAGCAGGGGAGCGTCGAGCTTTTCCTGCAGCTCAGGGGCCACAGTGATGTGGTCGTTGTGTGCGTGGGTGCACACGATGGCCTTGACCTTGCGCCCATCCACCGCATCGATGATCGGCTGCGCCTCATGCGCCGCATCGATGACAATGACCTCACGGTCATCGCCGAGCACCCATACGTTGTTGTCTACGTCCCACGTGCCACCATCGAGCGAGAACGTGCCCGAGGTGAGAACGTGGTCGACCCTCAAATCCTTGTTCACAGCGTCACCACCGATCGCAGTACCTTACCGGCCTTCATAGTGTCGAAGGCCTCATCAACATCCTCAATGCCAATGCGCTCCGTTACGAAGCCCTCCAACGGCAGGCGGTTTTGCAACGACAGATCTACCAGCATCGGGAAGTCCCGCTCCGGCAGGCAGTCGCCGTACCAGGACGACTTCAGCGCACCACCGCGGCTAAACACATCCGCCAGCGGGATGTCCAGCTCCATCGTCGGCGCCGGAACACCGACCAGCACAACACGTCCAGCCAGGTCACGGGCGTAGAACGCCTGCTTGTAGGTTTCCGGACGGCCGACCGCATCAATCACGACGTCAGCACCGAAACCGTCGGTCAGCTCACGCACTCGCTTAACGACGGGATCCTCTTCCCCGGTGCCCTTATCGCTCTTAGCCAGCTCCGCAGAGTTAATGGTCTCGGTCGCGCCGAATTCGCGGGCGGTGTCGAGCTTCTCGTCCGAGATATCGATGGCAATAATCGTGCTAGCGCCAGCCAGCTTGGCGCCGGCGATAGCGGCGGTACCAACGCCACCGCAGCCGATGATGGCTACTGATTCACCGCGCTTGACCTCGCCGGTGTTGATGGCCGCACCGATGCCGGCCATGACGCCGCAGCCAAGCAGACCCGCAACGGCCGGATCGGCTGCCGAATCGACCTTGGTGCACTGGCCCTCGTGGACGAGGGTGGCATCCGCAAAGGCGCCGATTCCAAGTGCTGGGGTGAGGACCGTGCCGTCGTCAAGCGTCATGGGCTTGGAGGCGTTGAAAGTGCTAAAGCAGTACTGTGACTCACCACGCTTACAGGCGCGGCACTCGCCACAGACGGCGCGCCAATTGAGGACAACGAAATCGCCGACGGCAACATGCGTGACCTCTTCGCCAACCTCGGAGACTACGCCTGCGGCCTCGTGGCCGAGGAAGAACGGGTACTCGTCGGCGATATCGCCGTCGCGGTAAGCCAGATCGGTATGGCACACGCCGCAGGCCTGGATGTCAACAATGACATCGTTCGGGCCCGGGGATGGGATGTGGATATCTGTAAGTTCTACCGGTGCACCCTTCTCGCGTGCGATAACACCGCGAACAACGCGTGCGGTTTGCTCGGTGTTTTCGGTTCCGTTGGTTTGTTCAGACATAAGCCCCATCGTATGAACGCGGTATGAAAAGTGCATGATGGAAAGCGTTTTCAGTACTGCTGGGGGCTTCGTTGGGCTGTGTGAGATTGCGTGGATTGTGTGGATTGCACGGATTGTGTGGTTTCAAGAACTCACAACAATGTCATGGCCGATGGGAATAAGATGCCTAAATGAACCTCTGACCTGGCGATTTGTGAGTTTCAAGGGGTCTGGGTAAAGTATCTATCCGTCGCAAGGAACGGTGTGGCCGAAGTATGGTTTAGCTAGTTCTTGGCGGTGAGTATTCCTCCATAGCTCAATGGCAGAGCATTCGACTGTTAATCGAAGGGTTGCTGGTTCGAGTCCAGCTGGAGGAGCCAATAGGCCAGGTCAGAGAGTTTTTCTCTGGCCTGGTTTTTTATTCGCAGTGTTAATCCACTAAAACAATCATTAAATATTCGGGCCAAAGGACAAAATTCGTGTCTTTCCCCGACGCGCCCCGGCTGGTTATTGAGGGGTTGGGCCGTGGGAGTGAGCGGTCTATTTTCTATTCCGCCACTTATGGCCAAGTTTCGGGGTCTTGTCGATGGTTTTTCGGCACTTATGCGCACGGTATTGGCCGGGTCTCTCACATGTCGATGAGGTATTCACTTATGGCCACGCTCCAGCGCATCGATAGGTGAATACCTTGGCCACAAGTCGCTGGAGTCTTGGGCCAGAGCGCTGGAGCCGAAAGCTTGCCACTTACTCGCCATTTATGCGGGGGTTCTAGAATCCCAATAGCGCAATGACAAGTGAAGAGGAGCCATCACGGCATCGCGGCAGCACGCCACGTATGGCTCGAAGATGACGTATGGCTCGACAGTAACGTTTGGCTCTGTGTACGCGACCATATGTACACATTTGCGCCACAGGTCACTTTTGGGCCATAGGCGGACAGTTAAGCCATAAGTGGACAGGCGCATAGGAGGCGATGGAGCACTATTTTTTTTGGGGGGGGGCACAAAGCTGCCCGAGCTAGCCAGTACCTGAGTACTTAGAGACGTGGGCGCTATGAGTTCCCCAGCCGAAGCCGCAGGTGGCGCGGTTGGGCTGGGGCGCGGGGACCGTCGTAAAGCTAAAGGTTAGACCTGATCCAGGAGGTCCCAGAGTGTCGAACTGTGGATAATCTGCAGGTCGTGGGCTTCGGGCGCGACGTTGACGTGGCCGGGCATGAGCGTCACGGACGAATGCGTGTGACCGTGAACGATGCCGGTCCAACGATTAGCGTGCGGAGCCCAGCGGACGGCATTCTTGGACGCGGTCCGATCCATCAGCGTGGGGTAGTGGTTGAAGAGATAGGCCTTCTTGCCCTGTTTAATCTGGAGATTCAGGCTGATGAGGTCAAAGACATTCTGGAAGGCGCCCATCCATTCCATCTGCACCGCAGGCTGGAACTTGGGGTGAATCTGATCGTGGTTACCAGGAGTCAGAATCATGGTGAGGTTGCGCGCTGACTTGACCTCGGCCAGCTTCTCCAGCGCGTAGGTATCTTCGTGGACCGAAATATGGGTTAAGTAGCAAAAAGTGTGTCTGGTCGGCGTTTCGCCGGTGGGCACCTTTTTCCGTTTAGTCCCAATGCGAGTTACTGGCCACGTTTATGACCGGTGGCGTTGGGCCGATCCGAGTTACTGACTGTGGTTATGTCAAAAATGGCCCGGAAAATTGCCTGAAAGTGTCATAAGCTCGCACAGTTTCACATTTGCAGCCCGCAAGTTTCCGGGTTGTCGGTTTTTCTACTTAGCCCACTCTATGCTCGGAGGGTTTTGCGCCTGTGAGCGTAACTCGATTCTCCGTTGGAGGGGGAGAGAGACTCAGTCACGCTGCAGGTCTCCTCACGTAACCTGGGACGCATGAGGCTCGACAATATAACCCGCCCCTTGCTGGCGTCCTTTTTCGCCGCGGTCGCGTGGAGTGTTTTGAGTGGGCTAATCTTGCCGGAGCCCAATCTCGCCTACGACGAAGGAATTGCGTCGTGGATCGTGTCCATGCTGGTCTCAGTAGTGCTGGTCGGAGCAATAGCTGTTTTTGCCGGTGATGGTTCGTCGGCCCGGGGGATGACCAGCGCGCGGAGCATTGTCCCAGCAGCTACCGGCGCAGGAATTGCCGCGCTTGGCGATCTGGTATTCCTATTTCTCACCACGTCGCCCGATGGTCAGGACGGCCTGGTCGTCGCCTATGTCGTGTTCTTCTACATCCCGCTACTTTTTCTCGGCGGATGGGCCGCCAGCGCCGCGATTAATCGGATGCGTAGGTGGTACCGGCAAGTGAAGAAAGAAAGAGAGGCCTAGCTGGCGGCCGTGAGCTAGGCCTCTAAATTTGGAGTCGCCAGCGCCTGGTGCGTCAGGTTAAGGCCGACTATCGAAACCGGCTAGGCGCGGAGGGCGTTTTTTGGGGGCGGGCAAGGCAATTGTCGACACCTTTATCGGACGTGAATCGGAATCGAAAGATTGCCCAGCCCAGAGGGAGCGGATTTTTAGAACAGGCCAGTCGGGTTCTCGTCGTAAGAGACGAGCATGCACTTGGTCTCCTGGTAGTGCTCGAGCATCATCAAGTGATTCTCGCGGCCGATACCGGACTGCTTGTAACCGCCGAAGGCTGCGTGAGCAGGGTAGCTGTGGTAATTATTCACCCATACGCGACCGGCCTGGATACCGCGGGCAGCGCGGTAGGCGTTGTTCTGGTTGCGGCTCCACACGCCAGCGCCAAGGCCATAGATGGTGTCGTTGGCAATTTCGAGAGCCTCTTCCAGGGTCTTGAAGGTTGTTACGGCCAGGACCGGGCCGAAGATCTCCTCGCGGAAGAAGCGCATCGAGTTGTCGCCCTTAAAGATTGTCGGCTCGACGTAGAATCCTCCCTCCAGTCCTTCGGGCTTGGCGACGTTGCCACCGGTGAGGACCTCGGCGCCCTCCTTCGGTCCGGATTCCAAGTAGCCGGAGATCTTGTCCAGCTGCTCCTGGGAGGCCTGGGCGCCCATCTGCACCGACGTATCTAGCGGGTTGCCGGTCTTAATCTGCTTGACGCGCTCGACCGCGAGCTTCAGGAACTCATCAGCGATGTCTTCGTGAACCAGGGCTCGCGACGGGCAGGTGCAGACCTCGCCCTGGTTCAACGCGAACATGGCCAGGCCCTCGACGCACTTTTCGCGGAACGCGTCGTCGGCGTCCATGACATCGGGGAAGAATATGGACGGGGACTTGCCGCCGAGCTCCAGCGTGATCGGAATAATCTTGTCGGACACTGCCTTGTTAATCAGCTGGCCCACGGCAGTCGATCCGGTGAACGCAATCTTGGAAATCCGGTCGCTTGCAGTCAGCGCAGCACCAGCCTCGGTGCCGAGGCCATTGACAATGTTGAGGACGCCGTCAGGAATCAGATCGGCGATGATCTCAGTGAGCATGAGAATCGACGCGGGGGTCTGCTCTGCGGGCTTGAGTACGATGCAGTTGCCGGCGGCCAGGGCCGGGGCGATTTTCCACGCGGCCATCAGGAGGGGGAAGTTCCACGGGATGATCTGGCCGACGACGCCGAGTGGCTCGTGGAAGTGGTAGGCGACCGTGTTGTCGTCGATTTGCGAGATGCGCCCTTCCTGCGTGCGGGTGGCGCCGGCGAAGTAGCGGAAGTGGTCGATGGCGAGGGGGATGTCAGCGGCGAGAGTCTCGCGGATGGCCTTACCGTTCTCCCAGGTCTCGGCGACTGCAATCTTCTCAAGGTTTTCCTCCAGGCGGTCTGCGATGCGGTGGAGGATCAGCGCCCGCTCGGCCGCAGGGACCGCGGCCCAGGAGTCCTTCGCTTTGTGTGCGGCGTCGAGGGCGAGCTCAATGTCTTTCTCGTTAGACCGCGGTACCCGGCAGAAAACCTCGCCCGTAATCGGGGTGGAGTTGTCCATGTACTGCCCGTCTACTGGGGGTGTCCACTTACCGCCGATGAAATTCTCGTACTGCTCCTTGTACGTGAAGATTGCATCGGGGGTGCCGGGGTTGGCATAAACAGTCATGTAGACACGTCCTTTCGGTGGGAAAACAACAAACGTACGAGCCAACTTTAAAGTGTGACTTGTGCTACTAGCAACACTTATTTTTTCATCGCCTTTGCGAGCGATGCGATTGCTGCCGACCCTAAATCTGCCCCGACGTCGCCGTGAGAAATTCCAAGATTGCTCGCACACGGCGGTTTTCCTCGCCGGGCTCCAGATGCAGCTTCATAAAGATGTTGGACACGTGTTTCGCCACTGCCGCCCCGGAAAGCACGAGGTCATCGGCAATCTGCGTATTGGACTTGCCTCGTGCCATCAGCTCGAGCACTTCGCGTTCGCGCGCCGTTAAACTGGCTAGCCCCGATTTGCCGGACTGCATCAATGCCGTCGCCACATCAGGGTCAATCACCACGCCACCACCTGCGACGACCTCGAGCGAACCCAAGAAGTCCAGCACCTGGCCAACGCGGTCTTTGAGCAGATACCCGGTCCCGCCACTCGAGCTGCTGCCACTCGAGCCGACCCCAGTACCAACCCCAGCACTACCTCCAGCACCGCCCGGCGAGAACAACTCACGCGCATACGCCGGCGCCACATACTGCGACAACACCATCACATTCAGCTGCGGATAACGCTCGCGCAACTCGACCGCCGCCCGCAGGCCGTCGTCACTCATCTTCGGTGGCATGCGCACATCGGTAATCACCAGATCTGGCAACTCGCCCGTGTCATCAAAACGGTCATCGATGTCCGCCACCAGGCCGTGGGCAGTATCGACCATCGCAATGACTTCATGTCCACGCTTTTCGACGAGCCCCGCGACCCCCTCCCGCAGGAGTGCCGAGTCATCCGCAATGACAATTTTCATTTTTTCTCCGCACCTTTCTTCTCCACGCTTTCCATATCCACGCCTTCCATTTCTCCAATGCCCGATTCCCAGCGATTTAGCATCAAGGGAATTCTGGCTATTACCTGCGTTGGCCCGCCTTCGGGAGAGTGCATGGTCATCGCACCGTCGAAAGTAGCTAGACGCTCTTTCATGCCCCGCAATCCGCGCCCCAACTTCGCACCACCGGGGCCTTGGTCGGTAATTGAAATATTCAGTGTTTGATCTGAGGTGAGCAACACAGAAACAGGGGCATTCGGTGCATATTTCGCCGCATTAGTCAGTACTTCTGCACAGAAAAAATATGCCGCGGCGAGCACGCTTTCCTCCAATTCCGGCAGGGGATAGGGAGTGTGCACAACAACGTGAGGGCCATACCCTTCAGCAATTTCCTCAACAGCCGCTTGCAGACCGCGATCGCGCAACACCTGCGGGTGAATTCCGTGGACCGTTCGTCGCAAAGCACGTAATCCATCCTCCAAATGGCCGTGCGTTTCCGCCAAGAGCTGCATTAGTTCCTCATTGCCAGTATTGGATGCCTCTAATTCCGCAAGTCCTAATTTCATTGAAGCCGCAACAATGTATTGCTGAGCTCCGTCGTGGAGGTCATTTTCAATGCGGCGACGTTCAATCTCAAAGGCTTCGGCAATTGTTCGTCGTGAAGCGGTAAGTTCGGCGATGCGGGCGGCGGCGGATTCCTCGTAGCTGCGTTTATGCGCTTTTTCGCGGCGGTTCGCGCCGATATATTTGCGGAAATAATCCTTCAGCTCCATAGTTTCCTATGGTACGAAAGCTCTGTGTGCGGAGGAATTAATTTCCGGCATGGTAGACCTAGCACTACCGCAAAAGGAAAGTGGGCACGGTGTTGAAATCGCCTCCGTGCGAGTGAAATGAGTGTCATGACAGAGAACAACAGCCCAAGAAACGCACGACTTTGTATTCGTGACATCACTAAGTCCTACAATTCCGCTCCCGTTCTCACCGGCATTTCGCTGACCATTGAGCCCGGCGAAACCGTTGCAGTCATGGGACCGTCCGGTTCTGGTAAGTCCACGTTGCTGCACTGCATGTCCGGCGTGTTGCTGCCGGACGACGGCGACGTCATCTTCGGTGACACCAAGATCAATTCGCTTTCCGACGCCGACCGCTCCGCCCTCCGCCTGCACGACTTCGGCTTCGTCTTCCAAGACGGCCAGCTCCTGCCCGAGCTGACTGCCAGGGAAAACGTCGCTTTGCCAATGATTCTGCAGGGCAGGAAGCGCTCAACGTCACTCGCGCTTGCCGACGATGTACTCAGCCGCCTGGGCCTAAAAGACCTCACGCGCCGTCGCCCAGGACAAATGTCCGGCGGTCAAGCGCAACGTGTGGCCATTGCCCGCGCGATGGCCGGTGAGCCAGGTGTCATCTTTGCTGATGAGCCGACTGGCGCGTTGGACCAGTCCACAGGTCATGAGGTCATGCAGCAACTGATTGCGTTGGTGGAGCAGACCGGCACGACCTTGGTGATGGTTACTCACGATGTGAGGGTGGCCGACTGGTGTCGTCGACGTGTGGAGATCCGCGATGGCCTGATTCACGACGACCGCCTGCTGGCAGGAGCGGAGGTTACAAAGTGAGCACCGTAACTGAAGCACCAAAACCTCAAAGAATCCCTACCGGCGCACTAGCGGACCTGAGCACGCGGCTGCAGCGCGCCGGGCGTGAATCCCATTCGGGAAACGGCTGGTTATCCGCATTGTCCGTGGTGGCCATGACCGTGAGTACCTGGTTGGCGTTGGTCGTCGTCGGTGGCACGGCCATGTTTTACCGCCGTTGGCAGGCTGAGCCAAAGCTGCCGCCGAACCCAACGCCTGAGGATTACATGAATCAAGGTCAGGGTGAGATGTACCTGCAGCTGGCACTCGTGGCCTGTGTTTTTGTGATTCCGGCAATGGTTTCGCTGGTGGCACAGTCGGCGGTGCTTGGCGCTGCAGGGCGGGAGCAGCGACTGGCAACTCTGCGCTTGATTGGTCTGTCTAACAGGGCAGTTACACGCATGGTTATTATCGAAACCCTCGTGTTGGCGGCTGTTGGGCTTGTGGTGGGCACGCTCTTGTCGGTTGCCACCGCGCCATTCTGGGCGATGATCAAGTTCGATAATGACTACCTGGATACCTGGGACATGCTGCTGTCTTGGTGGGGCTACCCACTCGTCTGGGGTGCCGTGGTGCTTCTCGCGCTCTTTGCGGCTGTGGTTGGTTTGCGTAGGGTGATGATTTCACCGCTTGGCGTTAGCCGTAAAGAAGTGCCCAAGTCGATGAAGGCATGGCGCATGATTGTGGCCGCTGTTATCGGTGCGGGTGTGCTGTACGTGGTTGGCAACTCCAATATCGCGGGTGGAACCCTCTCGACCATAATTGGTGTCGCAGCGATGATGTACCTGATGGTCTGGGCAATTGGCCTAGTGGCGCCTTTCTTTATCCAGCTTGTTGCCCGCATCTCCAGCTTCTTCGGTACTTCAAGTGATTTTGTGGCGACGCGACGAGTAGCCACTAACGCTAAGGAATCGTGGCGTCGAGTAAGTTCCATGGCCTTCCTGTCTCTGCTGCTTGGCTACACAATGATGGTGCCTGGCGAAGACAAGATTGAAGAAGTCGCAGACGCCACATTCGCGCACGATATTGCAACAGGTGTGACTATTACCTTCGTAATCGGCTTCATTCTGCTGCTGGTATCGACCGTGCTGACTCAGGCCTCAGCTGTCTATGAAGAGGCATCGCTGACAAAGGCGCTGGACTTCATCGGTACTCCAATCACCTTCCACCGCACGGTCACTTTTAAGCAGACATTCTTCCCCATGCTTGTGACCAGCATCTTCGGCTTTGTCATGGGTGCGCTGTTGGGGGCGTTCATGTTCGGTCCGGTCGCGAACGAAATCACTTTTGGGCAACGCTCACTTGTTGTTGCGCTGGCGTACGTCTTGGGAGTTTTGGCAGTTGGCGCTGCGACCTTGGCTGTCGATCCACTTCGCCGCAAGCTGCTGGGACGTCAGATTCGCCACAACGACTAGTCGCCATTGCAACGACTAGTTGCCATTAAAAGGGCAGTGGAGTGGCCGTGCAGTGGTGCTCGGCCAGTTCCTTAGGGTTCAACTTGAGGATTAGAGCTCGTAACCAACTGTGGTTCATCTGATAACCAAGCATTCATCTCACAACCACGTAATTTCTACCTCTGACTTTTAGCCTGAGGGCATGCGTACCTACGTGCTTGATACCTCGGTCCTGCTGTCCGATCCCCACGCCACCAAGAAGTTCGACGAGCACCAAGTTGTGCTTCCGCTGGTCGTGGTGAGTGAGTTGGAGGCCAAGCGCCACCACCCAGAGCTGGGGTGGTTCGCCCGAGAAGCGCTCCGTTTCCTCGAAGAGCTGCGCTACCGCTACGGCCACCTGGACCGGCCTGTGCCCGCCAATGACCTTGGCGGGTTTATGCATATTGAGCTCAACCACTCCGATCCTTCCATCCTCCCCGCAGGCTTCCGCACCGCCGAAAATGATCACCGCATTCTCGCTTGCGCCCTTAACCTTCAGCACGATGGCCATGATGTCGTGCTGGTCACCAAGGACATTCCGCTTCGCGTTAAGGCTGGGGCGGTGGGATTGCCTGCCGACGATTACCGCGCCCAGGACGTCGTACTGACTGGGTACTCGGGAATGGTGGAAGTGGACGTCGACCCGGAGGAAATTGATCGTCTCTTCGCCAATGGCTTTTTGGAGCTCGAGCAGGTTCAGGAGCAGCCGCTGCACTGCGGCGTGCAGCTCAGCGCCGGTAGCCAGTCTGCGCTGGCAAGGGTGAGCGCCCCGGGCGTCGTCAAGCTTGTGCGGGGCGATACGGAGGCGTTTGGGCTGAAGGGGCGGTCGGCGGAGCAGCGTGTGGCGCTCGACCTGCTGTTGGATGACTCGGTGGGGATTGTTTCCCTCGGCGGCCGAGCCGGCACGGGTAAGTCGGCGCTTGCGCTGTGCGCGGGTCTGGAGTCGGTGCTGGAGCGCGGTCTGCATCGCCGAATCGTGGTGTTTCGTCCGCTCTACGCGGTCGGTGGCCAGAACCTTGGTTACCTGCCCGGTAGTGAGGACGAAAAGATGAACCCGTGGGCGCAGGCTGTTTACGACACGCTGGAGGGGCTGGTCTCGGAGAACGTCATGGATGAGATTGCCTCGCGCGACATGCTAGAGGTACTGCCGTTGACTCACATTCGCGGTCGTAGCCTGCATGACAGCTTCGTGATTGTCGATGAGGCACAGTCGCTGGAGCGCAACGTACTGCTGACGGTGCTGTCGCGTCTTGGTAGCAATTCCCGGGTCATCCTTACGCACGATGTGGCGCAGCGTGACAACCTGCGCGTCGGCCGCCATGACGGTGTACAGGCGGTGATTGAAAAACTCAAGGGTAATGAGCTTTTTGCACACATCACGCTGAAGCGCTCGGAGCGCTCGAAGATTGCGGAGCTCGTGACGGGGCTGCTCGATTAAGAGTAAGCTTATGAGGCAGATACGTAGGAGCTGTTCCTGCGGTTACTTTCACTCGGATCGTTCGGCACGTACCTGCCGATGAAAGGTTTGCATTCACATGGCTACTGTGACTTTTTCTGATGCCACTCGCATTTACCCTGGTGCGACGAAGCCTTCTGTGGACAAGTTCAACTTGGAAATTGCCGATGGTGAGTTCCTGGTTCTGGTGGGCCCCTCCGGTTGTGGTAAGTCCACAACACTGCGCATGCTTGCCGGTCTGGAAGAAGTCAATGAGGGCAAGATTTTCATTGGAGATCGTGATGTGACCAATGTCTCGCCCAAGGATCGCGATATTGCGATGGTCTTCCAGAACTACGCACTGTACCCGCATATGACGGTGCGCGAGAACATGGGCTTCGCGCTCAAGATTGCTGGTGTGGACAAGGACGAGATTGACCGTCGTGTCGAAGAGGCTGCAAAGACTCTGGATCTAACTCAGTTCCTGGACCGCAAGCCTAAGGCTCTGTCCGGTGGTCAGCGTCAGCGTGTGGCAATGGGGCGTGCGATTGTGCGCAAGCCGCAGGTGTTCCTGATGGACGAGCCGTTGTCGAACCTGGACGCGAAGCTGCGTGTTCAAACCCGCACACAGATTGCGGCCATGCAGCGTCGGATGGGCGTGACCACGATGTATGTCACCCACGATCAGACTGAGGCGCTGACCATGGGCGACCGCATCGCCGTTATTAACTTCGGTGTTCTGCAGCAGGTCGGTACTCCGCGTGAACTCTACGAAACCCCGGCAAACGAATTCGTCGCAGGCTTCATTGGCTCACCTGCGATGAACCTGGGCACGTTCAACGTCTCGAACGGTTACGCCACGTTGGGTGAGGCCAAGATTAAGCTGCCGGAAGCGACACTTGCTGCAATCGTGCCGGAGGATCAGAACCAGATTATTGTGGGCTTCCGTCCGGAGGCATTTGACCTGGTCGAGGGGCCGGGCGATGACGTCATTCCGGTGCAGGTCAATTTGGTCGAGGAATTGGGCTCCGATGCATTCATGTATGGCGACCTCGTCGGTGGTGGAGCACTGAGTTCCGGATCCTCCTCTAATCCGGACGAAGAGGAGCACGGTCAGGTGGTTATTCGTACCGCCCCGCGCACCGCGCCGAAGTTGGGCTCGGTAGTTTACGGCAAGATTCGCCCGGGCATGCTGCACCTGTTCTCTAAGTCGACTGGTATGCGCCTTCCAGCTTAAACTCCTACGTTTAGATGAAATGAGTAGCTGGTAGGGCAGCAGGACAGTTTTAGGAGCCACCGTGTCGGAAACTATGAAAATAGCCGCGACAACGGTGGCTTCGAAGCTTTTGCGCCTTCCTTGGCATATACCTCTGGAACAGTGGCCAGATGATTTGTTAGCCGCCCTACCTCAGGGAATTTCCCGGCACATTGTCCGATTCGTCAACTTAGACGACCGCGTCATTGCAGTGAAAGAAATTGGTGAGTTCACTGCTCATCATGAATACCGAATGTTGCGTGACCTGATCAGGCTAGGTGCTCCATCGGTTCGCCCGCTCGCGGTAATTACCGGCCGTAAGGATGCAGATGGCGAACCGTTAACTGCCGCACTCGTCACAGAACATCTCGAGTATTCGCTGCCGTATCGTGCAGTTTTTTCTCAACAGGTCACCCGCGAAACTGTGGTTCGCCTGATTGACTCTTTAGCAGTTCTGCTAGTTCGTCTGCATCTGCTTGGTTTTTACTGGGGTGACGTGTCGCTGTCGAACACTCTGTTTCGTCGTGACGCAGATGCCTTTTCCGCCTACCTTGTCGACGCGGAGACGGGAGATTTGCAAGGTACGCTCTCAGATTCCCGCAGGCTCTACGATGTCGACGTTGCCCATACCAATATCATCGGGGAGCTCATGGATCTGCAGGCCGGCGGATTCCTGGATCCTGAAATGGATGTAATTGCGGTGGGTAGACGCATTATTGAGCGTTATGAAGATTTGTGGCAAGAGCTGACGGGGGAAGAATCCATCGGTGTTGAGGAGCCTTGGCTTGTCGATGAGCGGATGCGCAGGCTCAATGACCTCGGTTTCGATGTCGGTGAGCTGAAAGTCACGAGTGATGGTGGCCGCGTTGTGTTCCGACCACGGGTGGTTGACGCAGGCCATCATCATCGGCAGCTGATGCGGCTGACAGGATTGGACGTGCAAGAGGGGCAAGCGAGGAGGATGCTCAATAGTATGCAGACCTTTCGGTTGTCGGAAGGTCTGGAAGGGATCCCGCTAGAGCAAGTTGCGCACCGATGGCTGCGTGAAGTTTTCGAGGCCACAATCCTGGCTGTGCCCGAGGGGCTGCGTGGAAGGCTGCAGGATGCGCAGATTTTCCACGAGGTCTTGGAACATCGCTGGTACATAGCGGAAAAACGCCGTGCGGATGTGCCGCTTCAAGAAGCGGTGCAGAGCTACGTGGCCCGAGTGTTGCCCGGGCATCGCGACGAGTCCGTATATCTTCCGGCGAGCGATGAGGTCGAGTAGCTCTCTAAAAGCAGACTGTTGAGCGTACGATTATTTCAAAAGTGACAACCAAACGACCTACCAGAATGTATATAAAAATATACATACAGGCCAAACAGGGGTACTTTTGGCGGTCGGGTGGTTGTCGGGTCTGTGTGTGATTGTCGCGGCCAGGTGCTTGCTTTGGTGTCGGTAGATGGCTCTGTTCAGTGAAAACAGCTCGAGAACAGCTCTAATTCTAGGTGTGTTTTCGAGAGCTTTTACTATTTTTCTCCTTTGCATTTGTTCACAGCTGACTGAAGGCCAACCTAAATTGGTTTTGGTCAAGTAAGATTTTGGTGAGACCGAATGCCCGCGTGGGTGGCATCGAAGTTCGCATGAAAGGCTACTTCTAGCCGCAGGGCGGGATAATCCAATTAGGCCACGGCTGTTGGCAAATATCCGTCCGAATTACTCGGAGGGTGCCATTGAAGTGGCCTTTCTTCTCAAGGGAGAAAATATAGTGAAGAACTTCAAGCGCCTTTCAGCTCTGTGTGCAGCAGGCCTGATGGCAACCGCTGGTTTGGTTGCGTGCTCGAGTGATGATGCGGTTGCAGATGGTGGTGTCTACTTCCTTAACTTCAAGCCGGAGCAGGATGCCGCATATCAGAAGATTGCGAAGGCATACACTGACAAGACTGGTGTTCAGGTCAAGGTCGTTACCGCTGCTTCGAATTCCTATGAGCAGACTCTGAAGGCCGAGATTGGTAAAAAGGACGCGCCAACACTGTTCCAAGTCAATGGTCCGGCGGGCCTGCGTACTTGGCAGGAATACATGGCAGACATGTCTGACACTGAAATTGCACAAAACCTCAACGAGGGCATTGAGCCGCTGAAGGGGGAGGACGGCAAGGTATACGGCGTCCCGTTTGCAGTCGAGGGATTTGGCCTGATCTATAACGAAGAGATCATGGACAAGTACTTCGCGATGCCTGATGCCAAGGCCAAGAGCATCGACGAAATCAAGGCCTTCGGAAAGCTGAAGGAAGTCGCTGAGGACATGCAGGCCAAGAAGGACAAGCTGGGAATCTCCGGCACCTTCGCTTCCACCTCGCTCGCCTCCGGTGAGGATTGGCGCTGGCAGACGCACTTGGCCAACGGGCCGGTTCATTATGAATTCGAGGACCTTGGCACCAAGGAAACCGCTGATGTGAAGTTCAAGTACAACAAGGAGTTCAAGAACCTCTTTGATTTGTACCTGAATAACTCCACTGTCGAAAAGACTCTGGCCCCGTCGAAGGCTGTGTCCGACTCGATGGCTGAGTTCGCTCAGGGCAAGGCCGCTATGGTTCAGAATGGCAACTGGGCATGGTCCCAGATCAACGATGTCTCTGGCAACGTGGTCAAGCAGGACAAGATTAAGTTCATGCCTATGTACATGGGTCTGAAGGACGAGGATAAGACCGGCATCTCGGTTGGTACTGAAAACTACCTGACGGTCAACTCTAAGGCTTCGGAGGCTTCCCAAAAGGCAACGAAGGACTTCGTCAACTGGCTGTTCAACACCGATGAGGGCAAGAAGTACGTCGTCGAGGATCTTGGATTCATCGCTCCGTTCCAGAACTTCACTGAAGCCGACACTCCGAATGACCCGCTGGCCAAGGAAGTTGCCGCAGCAATTGAGAACGAGGACCTGACCACCATCCCGTGGGACTTCCAGTACTTCCCGTCTCAGCAGTTCAAGGATGATTTTGGCGCAGCGCTGGCGCAGTACGCTTCCGGAAAGATGCCGTGGGACAAGGTTGTCGAGACTTTCGCCGACAGCTGGAATGCGGAATCTCCAAACAATTAAATACCAGCAAATCAAAGGTGAGCCATTCCATCGGTGAGCGTGAAGCGAAAGTTTCTCGTGCATGAACAACCGACGGAATGAGCTAAACCAATGGCAAGGCGGAGCTCGGGGCTCGGTGACCTGTTAAACCGGTCTCGAGACACTGGGCTCCGCCTTCAGCTTTAGGAGCGGTGTTGTAGATGCAAGCAACATTGAAAAAGTATTTCCCAATTTTCGTGCTACCCACACTGATTGCCTTTGCAATCGCGTTCTTGGTGCCGTTCGTAATCGGTTTCTTCCTATCATTTACTGACTTCACAACCATCACTAATGCGCAGTGGGTTGGTATCGAGAACTATCAGAAGGCCTTTAGCGAGCGCGAGGGCTTCGTCGCTTCCTTCGGATTCACTCTCATGGTGGTTGTTGTTTCCATCATTACTGTGAACTTGTTCGCGTTCTGGATCGCATGGATTCTGACGCGCAAGCTGAAGGGCACGAACTTCTTCCGCACAGTCTTCTTCATGCCGAACCTTATCGGTGGCATCGTGCTCGGTTACACCTGGCAGTCGATGATTAACGCCGTGCTGGCATCCTACGGTACGACGATTGTGTCCGACTGGAAGTTCGGTTACGCCGGTCTAATCATCCTCATCAACTGGCAGCTGGTCGGCTACATGATGATTATCTATATTGCCGGTCTGCAGAATGTCCCGCCGGAGCTCATTGAAGCTGCGGAGATTGATGGCGCCGGACGCTGGGAGATTCTGCGGCACGTTACTATCCCGATGGTCATGCCATCGATTACCATTTGCCTCTTCTTGACCCTGTCGAACACTTTCAAACTCTTCGATCAAAACTTGGCCCTGACCAATGGTGCGCCGGGTTCAGAGACAGAAATGGTTGCTCTGAACATCGTCAACACCATGTTCAACCGAATTGGTGTGGAGGGCGTTGGTCAGGCCAAGGCAGTAATTTTCGTCGTCGTGGTCGTAGCGATCGCGATGCTGCAGCTGCGTGCTACTCGCAGCAAGGAAGTGGAGGCATAAATGTCTGTCGATGCTGCAATGACCACTGAAACGACCACCAAGCTCCCAAAGGCCAAGCCCGCTAAGCAGGACGAGGCCAAGGTGGGAGGCGTATCTAAGGTCATCATCTACGCGATTCTGGTGTTTTTGACCATCGTGTTCTTGGGGCCAATCGCGTTCATTATCTTCAACTCGTTCAAGTCCAAGTTCGCAATTTCAGATAACCCCTTCCAGCTGCCACTAGGTGACATGTGGGTCGGGTTCGAAAACTACGCCGTCGGCCTGATGAAGGAGGGCTTCGGCTGGGCGATCGTGTGGTCCTTTGTCATCACGATCCTCTCGGTTATTGCGATTGTGTTCTTCTCTGCGATGACGGCTTACTACATCACGCGAGTGAAGACGTGGTGGACCTCGCTGCTGTATTACCTGTTTGTGTTCTCGATGGTCATCCCGTTCCAGATGGTGATGTTCCCGACCGTCAAGATCGCCGACATGCTGCATTTGAACAACCCAATCGGCATTGTGGTGCTCTACTTGGGCTTTGGTTCTGGCCTGTCGGTATTCATGTTTGCCGGCTTCATCAAGTCCATCCCGATCGATATCGAGGAAGCCGCGATGATTGACGGCGCATCTCCGATGCAGAACTACTTCCGCATCGTTTTGCCCATGCTCAAGCCGACTGCAGTGACAGTCGCAATTCTTAACGCGATGTGGGTATGGAACGACTACCTGCTGCCGTACCTGGTCATTGGCCTGTCCACTAAGTACAAGACCATTCCGGTTGTCGTGCAGAGCTTCGTTGGCTCCAACGGTAATCGTGACCTCGGCGCGATGATGGCAATGCTGGTGCTCGCAATCATTCCGATTGTGATCTTCTACGTCGCTACCCAGAAGCACATTATCGAGGGTGTTGCTGCGGGTGCCGTTAAGGGATAGCCGCCTAAGCGTTAGCGCATAGGGTGCCAAGCACCGCGTTTTTCCAAAGCGAAAGCCTCAACCGCGTAGGTTGAGGCTTTCGTCTGTTAATCAGCCTTTATTAAGATATGAACTCGTGGATAGATTTTTCAGCACCGATACAAAGTTCTACGCAGCCTGGTCGCTGTTAGCAGACCTTGTAATCATCAACCTGCTGATGATCGTCGCATCCATCCCTATAGTCACTGCAGGCGCCGCAACTCGCGCTGGAGTAGTGGTCGCTCGCGATATGGTCCGTGAAGAGGGCTCGAGGCCCGTACGGCGTTTCTTACGCACCCTGTTGGACAATTGGCGCACACCAACCTTGTGGTGGCTGTTCACCTTGGTTCTCGCCGGTGCCATCGGCTATGAGTTCTACGTTATCTCCCGCGCGGACCTCGGCACTGTCGGCCTAATCTTCGCCGCAGGAGTTACCTCCGGGGCGCTAATACTGCTGGGAATTACCGCGTGGGTCTACTCGCTGTGCTCGCTTTCCGACGGTCAATCGTCGCTACGCCGAACCCTGGCAACGGCCACCAGCATGACTGTCAAAAACCTGCCGCGGACTGCGCTCGCAGTTTTGGCGCTTCTCATCGTGCCCGCGGCCATTTTCTTTTTTCCGGCGAAGATCTACGCGATCGCTACCTATGTCTTCCTCATCGGGTACTCGCTGAGTTGGTATTTGGTGATGCTGGCGCTTGAGCCCGTTCTGCCAGACAATGCTGGGTAGGTTTTCCCACTGGCACTGACTTAATCGGTGCCAGCTCGCACACCAGGCTGTTGACGGCCCTTAGCCCTCGTACTCCTTAATCTGGGGAAAGTCCTCCGCCTCGACCATCTCTAGCAGCTTCTCGCGGCGGACAAACGCGGAGCATGCGCCGACCGCCTGTACGGCTGCTGCACCTGCTGCGGTGGCCAGAGGGACGGCGTCGTAAAGCGAGGTACCCTTAGCCAGTTCCGCGGTGAGCGTGCCGACGAATGCGTCGCCGGAGCCAGTGCCGTCGACAATCTTCTCCTCTGGCAGCTTGAGCGCGGGATGCTCGTAGATTGTCGGCTCGTCATCGAGACCGTCGGAGTGCTGTGCGAAGAGACAGCCGTGGTCGCCGCGGAGCATTATGACGCTGGGGCAGTACTGCAGTAGTGCCTCGAGCTGTGCGCGGTAGTCGGTAGCGCGGATGCCCTCGGCGATGTCCAGGCGACGGATTGTTTCCCAGGCACCCTTCATGTTGACAATCAGTGGATCTGCATGGTCAATCAGCGCAGGTGTAACGGTTACGACCGGATTAAGGTTCAGTACCAGTCGCGCGCTGTACATGGATGCGACGGACGCGATGGCCTCAGTTGCTTCCGGGAGGAGCTCGCCCTGTGCGAGCACGACATCCGCTGATGCGAACTCATCGACGAAATCGGTGGGATCGGTCAGCGCATCGGCACCGCGCTGGACAAAAATGACCGGGCGGCCCTTGCGGTTCGTTGCAACGAAAGCGCTGCCGGTCGGCAAATCCCAGGAAGTCTTAATGGAGTGGACATCTACGCCGTGTGCGTTGAGTTCCTCGACCACGACGTCCGCAGCGCGATCCTCACCAACCGTACCGGCCATGACAGCACGGACACCGTCGTAAGCAATGGCAACGGCCTGGTTAGCGCCCTTACCGCCTAGCGAATTAGTGCCGTCATCAACGATGAGCGTGCCACCTTCGACGGGGACGCTATCGACCTGGACCAGGGTATCTAGGTGGATCGATCCGCATACAACAACGGTTGGATTCTCATTCAGGTCAGGATTCGGCTGCATAAAAATATAGGATAGTCGCGAATTGAAATCCGCGTTGGCCGCCCGGTTCCACGCCCGTCAGAGCCCGCGAATCGATGCCCTACAATCGATGGCTATGGCAAAACTGTACTTCCGCTACGGAACCATGAACAGCGGAAAATCCATCGAGGTCCTTCGCGTCGCCCACAACTACCGCGAGCGCGATATGCGACCGTTGATCGCCAAACCGGCCGTGGATACTTTGGCTGACGGCGACGTGCACTCCCGCATCGGAATTGCGGAACGCGCGCACCTCATCCACGACGGCGATGACCTTTCCTCGCTTGCCGACGGCCACGATTGCCTAATCATCGATGAAGCACAGTTTCTCACCCCCGACCAGGTTGACCAGTTGCTGGGCATTACCCTTCGCGGTACTCCGGTGCTCTGCTATGGCCTGCGTACCGACTTTCGCACGCATGCCTTCCCGGGCTCCCAGCGATTGCTTGAAGTCGCCCACACCATTGAGGAAATTAAGACAATTTGCACCTGTGGGCAGAAGGCCATCTTTACGGCGCGGTTGAACCCGGACGGCAGCATTATTCTCGACGGCGAGACCGTGGAAATTGAGGCACTCGAAGCGCCGAAGTACATCTCCCTATGTGCCAGCTGCTACAACCGGATGTCGGGTAAATGGGCGTGAGCTGCCGAGGACAGTCCCGAGAGCTAGAGCTAGACAAGAAAACGGGCGAAGAGAAATAGGGAACAAAAAGGGAACAGCCCCGGCAGTCGAACCGTGGAAGTTCGCCCACCAGGGCGGGACTTTCACGAAACCTCCTGACCTGTTATATCAGGTCCACGGTTACACCCCGGTTACACCGGGTTTCGCCCCCGGTTACACGACAGGAGTCAATTATATGATGTGAACAGGAGCGCTCCTTGGAACGGGAAGTCAGGAAATTCCGCTTCCGCCTCTTCCTGCCTCTCGGCAAGCTCCACGCTCCACCGTGAACGCTCGACAAGTTCGTCAAAGGTGAGCACCTCCGGTGACTTACGGTTCGAGCGGAAACTTTCAAACCTACGGAACTTCTAGTCAATTAGGTTGCCTTCGGCGCGGCACAAATCGCACATGGGCCGATCACCAGAAACGAGCGTGGTTCAACCAAGTATGCACCGTCGCCGATGTTGTCTCTCGTTGTCCCTCTCGGCAATCCATCCGGCAAGGCTCTCCTTGGCGGCGCGAACCGTCGTCGAACCCCGAGGTGCCCCCTTTGCAAACGGGAATCGAGTCTAGGCTGCGGATGAGGTAGATAAGTTTGTTCGAGCCTTCCCGGTTCAAGATGATGAGGCCATCGAGAGTTGTCCCGTTCGGGGCATTGCTTGGGGCCTGAAAACGGATCTCGCGAACTACGCCAGGCTCGTGCGCAACTTGAATCTCGAGCTGGCGACGCTGTTTTCGCAACTTTGCCGGAATCTCTGCCATCTCTGCTCCTTCCACTGTCTCTTGAGCAGCACACACAGCTGCACCGCTACCCGGAACTTGACTAGTTCAGTGCCCGCTGTATAGTTCAGTGCATGCTGACTATTGCTTCGCGTCTCGACGTGATGAACCGCCTGGGTCGTGCACTGGCCGACCCCACTCGATCCCGGATCATCTTGACCCTGCTCGACCATCTCGCTTACCCGGCGGAACTGTCCCGAGATCTGGACCTGACACGCTCGAACGTGTCCAATCACCTGGCATGCTTGCGCGATTGTGGGATTGTCGTCTCCGAGCCCGAGGGGCGTCGGACGCGATATGAGATCGCCGATCCGCACCTGGCGCAGGCGCTGACTACATTGGTCGATGCCACCTTGGCAGTAGATGAAGATGCCCCGTGCATCGATCCCGCCTGCTCGGTTGCCGGGTGCTACGCAGCTGGGGAGGACGCATGATCCTCACCACGGTCTTGCAGGCGATAGGCCTGTTCGCAGCTACCAACATCGACGACATCATCGTGCTCTCCCTCTTCTTCGCGCGAGGGGCAGGCCAGCGCGGCACCACCGCCCGTATTCTGGCCGGCCAGTACCTCGGATTTGCCGGCATCCTCGCTGCCGCGATCCTTGTGACCATCGGTGCCGGAGCATTCCTGCCCTCGGCAGCCATCCCATACTTTGGTCTCATCCCTCTGGGCCTCGGCCTCTGGGCCGCATGGGAGGCCTGGCGCGGAGACGATGACGACGATGACGATGAGGCCAAGGTTGCCGGCAAGAAAGTCGGTATAGGGACAGTCGCAGGCGTCACTTTTGCCAACGGCGGCGACAACATCGGCGTCTACACCCCTGTATTCCTCAGCGTGGAACCTCTCGCGGTAGTCGCCTACTGCGTTATCTTCCTCGCGCTCGTTGCGGTCCTGGTGGCCCTGGCAAAGTTCGTCGCCACCCGCCCTCCGATCGCGGAAGTGCTCGAACGCTGGGAGCACATCCTCTTTCCCATCGTTCTCATCGGCCTCGGCATCGTGATCCTCGTCAGTGGCGGAGCCTTCGGGCTCTGACGTAGCGGCAGTGTTCCAAACGGCCCCGACCGGGCACACCCCTCTCGGTTCAGACCCCAACAACTACCCGCAGCCAGTCCTGCGTGATCACAGCAACAAGACCGCTATGAAGCGCTGCAAAAACCGCGCCACCAGATGAGTACGGAAACTCTTCCGCGGCTCGGTCCGCGCTCATAAACAATCCGCGCTATAACCCGAGCAGGAACGGCGTTCAGACAAAGAAAAATGACCCCTCCGAACGAACGGAGCGGGTCACTTTTGTGTTCGCGGCCGTTTTCCTTCGGCCGACAGGAGGTTTCGTGAAAAGATTGGAACAGTTTCGTGAAACCCCCAGGGCATTTAGTGCCCCCACCAGGGCTCGAACCTGGGACAAAAGGATTATGAGTCCTCTGCTCTAACCGACTGAGCTATAGGGGCAAGGATTGGGTGCTGTGAAGCGACAATTAAGCGCTACAAACCAGTGCCCAAAACCTCATAGCATCATAGCAATCAGCCACCGTGCGGTGATAAAAGCCCTATATCCAGCGGTTCCAGGTGCAGTTATACAGGCCCAATGAAGCCGTCCCTAGTTCTCAATGACCTTATCTCCCGGTCGCGACGAAGAAAAGTGCCTCCCCGTTCTCCGCCAACCAAAGCCCGCAAAGTTACGACTTTCGGTTGATGAATCAGTACTTGGACACTTCTAGCATTAATCCTATGAGTACGAAACCTTCCTTGAGCAGCGCCGACGTCTCAGCCGACGCACAACCCGGTGCTACAGAGAAAGCGGAGGGCACCGCCGTCACGGCAATCGCCAACGAGGATCAGATTGCTGAGTTCTCGGCCTCGCCACAGCGCTGGTGGGGCCTGCTCGTGCTTGCGGTTGGCCTAGGCATGATTGTCCTCGACGGCACCATTGTTGGTGTCTCACTGCCGACTATCATTTCGGAGCTGGGCCTCGACATCGTCGGTGCGCAGTGGATTACCACTATCTACTCCGTCGTCTTCGCCGCGCTGCTGCTAACCTCTGGCCGTGCTGGTGACCGCTTTGGCCGTCGAACCCTTTTTCTCGTCGGTCTGGTCATCTTCACGGGCGGCTCCGTTGTGGCCGCGCTTTCCACATCCTTGGCCCCGTTGGTCGTAGCCCGCGTTATCCAGGGCATTGGTGGCGCGTGCATTCTGCCGTCGACACTGTCCAGCGTTAACGCACTGTTCCGTGACAAAGATCGCGCCACCGCATTCGGCATCTGGGGTGCGGTCATGTCCGGTGCCGCAGCAGTCGGCCCGCTCTTGGGTGGCGTCCTTACTCAATTCGCTGGTTGGGAAGCCATCTTCTGGGTCAATGTGCCCATCGCTGTGGTGCTTTTCCTCCTTGCGCTGCGCTGGGTGCCGAACACCGCGGGCGAGACCAATGGCGCTGGTGGTTTCGACGTTCTCGGCCTGCTGCTATCTGGAATCGGCTTTGGTGCCGTCGTCTTCGGCATCATTCAGGGTGCCAAGATTGGGTTTGCTTTTCCCTCCGCGCCCGTCGTCACGCTCTTGGTTGGTGCGGTGGTGCTCGTCGCCTTCGTGCTGTGGGAGAATCGTCGTCGGAAGAACGCGGATCCTGCGCTGTTGGATGTGTCGATGTTCTCCTACGCCACGTTTAGCTGGGGGAATACGACGGCGATGCTCGTCGCGGTGGGTGAGTTCGCGCTGGTCTTCGTGCTGCCGCTCTACTTGGTGTCGGCGATTGGCTTGTCGACGATTGCAACTGGCCTGGTCCTGGCAGCGATGGCTCTCGGCGCGTTTTTCGCAGGTGCCATGGCACGTCATCTGGCGGCCCGGATTACCCCGGCCGGTGTCGTGATTGTGGGGCTGGGGCTCGAGGTCTTTGGTTCGCTGCAGTTGGCGGCGGAAGAGCGTGTTGGCCTGCCGTTGTGGCTAGTTGTGTTTGCGCTGATTATCTACGGTCTGGGCCTTGGCCTGGCGTCGGCGCAACTGACCTCGCTGGTGCTCGGCGATATTCCGGTGCGTCTGTCGGGACAGGCGTCGGCGACGCAGTCGACAATCCGGCAGATTGGTTCTGCTCTCGGTGCGGCACTCGGTGGTATGGCGTTGACGATTGGGCTGGATCGCGAGATTGCGAAGTTGTCGCCGGGACTGGAGCAGATGGGGCAGGGGCTGAAGGATTCCGCCGGCTCTACCCTGATTGGTCTGCGGGCGCAGGGCGCTTCCGACGCTGTATTGATCCCGCTGACAAATGCGTTTGCACATGCCACACAGTTTGCGCTGTATTCCGCCGTCGGTGCGCTAACTATCGGTTTCCTCTGCTCGCTAAAGGTACTGCAGCTGCGCAAGCAGGCTGAGAAAACGAATTAAAGATTCGGAATATTTGGCTGTGAGCCTGCGTTGGGAATTGGTGTCACAACATCAATCGTGGCAGTCTTATCGTTTGTCTCTTAACCGGACTTGCAAGATAGAAATGACCAACATGAAAATGCTCACAAAGCGGCGTTGGCTCGATTACGGCCGAATTTCCACTTCCTCCTGTCGCTAAACACTTCAGGTTTCCGCCCCCGTTGCGCCTACCTCTTCGAGGCTGAGCCCAGCGGCCCTCGGATACCCCATCACGCGCATATGTCAGATGACCTAAAGCGCGCCATAAGTGTTTTCAGACAGATAAAAATCCAGGAGGAAAAGTGAATAAATTCAAATGGGCGACCGGCTTCGGTGCCCAAGTTGTCTATGGCCTGATTATTGGTCTCATTTTGGGCTTCATGGCCCGCAGTACTGGCGATGACTCCTCGCTGCGCACAGCGCTGGACGAGGTCGGCAGTACCTACGTCACGCTGTTGAAGCTGCTCATTCCGCCGCTGGTGGTCACCGCAGTCGTGGTGTCGATTGCCAACCTGCGCCAGGTCGCAGGCGCAGCCAAGCTGGCTGTTTCGACGCTTATTTGGTTCGCCATCACATCCTTTGTATCGGTGGTTATTGCCATTGGCCTGGGCTTGCTTATCAAGCCGGGCGTTAACTCCGGCGTCGATGCCTCGGCTGCACAGGAACCGGATTCTGTGGGCTCGTGGTGGGGATTCCTGCAGAGCATTGTCCCGCAGAACTTCCTCGGCCTTGGTGTGAAGATCAGCGAATCTGACGGTGCTGTATCCGGCTCGCTGAACTTCAACGTCCTGCAGCTGCTGGTCATCGCGATTGTCTTCGGTATTGCCGCAGTAAAGGTCGGCCCGAAGGCTGAACCGTTCATCGAGTTCTCCGGCTCTCTTTTGACCATCGTGCAGAAGGTGCTGTGGTGGGTTATCCGTCTGGCACCAATCGGTACTGCGGCTCTGATCGGTCATGCTGTCGCTGAGTACGGTTGGGAAGCACTTGGCAGCCTGGGCAAGTTCGCCATTGCCATCTACATTGGCCTGTTCCTGGTTATCGCAGTTGTGTACCCAGTTGTGCTGAAGATTCATGGCATTAGCCCAATCGACTTCTTCCGTCGCGTCTGGCCAGTGACCTCGCTCGGCTTCTTTACTCGTTCGTCGATGGGCGTCATGCCGGTCACTGAGCGCGTTGTCTCGCGTCGTCTGGCAGTGCCGGATGAGTACGCCTCTTTCGCAGTGCCGCTGGGTGCTACCACGAAGATGGATGGTTGCGCTGCCATTTACCCGGCTATCGCAGCTATCTTCGTGTCGCAGTTCTACGGGGTACCGCTGGACTTCACGGACTACCTGCTCATCATCTTCGTCTCCGTTATCGGTTCGGCTGCAACTGCTGGCACCACCGGCGCTACCGTCATGCTGACCCTGACTCTGTCGACTCTCGGCTTGCCACTTGCCGGCGTCGGCCTCCTGCTGGCTGTTGAGCCGATTGTGGATATGGGACGCACCGCGGTGAACGTCACCGGCCAGGCCGTGGTCCCATTGGTCGTCGCAAAGCGTGCAGGAATTTGGGGCCAGGACGAGTGGGACGCAAGCGCCAACGCCGACCTGTCGCCAGCCGACGAAACAGCTGACGAGTCGGACGACGAGTCTGCGGACGCGCCTGCTGAGAAGTCCACGTCTGCCGCGCTTGCGTAGTCTTGAGGACATGACTTCTTGGAAGCCGTCTGTTCTAGCGCAAGTTGACCAGTGGCCAGTCGATGCGGTCGCGGCTGCCGCGCGTGCCGACGATGGCAGTTGGCACACCCACGGTGATAGCGGCCGAGTTTTTGAACTGGCCAGTGTGACCAAGCTGTTGGCGGCCGTGGGAATGCTTGTGGCCGTCGAAGAGGGTGCGCTGGAGCTCAATGAAGAGCTCACGCCACCCGGTCGTGGTGCGACTGTGCGTCACCTACTGGCGCACGCCGGCGGGGTGGGGTTTGCCAGCCGTGAGCTGGAAAAAGAGCCAGGGGAGCGGCGTATTTACTCCTCCGCGGGTTTTGACATCATCGCCGATGTAATCGCCGCGGAGGCAGACATGCCGTTTAGTGAATACCTGCGCCAGGCTGTGTTTGAGCCGCTAGGGATGGCGGATTCCGTGCTGGATGGCTCGGCAGGGCATGGCGCGCGCAGCAGCGTCGCTAATCTCATGGCCTTCGTCGATGAGATTCTCGCCCCGACTCTTCTGCATCCCGATACCGTGACTGAGGCGTTGACGGTGCAGTTCCCGGGGCTGAATGGTGTTGTGCCTGGCTATGGTATGCAACGTCCGGCCGATTGGGGCCTGGGCTTTGAGATCTTCGGGCACCCCGATTCCAAGCAGGGGCTGTGGTTTGGTGCCTCGATGCCCAAGGATGTCGCAGGCCATTTTGGGCAAGCGGGCACACTCCTGTGGCTGCATCGTCCAACCGGACGGGCGGCAATCGCGCTGACCGACCGAGATTTCGGCGAGTGGGCAAAGCCTCTATGGGCCGACTTCAACGACGAACTCTGGAGTGAGCTGGAAGAACACGCTGAGGATTAAGGGGGATGTGGAGTAAGCCGGCGTCGCTTGCGGCGCCGATTTTTCGTCTCAGCGTTAAATCACATCTGGGGGATTAAGGACAACTTGAGGGTTGCCAGCAGCCGTCTTGGAAATAACAATCATAAACACGTGCAACGCAAACCTCAGAAGTGTTGTTTTACCGCAGTGCTTTTTCTGCAGTGTGGCAAGTGTCGTTGGATGAGTTCGTAGGGGAAGACGAATCTCGTCTTACACCAATTGACCGCAACCTTTCCGAGGACCTTCGTCTATGCGCACCCAACTTTCAGGCGTCCTGTGGATTCACAGCATGCCAGGGCCGCTGCAACCACACATCACGTGGGCGCTGGCCCGACTCAGCATGCCCGATGGCACTAAGCCAGGCCGGGATATTTGGCGTGCGACCGACCAGGATTCCACTTTGTGCGCTGAGGTGCCTTTCACTGCAAGTGCTGACACCATCGCCACACTGGTGGACAACCTGGCTAGGTGGCCGCGCCTCTATTTCGAGCTGGCGCAAGACCCAGCCGTGGATGATGACGGCTACGCCATTGACGGTATGCGCTACTGCCATACCCCGCAGCTGGGGACTTTCTCCGGACAGACCGATGCCGCCGGAAACATCGTGATCAACGAAGACGCGCTGCGTTCCATCATGGCGCGCGGCGGCGACATCAAAGGTGCCCTCGACGCGGCCATCGGTGGGCCGTGGGACCGCGTGTTAGAGCCGATGCGCATGATGACGGCAGGCTACGCCCCCGAAGACTGCTTTACGACGTCCACCCCTGCCGGGACCGACAGTGCCAGCGGCAACTCGACCGCTGGCAACGCAGACCTTGGTGGGGTAGAGGCAGCTAACGTGCTGCAGCTCTACCCGCGCCGGGCGGCGATGTAGTCAACTACATCGCCGAGGGTCTTAAACGAGGAAATGTCCTCGTCCTCAACGCGGGCTCCCAGCTCTTCTTCGCAACGGACGGCCAACTCTACGACGCTTAGGCGGTCAAAACCGTAGTCGGTCAGCGGGGTGGAGAGCTCTAAGGACTCCACCTCGTCGTTAGCCATCTTTTTGACGATTGCCGCGACCTCGCCGTGAAGACCTGCGGGCAGGTCAGCGTCGGCGGAACTCTTCTTCGAGCCCCCGTTCGCTGCATTAGGAGAGGCATCGTCAGCGTCACCGGTGACCTGTGTGCCCAGTAGGGCGCTGAGCTGATCTCCAAGGCTTGAGGTCATTATTCAGCGTCCTGAGTGGTTGCGGTTGGATCGGTAATCTGCAGCTCTTCAGCTGCTTCCTGGGCGACATTCATGTCGAGCTTGCCAGCGCGTGCCAGTGCGGACAGGGCCGCAACAGCGACTGACTCGCCGTCGGAGTTGAAGTAGCGGCGAGCGGCCGGACGGGTATCCGAGAAGCCGTAGCCGTCGGTGCCGAGGACGGTGTAGTCACCCGGAACCCACTTGCGAATCTGCTCCGGGACCGCACGTTGGAAGTCGGTCACTGCGATGAACGGCCCATCGGTGTCGGACAGCTGGCGGGTAACGAAGGCGTCGTCGACCTCTTCAGCCGGGTTGTGTAGACGCTCAGTGTCACGCTCGTGCCCATCGCGGGCCAGCTCATTCCACGATGTCACCGAGTAAATCGAGGAAGCCACGCCGTAGTCTTCCAGGATGTCCGCGGCGCGCAGCGCCTCCTGCATGCCAATGCCGGAAGCCAGCAGGTTGACATGCTTGTCGCCCTCAGCCTTGCGGAAGCGGTAGATACCGCCAAGTAGCCCCTCGACATCGAGGTCTTCCGGGACAGCCGGCTGCGAAGTCGGCTCATTGTAGATAGTCAGGTAGTAGATGACATCTTCGCCGCGCTCTGGCCCGTACATGCGGTCGATACCGTCGCAGACGATGTAGGCAATCTCGTAGGCGAACGCCGGGTCGTAGGAGACCACAGACGGGTTCGTAGCCGCCAGCAGTTGGGAGTGACCGTCCATGTGCTGCAGGCCTTCACCGGTCAGCGTCGTGCGACCAGCTGTAGCGCCGAGCAGGAAGCCACGGGTCATTTGGTCACCAGCGGCCCAAATGGAGTCAGCCGTACGCTGGAAACCGAACATCGAATAGAAGATGTAGAGCGGAATCATGGCAACGCCATGGGTGGCGTACGCCGAGCCGACAGCGGTAAACGACCCCACAGAGCCCGCCTCGGAAATGCCCTCGTGCAGAATCTGGCCGTCCTTCGCTTCCTTGTAGGACAGCATCAGCTCATGGTCGACCGGAGTGTAATTCTGGCCGTGCGGGTTGTAGATCTTCAGCGTCGGGAACCAGGAGTCCATGCCGAAAGTACGGGCCTCATCAGGGATGATGGGCACAAAACGATCCTTGAGGTCCTTATCGCGCATCAGGTCCCTGAAAACACGCACCGTCGCCATAGTGGTGGCAACCTTCTGCTTACCTGATCCCTTGAGCAGGTTCTTCAGGCTCTCAGGCTTTGGCACTGTCAGAGGCTCGTAGCTAGTGCGGCGCTCTGGCACGAAACCGCCGAGCTCCTTGCGTCGCTCCAGCATGTACTGCACTTCCTCGGACTCCGGGCCCGGGTTGTAGTACGGCGGCAGGTAGGGATCCTTCTCCAGCTCCTCGTCGGAGATTGGAATGCGCTGGTTATCGCGGAAAAGCTTCAGGTCGTCGAGTGCTAGCTTCTTCATCTGGTGGGTCGCGTTGCGGCCCTCGAAGTTGTGGCCAAGGCCATAGCCCTTAACCGTGTGCGCCAGGATGACAGTCGGCTGATCCTTGGTCTCCAAGGCCTTCTTGTAGGCAGCGTAAATCTTGCGGTAGTCGTGGCCACCGCGACGGAGGTTCCAAATCTCCTCGTCGGTCATGTCCTCGACCAGCTTGGCAGTGCGCGGGTCACGGCCGAAGAAGTGCTCTCGCACCCAAGCGCCGTCGTTAGCCTTCAGCGTCTGGTAATCGCCATCGCAGAACTTATTCATCAGGTCGACTAGTGCGCCGTCCTTGTCCTTGGCGAAGAGCTCGTCCCATTCACGGCCCCAAACGACCTTGATGACATTCCAACCAGCGCCGCGGAAGAACGACTCCAACTCTTGGATGATGCTGGTGTTACCGCGCACCGGACCGTCGAGACGTTGCAGGTTGCAGTTAATGACGAATGTCAGGTTATCCAGGTTGTTCAGCGCCGCATGCTGAATGGCACCACGGGATTCCGGCTCGTCCATTTCGCCGTCACCGAGGAAGGCCCAAACGTGCTGCTGTGAGGTGTCCTTGATGCCGCGGTCATGGAGATAGCGGTTAAAACGGGCCTGGTAGATAGCGTTAATTGGTCCCAGCCCCATAGACACCGTCGGGAACTCCCAGAACTCCGGCATGCCATGCGGGTGCGGGTAGGAGGGAAGGCCATTGCCCTCACCGAGGGAGACCTCCTGTCGGAAACCGTCGAGGTCCTCTTCGGTCAGGCGCCCCTCTAGGAATGCACGGGCGTACATGCCCGGCGAAGCGTGGCCCTGGAAGAAGACGTGGTCACCGCCGCCTGGGTGGTCCTTGCCGCGGAAGAAGTGGTTAAAGCCGACCTCGTAAAGCGGTGCGGCACCCGCATAGGTGGAGATATGTCCGCCCACGCCGATACCTGGACGCTGTGCGCGATGGACCATAATTGCCGCATTCCAGCGGATCCACTTGCGGTAGCGGCGCTCAATGTCCTCATCGCCTGGGAATTCTGGCTCCATCTCAGTCGGGATGGTGTTGACGAGGTCTGTCGAGGTCAGCGGCGGTAGGGCCACGCGCTTTGCCGTGGCACGTTCCAGCAGTCGCAGCATGAGGAAGCGTGCGCGTTCCGGACCTGCCTCTTCCAACAGGCCGTCGAGAGACTCAAGCCACTCCTTGGTCTCTTCAGGATCTGCATCCGTGAGATAGGAGGCGACCCCATCACGGATAAGGGCAAAATTTGACTCATCAGAGTGGGCTTGTGGCGTACCTGACGATGTATCGGACATTGTGAGCTCCTTTCAGTCCCTGAAGGAAAGGCAAAGGTTATTGTTCTCCACTCTACTTCTGAATCGTTTGTTGTGCCCCTAGCCGTTTCTTACACACGCTTTCACCGAATAATCCGCTTGGCTTTACGACGAACATTGCGAAGAACACCGCGAAAACTGCACCTTTTTGGGGAAATTCTTATTTTGCAGCTGTGAAAAATGTATTTGAGCGGTAAAATTTCTCCACATAGTTCGAAAAATCGAGCTGAATATTTTTTCTAGAGGAGGAAAAGGGAAGTGGTCAACGCCACAGGCGCTGCTCATGAATATGCGAGCAGGCTCGGCATCAAGGAAGGTCAGCTAGTCCAGGAGGTTGGCTGGGATACAGACTGTGACTCAGCAATCAGTGAGTCGGTCGAGAATTTCCTGGATGCAGACCTGCTCGACGAAGACACGGATGAAGTTGTCGACGTCGTATTGCTGTGGTGGCGTGAAGAAGACGGCGACTTGGTCGATGGTCTTGTGGATGCTTCCCGCCCTTTGGAGGATGAAGGTCGCGTTTGGCTACTCACGCCGGGCGCTGGTCAGCCGGGTGCCATTGATCCTGGCGTGATTGACGAGTCCGCACAGCTGGCAGGTTTCTCCAACACCTCGGCGCTTCGGCTGGGGGATTGGCAGGGCAATTGCCTGGTGCAGCGCTCTAGCTAACCGGCTCTAGCTGTCCCGTTTGAATCGGCTACTAGCTGAGCTGTTGAAACAATCGACATAAACGCTGTTTGTAGTGCGCAATTGGCAATCTATGTTTTCCGTGTGTTAGAGTTTCGCAGCAGCGCGGCGATAGCTCAGCGGTAGAGCTCTGGTTTTACACACCAGCGGTCGGGGGTTCGAAACCCTCTCGCCGCACAGATATAATCCGCCCGGATTCTTGTAACGGAGAATCCGGGCGGATTTTGTTTGTGCTAAACTTCCGGTCTGTGCGTTTTACAAAATCGCTTGCCACCATTGTTTTTGTCGGATCTCTGCTCGCGGGCGCTCCCGCCTACGCAATCGGCGGGGATGGGAAACCGATAATCGATTCGGCCACCTGTAAAGCAATGGTCAAGGCTGCAAATGCGGGCGAGCCGGTGGATAATCCGTCGATTCTCCATCTCTCGGATCAGATGCCTTCCTATATTGCCGATGGCACTTTGGATTACGTTGTTGCCCCAGATTTTCCGTACCGCGCACAGCTAGATGCTGCTACTCAAGAGTGGAATGAAAAGCTCGGTGGCAAGGTTGTGCTTCGGGAAGTGACCAAGGACAAGGCTGATTCGGATACTGTGAACGTTCGCTATGTGCCAAGGCCGGACTCGCGCGTCTTGGCTTCTGCATCGGAAATTAGTAAGGAGATGACGGTTTTCGTTACTTCCACTCTCTATCCCGATGCAATTCGCAGCACTCTTGCCCACGAGTTTGGGCACTTGCTCGGTATCCGGCACACTTGTGATTACACCTTGATGGCCGCATCGCAGCACCGCCATCCGGCAGCGCATGTCACTCCGCTCGATGTCGCAGCCGTTCTGCAGGGGCAATTTGATTAGATTGTGTACACATGCCAGAAGTCGACACCTCTGGCGGCGTGGAGCGGCCATCGCAGTGGGGTATGCACTTGACCGCATTTTCGCAGATCCCACCAATCACCATCCGGTGGCCCTCTACGGGCAGGCCGTCAGCAAACTTGAGTGCCGAATCTACGCCGACTCCAAAGCGCGCGGTGTGGCGTTCACCGCAATCGCAGTGACCACGCCGGTAGCGCTTGCCGCCGCAGCCAGCACAGTCGCACCGAGTCTCACGCTGGCTGCCGCCACGTGGGCTTCGCTCGGCGGCACTACTCTCCGCCGTACTGGCGAGCGCATGACTGACCGACTCACTTCCGGCGACATCGATGCCGCCCGCGAACTTGTGCCGTGGTTGTGTTCGCGTGATCCGGAAGCTCTCGACGCTGATGGCATCGCCCGAGCGACCGTCGAATCGCTCGCTGAAAATACCTCCGACGCAGTCACCGGCACTCTCATGTGGGGTGCCATTGCAGGCGCTCCTGGTGTGGTCGCTCATCGAGCGGCTAATACCCTCGACGCGATGGTGGGGTACCGCAACGCTCGCTATCGGCAGTTCGGGTGGGCCAGTGCACGGCTTGACGACGTCGTCGGGTTCTTCCCCGCGAGACTTACAGCTGTCGCAACTGTGGTTGCAGGTCCGGACCGTCGTCAAGCATTGGCAGCGTGGCGACGAGACGCCGGCAACCACCCAAGCCCAAACGCAGGCATCGTGGAGGCAAGCGCTGCAGGCGCGCTGGGGCTGCAGCTGGGCGGCGCGACGGTGTATCCCAGCGGAGTGGAGATGCGCCCGGTGCTTGGCAGTGGTCGGAGGCCTGCGGTGGCCGATGTGCGGCGTGCCGCAGGGCTGAGCAAGCGAGTACAAAACATCGTTGCGCTAAGCTGCGCCGGAGCAGCAGTAATTGCCGGATGTGTTCGACGAGTGAAAGCGTGAACTGAGAGTTAGAAACGCTCGTCGTATCGGTTATCGCGATAACCCGCGGCGCGGTGGCCAGTGTTGCCGTAGCGCTGCGCCATGCGCTGACGGTGCAGCTCAGCGGCGCGATCCTCTTCGGGCTTAGCCGGCGGAGGGGTGGAAGTGGTGGCATCGTCCGATTCGGGTGCCGCGTCCTCGGTGTCATCAGCGTGATTGACTGGTTCTGCGGCTTCGGCATCGCGGAGATTCTTGGCCATCTCCTCCTGCTCCGCGCGGTCGCGTTTGCGTTCGACAATCTCGGCGCGAATGAACCAGACGACGGCCAGCGGCACGAGAGCGCCGAAGAAGATCCACTGGATGCCGTAGGAGAGGTAGGGGCCGGACTCCAGGGTGGGCAGCGGAATGGCCTCGATGACGGCATCGGATTTGTCCGAGAGCTGAAGCCAATCGGGGTTGAGTTCGGTGCCGACGAGCTCGGACACTTCCTTGGTATTGATTCCGTAGACCTGCGGCGGGGTGCCGGGGATTGGGGCGGTCTCGGCGGGAACCTCGTTTCGGCGGATAAAGGCCGAGATAGTCAAGGTGCCCTTCGGGGCTGGCTCAACATTGGGGGTGCTGGAGTCTGTAGGACGCACAAAGCCACGGTTGACCAGGTAATTTTCGCCATTGTTAGCGACGAAGACATCGAGTACCTGGACAGCGGGTGCGCCATTTACTGGGCGGTTACGCAATAGTACGCGGGTATCCGGCAGGAAGGACCCGGTGGCGGTAACGCGACGCCATTCGTTGCCCTCGACGAAGCCTTTGCCCTTGGGCATTAGCTCGTTGACATCTACGGGGTTGAGCTCGAATGAGTGCTCAAGCTGCTGATTGCGATGCTGCGTCGCGGTGTTCTTACCCAACTGCCACGGAGCCAGAACAGTAAATGCGAGATAGGAAAACGCAATGGCGACAATCGCAGTGAGAACCCATCCAGGGGTCAGAAACTGGCGCACATTCTTAAACACATTCATTGAGCTTACCCGGTGCTGTGGCTGGCACCAGAGCGGCTGGCACTAGAGCGGATGGCACTGTTGTGGCGGGTGGGCAGTGGCACCTGTTTTAAAAGTGCATACCAAATGAGCACAGTGCTGATGAGGTGATGAGGGGGAGGAAAAGGCTGATTGCCGTGAGGGAAATCTCGCTTTCACAAGGATTCACCTGCGCGGAGATTGAGTGAACTTCGGGTAAAGTTGTTTGAGCGTATTTGACGGGGAATCTACCCGGGATAGATGGAAAGAGAGGTGTCGTGGTGGGCACGCAAACAGCGAAATCTTCGCCTTCACGTCGCTTCAGCACAGTCTCGCGCCAGTTCATCAAGTTCGGTCTGGTCGGCGGCACAGGTGTGGTTGTCAACCTGATTGTCGTGATCATTGCCCGTAAGTTGGGTCTCAGTCTGGGCACCAATGAACACGACGTGTTTTTGAACCTGTTCGGAACACGGTGGAATATCCGTTACTCCCACGTCTATGCAACTCTGGCGTTTGTCGTGGCTAATATTTGGAACTTCCAGCTCAACCGGTCCTGGACTTTCCGAACTGACAATCGCCCGAACTGGTTTAGACAGTTCTTCCCGTTTTTATTTGCAGGTATCTCAGCACTGATTGTGAACCTGGTTGTCATTACGCTGCTGACTAACCCCACCTCGCCGCTGGCACTGCCAACGGACATTTTCGACGACTCCACCGGTTTTAGGAACCGCCTCTACTGGGCAAACCTCATCGGTGTCATCTTGGGCACGCCCGCTAACTTCATCTTGAATAAGATTTGGGCGTTCCGAAACCGAGGCAATGCCAATAAAACAAAAGAAAAGGTTGTTTTGAAACCTTAACGTTCAGAGGCCAGCGCCAGAGTCTCACGCAACCATGCGATGATGCCCGGCGTCGCGGCCTCAATTTCGTTTCGAGTGCGGACGAACCCCTCCGGGCCACCGTAGTAGGGATCGGCCACGACGGCACCCTTCGGGGACGCCGGGTCGAAGGAACGCAGCAGGCGAATCTTTTCTTTTGGCACGCCAGCGCGGAGTAGACCATTGATGTGCGATTCATCCATGGCGATGAAAAGCGTTGCATCCATGTGCTCATCGCCTAGCTGTGCGGCGGTGTGATTTGGGTCGTAGCCGGCATTTTCCAGCTCGGCTTGCGCCCGCTCGTCGGCGGGTTCGCCGACATGCCAGCCGCCGATTCCGCAGGAGGCGAGCAGGACATCGTCGGCAAGCGCATTGGCTTCAACTGCGTCACGGACGATGATTTCAGCCATGGGGGAGCGGCAGATATTTCCGGAGCAGACAAACACGACGTACACGGACTCAGTACGATGCGACGAGTTCATAAGCATAATAGGCAAAACCAAACTTCTCGGAAAATAAAAATAGGATTGTCACTAATCGTTGACGAGTCTTAAAGATACAGCATTTCCCGCACAACACGATTCAGGTCCCCAGGCGACGACGCCACCGCCGCTGCCGATGCCCACTCAGATTCTGAGCCGTAGCCCCATTTAACAGCGATGGCGGGGATGCCGAACTGTGCTGCGCCCTCAAAATCATGGATGCGATCGCCGACCATTACGACCGAACCACGCGGGCGCACTGCTTCATCGGGTTCAATGCCCAACTCCTTGAGCGTGTACTCAATGACCTCAGTCTTTGTCTGCCGTGAGCCGTCGTCGCTGGCGGCGCCGATGAAGTCAAAGGCGTCGAGAAGTCCGAAATTGTCCAGGGTCTTGCGGGCGAAGTACTCGCCCTTGGAAGTCGCAGTGGCTAGCTGTACGCCTGCTGCCCGCCAATCGCGCAGGAGCTCCGGCCAGCCGGGGAACATCTCGGCACGCTGCCAAGCACCGGCGTGTTGATGCTCCATATACACAGCGAAGGCTCGGTCGACCTGTTCGTCGGAAAGCCCGAGAGATGCGAGTGTTTCCACCATTGGCGGCCCGGGAATCGTGTTGATGAAGCTCTCAGGCGGAAGTGGGCGGTCAATTTCCTCCAATGCAAGGCGAAATCCATGTGCGATTGCGGGGAGAGAATCGGCGATGGTGCCGTCGACATCAATAAGGACAGTGGGGCGATGGCCAGTGGACATATTGTTCATCCTAAAAGGTCATTAGGCTGGATGGCATGTTAGACGACCCGCTGCGCTATCACGGCGACCAGGCCGCCCATGGCGCTGACCTGGACTTTGCCGTCAATGTCCACGGCACCACACCGCAGTGGCTACAGCACTCGCTGGCCACGTCCCTCGGAGAACTTGCCGCGTATCCGTCGGCGCAGCTCGATGCCGACGTCCGCGCCGCCATCGCCGCCAACCACAATCGCAGCGCCGACGAGGTACTGCTTCTCCACGGCGTCGCCGAGGGCTTCTCGCTCTTGCCTCACTTGGGCTTGCCCGCCACAATCGTCCAGCCGCAGTTCACCGAACCCGAAGCCGCCTTCCTCGCCGCAGGAGTCGAGGTGGATTCGCTGGTACTGCCGTCGCCGTACACGCTCATGCCTACGCTTGCCGACGTCCACGAGAACGCATCCTTCCCGCATTCCCAGCAGCTTGAAGGCCGGATGGTCATCATCGGCAATCCGACCAACCCCACCGGCGTTGCTCATTCAGCGAATGACCTGCGGGGGCTCGCCAGCCGTTGTGGAATCCTGGTCGTGGATGAGGCGTTTATGGACGTCGCCGATGGCGAGATTATTCGGCGGTGCTCGCTAGCCGATTGCAGGCCGGGGGAAGCGAACAGAATCCCCGATAATGTCATCGTTTTCCGCAGTATGACTAAGACCTGGGCAATCGCAGGTCTGCGCTGCGGTTACGCACTCGGTCACCCGGAGCTCCTGGCACAGCTGGCGCGACGGCGTCCGCACTGGCCGCTGGGCACGTTGCAACTTACCGCTATGGCGGAAATCGCGCGTCGTGAGGAAGAGCTGCTATCAGAAATTCGTGCCGAGATTCGTCAGCAGCGCGAGTCTATGACCCAGCTGCTAGTGGCCGCCGGCTGGCAAGTGTTGGATTCCGAGGCTCCCTTTGTCCTGGCGCGTCCGGGAGGTGACCGGAGTTCTCACGATGGGCAGGGTGCTGCGGAGGTTGACGTCGTCAAGCATGAGCGTCTGAGACAGCGGCTCGCTGCGCGCGGAGTAGCCGTGCGGCGTTGCGACACCTTTGCCGGCCTGGACGGTTCGTGGTGGCGGCTGGCCGTGCGGGATGACGCGAGTGTGCGGCGGCTTGTTGCGGAAGTAGCGGATTTGCTGTCGCAGAACTGATGCGGTGGGGCAGAGTTCACTACGCTGGAAGAGAAGCTGGAGAGAAATGCATGTTGAAGGGATGGATGTATGACGGACTCTGCGCAGACCCGTGCCGAGGGCAATAACTCGGTGGTGACCGTTGGCGACGTGCGTACGGCGATGGACGCGGCCTACCCGCCGGCACTGGCGGAGAGCTGGGATAAAGTTGGCCTGATTTGCGGTGACCCGCAGGATGAGGTGCGTCGCATCGCGTTGGCGCTGGACTGCACTGACGAGGTCGCAGATCGCGCGATTGCCTCCGGTGCTCAGATGCTCGTTGTGCACCATCCGCTGCTTCTGCGCGGTGTGAATTCCGTGGCGGCGGATACACCGAAGGGTCGGATTATTCATAAGCTGATTCGGGCAGGTGTAGCTCTCTTTGCAGCGCACACTAACGCTGACAGCGCACGACCGGGTGTCAATGACCAGTTGGCCACGATGCTCGGAGTCGAACCGGGTGCGCCGCTAGCTCCGCAGCCGGCTCCCGGCTTGGATACCTGGACGGTGAAGGTTCCGGCAGATCACGTCGATAAGGTCGCGCAAGCCATGTTTGAGGCGGGCGCGGGCACTATCGGCGACTACGACAGCTGTGCGTTTCGCATTAACGGCCGCGGCCAGTTCCGCCCGCTGAGCGGGGCAAATCCCTTCATCGGCGCCGAGGGGCAGGTCGAGTATGTCGAGGAAGTGCGCCTGGAGATGGTCGCACCACGGTCCATGCGCGCGGTGATTGTTAAGGCTCTCGTTGCAGTGCATCCGTATGAGGAACCGGCATTCGACATCGTGGACAATCAGGCCACCGGTCTGGACCCGCAGCAGGCTGTGGGCATTGGGCGAGTGGGCACGCTAGATACGCCGATGCCATTTAAGGACTTCGTTGCGCGTGTGGCTGAGCGTCTGCCTGCAACGGCATGGGGCGTGCGCGGCGCAGGCGATCCGGAGCGGATGATTCGTACGGTTGCCGTTGCATCTGGTTCGGGCGACTCTTTCCTGGACACTGTGGCGAAGATGGGCGTCGATGCTTTTGTTACCTCGGACCTGCGGCATCATCCTGTAGATGAGACGCTGCGGACCGCGGACTTCTGCGTCGTGGATACGGCCCACTGGGCCAGCGAGTTCCCCTGGTGCTACCAGGCCGCAGACATGCTGGCCGAGAGGCTCGGGGTCGCGACCGAGGTCCTTGAGGTGCGCACCGATCCCTGGACAGTGGCAGAATCGTCGACACAGGCAAGGAAGTGAAGACCATGAGGCTTAGTCCACAAATCCAAGTGGCGATGTTGGAAAAGGCGGAAAACCAAACTCTGTTGGATGGGCTCACCGCCCGCCAGAACGTTCTGCCCGAGCGTGCCGAGTTGCAGGAGCTGCGCAAAAAGCACAGCCGTCAGGCCAGTGAGGCAGCGCGCTCCAAGCTCAGCGCCTCCGATATTGGCCGCGATATTGCCAAGCTGGAATCGGACATCAACAAGCTGAAGGCTCGCGAAAAGGCAGACCGTCTGTCGCTCGGTGCCACAGAAGACGCATCCACGCGCCGTGACCTCGAACACGACCTGCGCTCCACCGAGCGCCGCCGCGAACGCGCTGAACAGGAACTCCAGCAGTACGAGCGCATGCAGGAGGCCTATCAGGTCGACGCTGAGCACGAATACGACGCCGACGAGGCGCACGATGACATCGTCGCCGCCAAGCAAAGGCTTAACGACGCCGAGGTTGACCTCATTGCGCGCATTTCCATCGCTGAGACCCGAATCGAAGAGGCTGACAAACTCATTGATGGTTCGGCAGCCAAGCTTTACCGTCGTCTAGCGCTTGCTAACGGCATCCCTGTTGCACGCCTGAACGGGCGCACCTGCGGTTCCTGCTTCATGGAGCTCGATGTCGGAACCGTGCATGAATTCACCACGCTCGCGCCGGAAGAAGTGACGTTCTGTCCTGAATGTGGCGCGATGATCGTGCGTGCGGAAACGCTGGGAGCAGTGAAAGGCAAGTAAATGAGCCAGGCTGCAGACAAGCGCGATAGCGCGCCGGGCTGGACGGGTGCGACCACGGACCCCACGCGGCTGGTGCTGCTGCGCCATGGGCAGTCGCCGATGTCGATTCGCCGGGAGTACTCGGGAAGTCGTTCGAACCCCGACCTGACGGAGGTCGGCAGGCAGCAAGCGGCAGCGGCGGCACGGCACCTCGTAGAGCTGGTCGATAGCGGCAACATGAATTTCTCTGCCATTGTGGCCTCTCCACAGCGTCGTGCACAGCAGACCGCAGAGGCGGCAGCAAATGCGCTCGGCCTGGATATCCACGTTGACGAGGACCTGCGGGAGACCGACTTCGGGCAGTGGGAGGGCATGACTTTCTCCGAGGCGCACAACTCCACCCCTGAGCTGCACAGTTCTTGGCTCGCGGACCCGACCGTGGCGCCGCCGGAGGGGGAGGATTTCCGCTCGGTCGATAGCCGAGTGGGCGCCGCGCGTGAGCGCATCGCTCAACAATTCGGTGCCTCTGATGTGCTGGTAGTCAGCCATGTCACGCCAATCAAGTCGTTGCTGCGCCAGGGGCTCGGCTGTGGCTTTGAAATCTTCACCCGCCTGCACCTGGACCTGGCCAGCCTCTCCATCGCGGAGTTCTACGCAGATGGGCCGACATCAGTGCGGCTGATTAACGACACCAGCTACCTGCGTGGTTAGCAGCCCGGTACGGCGGGTTATTTGAATTGCGGTTGTGGCGGGTACACTAACCATTCGAGCGAGCCGGCCGGGTGATCGCGGCAGTTAACGGAACCGGACGCCTCTTTTACAGAGTGTGTCCAGGCCGCTGTCGAGGAAAGTCCGGACTCCACTGGGCATGGTGGTTGCTAACAGCAACCCAGGGTGACCTGCGGGAATAGTGCCACAGAAAATAGACCGCCGGGCGCACAGCCGATGTCTTTGACGTAAAGCTGTGGAGATCCGGTGAGGGTGAAAAGGTGCGGTAAGAGCGCACCAGCGGGGCAAGTGATTGCACCGGCTAGGTAAACCCCACCAGGAGCAAGGCAAAATCGCGCATGCTTCGTCGTGCGTGTGCGCGAGTGTTTGAGGGCTGCCCGTCCGATACTCGCGGGTGTGCTGCTTCAGGCTGTCAGCAATGGCAGACCGAGATGGATGATCGCCACCCGGCGCTTTCCGAAAGGAGCGCCGAGGGACAGAATCCGGCTCATAGGCCGACTCGTTCACACAAGCTTTTTTACTCGACCACCGCGCCGGCCGAAGTGTTCTCCACGCGGATGGTCTCGGAACCGCCGTCGTTAAGCGCGGAGGCAATCCGATCGGCGTCGTCGACGTGGGACCACATCACCAGCGACGCGCCCGGGCACGGCGCGCAACGGGCAATCTTCTCACAGTCGATGGTGTCGGTCAGCTCGGCAATCTGCCCCAGTACAGAGCTTGCCGACGGCGCGGAGCCACGCTCACTGACATCGCGCGAAACCCCTGCGATGGCTGCTTGAATATCGCTGTGCCGGATGTGACCGATGACTGCGCGGGCGCGGTCGGAGGATGCGTCGGCATCGTCAAGCCACTGGATGGCGCGGCCGATGGTGGGGATGTTTTCGTCGTCCGGGTGCACCTCGTGACGAGCGCGTACCCAGTCCGCGACCCGCTCCTGTGCGTCGGGGAGGCTAGCGAGAGTCGGCACGCCGAAAGCAGCGCAGGCTTGCTGGAAGAACTCGTAGCGCTCTTCGTCTGGCGAACCGCCGGTGACATCCGGGGAGTAAGCGATAGTCAGCGCCAACGACTGTGGCAACGCCGTCTGCGTGACTGCCTCGTCGGAGTGGTTGATGCACAGTAGACTGTCCGGGCGGCTGCGCAGTGCCGTGGTGTAGGGGTACAGCGGCCACGACTGGCCCTTTACCTGCACCATGGTCTCGTGGATAGCGGTGGCAATACGCGTGCGGGTAGGTACATCATCACGGTCGCCAAAACGCGCATTGAGAGCCAGCGCGAGTGCACACTGAATTGCCGGAATCTCTCCAAAACCGCGACCTGGCGCGATAGTGGAGGCAATGGTGACCTTCAGGCCATTGCTGTTGCGCGGAACGAGGTGCAGCGAGTGCTGCAATGCGACGATGGTAGCCGCGACAGCGGTCGGCACCTGCGAAAAAGCGGCGGGGACGCTGTCCGGGAAATCCATCTTGGTAGTTTCGCGCTTGTACACGACAATGAGCTGCTGCTCGTCGATCTCTTCAATACCGACCGCGGCATAAGCTGGAATGGCGGTGGTTAGGAGCATGCCGCCGGAGGACGCGCAGTCCTCACCCAACAGGTTGATGGAACCCGGGGCGTATGCAACTGAAGCATTAGAACCGACGGCATCGAAGACGTCGTTTACGACAGCGGGTGCGGCGGGCATGGGTGAAACCTCTCCAGAGATCGGACTCATAGTGCTTGTGTGCAGTGTTTGTATTCAGCGCTCGGATTCAGCGCTTGTGTTCTAAGGTGAACAATTCCGTCGATAATACCCGGCTCGGGGGACAGTGACAAACCTATATACTGGGATTTTATGTCGCCGCAGCGCACATGGCAGGCAAAGGATTGCCTTTCTGCAAGCTTGCTTATGGGCGGAGTTAGCGGTGGCACAACCGCTTGATAACTCGACATGTTCTCGATGTGGAAGAGGAGAAGAATCGTGAGCGACAACAGCAGTAAGTGGTACTACCAGCCATCGACAGGCACGGTGTTTCAGGGGAAGAAAACCGGTTGGGACGACCGAATGGGCCCTTATGATTCCGAAGAGGAAGCCCGCGCTGCCATGGAAAAAGTCGCCGAGCGCAACAAGGCGGCCGACGACTGGGATGAAGAAGATGATGACTGGGGCGTAGCTGAGAAATAAGGCTCTACGCGTTTAGGCCTTCTTGCCCTTCTTAATCTTCTTTTCCATCTTGCGGAAGGCCTTGAAAACCTTTGCCGCGGCATCGTCGTACTCAGCCAGGGCCTTCAGGCCGTCGTAGTACTCCATCTGGTAAAGCACGCCGTAGCCGAAGGCGTCCCTGCCCGCACGGGAGGCACGCTTAGCGCGAGCCAACACGAAGTCACGCGCAGTACAGGTGTCCTGGAAGTCACCGAGAACCGACTGCAGGTTCTTGCAGGCAGCGTAGAGCTTCTCGGTCGGCAGGTCCGCGTTCTGAGCAGCTTCCGCGCTGTAGCGGAGCTTCTTCGCAGCTTTGCGGACATCGTGGTAGCGCTCGTCCAAATCTGCCTCTGGAAGGTCAGCATCCTCTCGGCCATCGAGTACCAGGTTGTGGCGACGACGGAACTTCGAAAACGCGCTGCGCAAGTGATCGAGCAGCACCGCAGTGGTGTCGAGTTCCTTCGGTGCCTTTACCTTCTCCGGCTCGGCCTTGTCTGAGGTCGTGGAAGCAGCTGCATCGGCGGCAGCAGCAGTATCAGTCTCAGCCGCGACCTCGGAGTCAGCTGCCGAAGCATCCTCGGAGGCTGCGGCCTCCGCGTCGTCGACAAGCGAATCATCCTTCTTCTTGGACTTCTTTTCCCCAGCCTCGGCCTCTTCCGAGTTTGCGGCGATTGGCGGGTTGGCGAGGAACTCATCGAGATCGTCGAGAAGTTGCAGGTACTCGCTGGAATTGAGTGCGAAAATGACTCGCTGATGAGCGCGGTCGTAGTCCTTCTGGACATCCTCGACGAGATTCGCACGCAGCTCCTCGCCTAAAGCGGCGCTTTCGCGATTGGCCAGCAGCTCCTCCCAGCGCATAGCAACGACCTCTGCGTCACGGGCCACACCGAGAACACCCGCCAGCTGCTTGAGGTTGCTCTCCAGCTCAGCGACCTTATCGCCCACGACAATGCCGTGGAAGGTCTGCATGTGACTGCGCAGCTCACGAGTGGCGACGCGCATCTGATGCACCGAGTCAAATTCATCGCGGCGTACCTTCGGGTCGTACTCGACCATCTTGGCCACGTTAGCGGCCAGCGCATCGACCACGGTGCGCCCCGGCGTGCCCTTCGGCAGCTTCGCTGGAGTCGGCGGCAGGGGAGCAGAATCGATGGAGTCACCCAACGCCGTCGCCAACTTCGACGGGCTTTCCGACGGCACGGCACCAGCCACCTCAGCGACCTTGGACATCGCTGCCATTACAGCCTTGCCGTCCGGGTGATCTGCCCAATCCCCCAGAAGCTCAATCTCCCACTCGCGCCAGGTGGTGGTTTCTCCGCCGTCGAGGAAGGAAGTCGCCGTGACGTGGTCATCCGCGAACTCCGCCATGGGAGTGCCATCGAGGGCAAACACCGTGGTGACGTGGCGCTCATTGTCTACCTGCGCGATTGGTTGCAGCGGGTGATTGCGCACAATTGCGCGGACGGGGGCAAGCAACTCGGTGGGCACGACGTAGTCGGCGTCGCGGCCTTCACCGTTAACAGAGCCCTCTTCCAGGTCAACGCCATATTCGAGGCGACCGCCGTTGCCCGGCGCCTTCAGATGCCAACCCTCATCGGGGCCGCCGGTGCGGCGACGCAGGGTGTGCTTGGAACGGGTCAGACGCAGGTCCGCCGTGTCCAGATAAATCGCGGAGAGATTTCGCACCTCAGTGGTGGTGGAGCCAACCTGTGGAACGAAATCGAACGATGGGGCTACCACCTCTGGGGTAGCTGAGAACTTAGATTCCACCTCCAACGCCGCAGTTGGAGTTTTGGACTTAGAACCAGACTTAGATGCCATAAGCACCAATTCTACCCCCGAATCGAAGAACCCTTAAGTTACGGATGTCTGGTTTTCGTATTTGATTGCCTGGACTGGGCGGTGCCCTTAGACGTAGACGGGGGCTGGGCGGGGCCTTTAGACGAAAGCCCAGTCCAAAAAAAATCGGCTCACCCCAGGGCGGTTAACCCGAGAAGTTCTGTGCCTCAGTTGGGAACTCGCGGGAGTGCACCTGGTCGACATACTGCTTAGCTCCCTTGGTCAGCATCTCGCCGACCTCTTCGAACACCGAACTAAACGACGGCCTGCGGCCATCGGCCGGAACTGCAAAGGCATCTTGCCAGACGAGAACCTGGCCATCGCACTGGTTACCAGCGCCAATGCCACAGGTTGGGATGGATAGATCACGGGTAATCTCAGTGGCCAAATCTGCAGGCACCATTTCCAGGACCACGGCCGAGGCACCAGCATCGGCTACCGCGTGGGCGTCGGCACGCAGCTGTTCCGCCCCCGCACCGCGTCCCTGTACCTTGAAGCCGGACAGCGCGTTGACGGACTGCGGAGTGAAACCGATGTGTGCCATAACCGGAATGCCGGCGTTGACCAGCGCACGGATGCGCGGAGCGATGCGCACGCCACCTTCGATCTTGATCATGTGTGCGCCGGTTTCGCGCATCATCTTCGCGGCGGACAGCACGGCCTGCTCATCGGAGGCCTCGTAAGTGCCGAAGGGTAAATCGGCAACCACAAGTGCGTTGCCAGCGCCTCGGACGACACCGCGAGCAAGCGGAATCATTTCTTCCAGCGTGATCTCGGTGGTGGTGTCGTAGCCGTAGACGACGTTTGCTGCAGAGTCGCCGACCAGTAGCAGCTCGACACCGGCGGCGGAAAAAGCGCGCGCGGTGGAGTAGTCGTAGCAAGTCAGCATTGCCCAGGGGCGAGACTCAGCCTTCCATTCGGCCAGATTATTCAGACGAATCTTTTTTCCGCTCATGCCAATAGAGCATGCCATAGTCACACGCAATCCGAGACCACGAGGGCAGCAGTTATGACGCGGGTGGGGCAGTTGGCTAGCCACGCCGAATGGTCAAAATGCGTACCGCGAATCCGGGCACCTGGGTAACGTTGGAAAGTATGAACAGTCAGCAGGAATTCGTCCTCCGCGCAATCGAAGAGCAAGATATCCGCTATATCCGCCTCTGGTTTACTGATATTTTGGGGTATCTGAAGTCCGTTGCCGTCGCTCCGGCTGAGCTTGAGGGGTCCTTCGAAGAGGGCATCGGTTTCGATGGCTCCGCGGTAGAGGGCTTTTCCCGCGTCTCCGAGGCTGACACCATTGCGCAACCGGATCCTTCGACGTTCCAGGTCATGCCACGCCTGCACAAAGAAGACACAATCACGTCCGCGCGCATGTTCTGCGACATTGTCATGCCCGATGGTCAGCCGTCGTGGGCAGATCCACGCCAGGTGCTGCGCCGCCAAATTAAGGCGCTTGCCGACGAGGGCTTCCACGCGTTCATCCACCCGGAGATTGAGTTTTTCCTAGTAGAGAGCCTGGCTACTGACGGAAAGCCGCCGGTGCCAACGGACAATGGCGGTTACTTTGACCAGGCGGTCTACGACCGCGCTCCCCGCTTTCGCCAAGAAGCGATCACGGTGTTGGAAGACATGGGAATCCCCGTGGAGTTCTCCCATCACGAAAACGCGCCGGGCCAGCAGGAAATCGATCTGCGCTACGCCGATCCGCTGACTATGGCGGATAACGTGATGTCTTTCCGCTACATCATTAAGCAGATTGCAATGAAAAATGGTGTGCAGGCGACATTCATGCCGAAACCTTTCCAGGACTTGCCGGGCAATGGCATGCACACGCATATTTCCCTCTTCGAAGGGGACACAAATGCATTCCACGATCCGGATGATGAAAATCAGCTCTCCGACACCGCAAAGGGCTTCATTGCTGGCATTCTGACTCATGCCAGCGAAATCTCCGCTGTGACCAATCAGTGGGTCAACTCCTACAAGCGCACGGTCTTTGGTGATGAAGCTCCGACGTCTGCGACCTGGGGCATGGCCAACCGCTCGGCTCTTGTGCGTGTTCCCATGTACTCGCCGGGCAAGGCGCACTCGCGCCGGGTGGAAATTCGTTCCCTGGACTCCGCATGTAACCCATATCTTGCGTACTCGGTAATTTTGGCCGCCGGTTTGAAGGGAATTAAGGAGGGCTACCAGCTGCCGGAGCAGGCAGAGGACAACATCTCGGAGCTGACCAAGCGGGAACGCCGTGCGATGGGCTACCGCGATTTGCCGACGTCCCTGGAGGTGGCGCTGCAGGAGATGGAACGCTCCGATTTGGTGGCCGATGCTCTCGGTGACCATGTCTACGAGTTCTTCCTACTCAATAAGTGGCGCGAGTGGCGCGAGTTCCAGCGTCAGGTGACGCAGTGGGAGCTGCGCACAACCCTGGATTACTAATTTTCCCGAACCGCTACCTACCTTTTTCGTCTTTAGTTTTTGGGTGACCAGTTTCAATGGTGATGAATCGACCTCGCACATCCCGCCAGTCAGTGCCGCGGCCCGCAGCGCTGGGCTTGCGTAACGACGATCGGACGCGCGCTGACCTGGAAGATTTGGGGTGGTACAACGAGGAGTCCCTACAGCTGTTGTGGGGGCTTGCCGGAGCCAGCGACCCCAAGCTGGCGCTCGTGGCACTAGTGCGGCTCAAAGGCGCTCTCGACGAGCTGGAGCAGGATGGAAAGCTGGAGAACTGGGCCACCTGGTCTGGCCTCGATGAGGCCATGCGTGAGCAGGTTCCGCTGCGTACGCGTATGTTTGCGCTGCTCGGGGGATCGAGTGCACTGGGCGATCACCTGGTTGCGCACCCAGAAAAGTGGATTCTGCTCCAAGCTGAGCTTCCCACTGAGGCAGACATGTTCCGCGAGATGCTCTCCAGCGTTGGGGCTGTGCCCGAGGTCATCGAACTCACTGATGAGGCCAGTCTGGAAAAGCAGGAGGAACCGGAGTACCGCAAGCCGGTCGTTGCGCCCGCCACGCTTGAAGGCCCCGGTTTGTACCGTGCGAAGCTCACCGGCCGTGAGGCCGAAGTTGCGATGCAGTGCGCCTACCGCGACTTGATTATGCGTATTGCGTGCCACGACTTGGCTGGTACGTACCCACGGGGTCCCCGCCGCCCTGGACAGCCACAAGTCCCATTCCGTCAGGTCTCGGAGGCACTCAGTGACTTGGCGGATGCAGCGTTGACGGCTGCACTGTCTGTGGCTGTTCAACAGGTCTTTCCTTCCGCACCGGTCTCAACACGCCTGGCCGTAATCGCCATGGGTAAGTGTGGTGCGGAAGAGCTGAACTACATCTCCGATGTGGATGTCATTTTCGTCGCAGAGCCGGCGGATGCCCGAGCTACTCGTCTAGCCAGCGAATTTATCCGGATTTCTTGCCACTGCTTCTTTGAGGTCGACGCGAATCTCCGCCCGGAGGGCAAGTCGGGTGCACTCGTACGCACCGTGGATTCCCACGTCGCTTACTACAAGCGCTGGGCTGAAACCTGGGAGTTCCAAGCGTTATTGAAGGCGCGGCCGATGACAGGCGATGTCGAGCTGGGCCGCGAATACATCGATGCTCTAGCCCCGATGGTGTGGACCGCCTCTCAGCGAGACTCTTTCGTCGACGACGTTCAACGCATGCGCGCCCGCGTGGTACAAAACGTCCCCGAAGAGCTTCGCTACCGAGAGCTCAAGCTTGGACGCGGTGGTCTGCGTGATGTCGAGTTCGCGGTGCAGCTGCTGCAGTTGGTCCACGGTCGCTATGACGGTAGCCTCCGCGTGCTGCCAACTGTGATGGCACTCGATGCACTTGTCGAGGCTGGCTACATCGGTCGCGAAGACGGTGCCGCGCTGATTAACGCCTACGAATTCATCCGTCTGCTGGAGCACCGCCTGCAGCTGCAGAAGATGCGACGGACGCATTTGTTGCCCGCCGAGGACGACACCGAAGCTCTTCAGTGGCTCGGTCGAGCCTCTGGCCTCGTCGGTGAGGGCGGCACCGATGCCAGCAAACCGCTGGCCAAGCAGGTTCGACTGGCCAGCTCGCAGATCCGCTCCCTGCACAACAAGCTTTTCTACCGTCCACTGCTGAACTCCGTGGTGGAGCAGGACATTGGAACCCTGCAGCTATCGGCCGATGCGGCAAAGCGCCAGCTGGCCGCGCTGGGCTATCAGTACCCGGATCGCGCCTACGAGCATCTTTCTGCGCTGGCGGCAGGCACCTCGCGCAAATCGCGTATTCAGGCGATGCTCCTACCTACGCTGATGGAGTGGCTATCTTCGACGCCAGATCCCGACGCGGGTCTGCTCAATTATCGCAAGCTCTCTGAGAAGCTCCACGACGAAACCTGGTTTCTGCGAACGCTGCGCGATGAGGGCATCGTCGGTCAGCGGCTGATGCGCGTGCTCGGTTCTTCGCCCTACGCGTCTGATTTGATTATGAGTGCGCCGGACGTAATTAAACGGTTCGGCGACGGTGCGTCCGGGCCGAAGCTACTGAATACCGACTCCGATGCAGTCGGGCGTGCGCTGGTCGCAGCGGCTGCCCGTCACAACAGTCCAGCTAAGGCCATTGGTGTGGCACGTGCGTTGCGCCGTGCAGAGCTCGCGCGCATTGCCTCCGCGGATCTCTTCGGGCTGATGGATGTGCAAGAGGTCTGTCACTCTCTGTCGATGGTGTGGGACAACGTGCTCGAAGCTGCCCTCGCCGCCGAAATCCGTGCGTGGTCGCTGGAGCATCCTGACTCGGAGGTTCCGGGCGTTATCTCCGTGATTGGTATGGGGCGACTTGGCGGTGCTGAACTGGGCTACGGCTCCGATGCCGACGTGATGTTTATCTGTGAACCTCGCAAGGACACCGAAGGAACGCCGCTTGTCGACGATTCCGAGGTAGTCAAGTGGGCAACCAGGATTTGTGACTCGTTGCGTCGTCGACTGGCAAAGCCAAGCCAGGACCCGCCACTGGAGGTCGATGTGGACCTGCGTCCAGAAGGACGCTCGGGCCCGATTGTCAGGACCCTGGATTCCTATGTGACCTACTACGAGCGCTGGGGTGAAACCTGGGAGATTCAGGCACTGCTACGTGCTACCTGGATTGCCGGCGATAAAGACCTCGGCACCCGCTTCCTCAAGGCCATCGATTCGCTGAGGTACCCACAGGGCGGAGCTGATGCCAAGATGGTCCGCGATGTCCGTCGTATGAAGGCGCGTGTTGATTCGGAGCGACTGCCGCGCGGCGCTGATCGGCGTACCCACACCAAACTCGGTTCCGGCGCACTGACCGATATTGAATGGACTGTGCAGCTGCTAATCATGCTGCATGCCCATGAAGTGCCGGAGTTGCACAACACTTCGACGCTGGAGTGTCTGGAAGTGCTGAAAAATCGCGAGATTCTAGATGCGGAGGATACCGACGCACTTCGGGATGCCTGGCTGATGGCGACGAATGCTCGTAATGCGCTGGTGCTCACGCGTGGTAAGCGCACGGACCAGCTGCCACAGCCGGGGCGTCAGCTGACTCAGGTCGCAGGTGCTGCAGGATGGGATGCATCGGATTCCAACGGTTTTATTGAGCACTATTTGCGTCTGACTCGCCACTCCAGCCGTGTCGTCAATCGCGTGTTTTGGGGTGAGGAGAACCCCGACCACGAGTAGCCCGGGCAGAGGTCTGCCGAACCTTGCTGCGAGGCTCATTATGCGGCAGCGGGGTGCAGCCTTTGTCTTAGCACGGCGACCGGGCATAATGGTGGGCTATGGAACGCAACGTCGATTACTCGGTACGCCCTAGGTATGAGGATTTCATTCTCAACCTCGATGGCACTGACCTGCGTTTTTTATTGAGCCGCACGTGTCCAGCAGCTGACACCTCAGCTGCTGGACAAGAGGCGGTGGAATTGCTGATGTCACAGGATTCAGCGCATACGGCGCTGTCTTTTTGTGATCCCGATGTTCTCGATGTGGCTCACTTAGTTCATATTCTGGAGGATTCCGCATCGCTGGATACCCTCGCAGAAGTGGCCTATTGGGCATCGGATGCGGACGTGATGGCACACGATACGCCGAAGGGTGTTGACCGCAAACGTCGTCGCGTCGGCAAGCAACAGCTTGAGCATGTGCTACGCCGTGGCCAGCGCCAGGGGCTCGTGTGGGAGGAACCGGCGGGCGTGTGGCATGTGCCGCCACATATTTCGGAGGTGTTCCCGGCGGAACCGAGCCTCAGCTTCCGCGTCGCCGACTTGGTGGCGAATATGCCAGCGGATGTGCTGAGTCGTCGTATGGAGCGCATGGGGCTGGAGCCGGATAGCGCGCGCGGAGAGGGTGCACCGCGAGCTCTGAACGCCAGCGATTTGACGGTGCGCAATTTGCAGGCTCGCCAGGTGGAGCAAATTGCAGGCTTCCTCTGCGATCCGGTGAAGGTGCGGGCGCTGGTGATGACAGCGCCGGTGGATATTCGCAATGAGCTGCGTTGGATGGCAACCGACGAGAAATACTTGCCCTCCTACATGTGGTCCGAACTGCGTGCCGACGCGGTGCGATGGGCCGAAGAGCGTCTGCTGCTGACTGTGGTTGAAGAACCGGCGATGCCGGTATTCGAGCAAGAGGCGGAAGCACACAACGGGCCGACAGAGGTTGCCCGTCTGGTGGGCGCAGTAGCGTTGGCGCTCAAGGGCGACATGTGGTCGATTCGTAAGCCGCATCCGACGGAGTCTTTCCCGGCAACGCTGGAGTCAAAGGAGTTGACCGAAGCTTCTGTGGCTGCGGTGGCGTTTGCTTCGGCGTTTATGGATGCTGCGGGCAGCGGCGACGGGCGCCTGAAGGACCCGTTGCACATGTATGAGGAATCGAGCCTGCTGTGGATTCAGGACTTTGCAGCATCAATAGGCGCGAGCGGTTTCGCGGCGCCCTGGATTGTGGAGATGCTGGTCAACGCGGGACTAATTCACGCTGACAGCGGGCATCCGACTCCGCGCGCACTGCAGTACTGGTACAACGCCGATGCCTCGACCCGTTGGGCGTATCTCGTGGCGGGCTTCCTCGTTGGTCGCGGTCCGTGGCACGGTGAGTTTCCGTGGGTGACGGTGGGTGTCGATGATTTGTCGCATGCCACCCTTGCTTACGGCTACCCGTTTGCCGCACGTGAAGTAGTGTCGCTGGCCGCGCAGCTGGAGGAAGACCAGAAGTTCTATGGCTGCTGCGTCGAAGGGCATATGGCTTGGAATGTCGACAACCTCTGCGCTCGCAACGGCGCTGATGGGGACGCGATGGTCGGTTGGCTGCTGGAGCAGGCCGGCATCTTGGGCATTCTCTACCATGGGCACGCCTCGTGGCAGGCCATGGCCATCATGTATGCCTTGCACGACATTTGGCTGACTGATCAGCATGTCGGAGCTCAGCGTATCGCTGAACTCATCGCTGAGTATGCCGCTGGCCAGGTGCCGACGGCGGAGGCAGTCCAGATTGCCCGCCTGTTCAAGGATGCCGCGCCTAACGAGCGTCTGGCTGCCACACTGGATGGCGTCGCCAGTAATCAGGTTGCCCTCGCGTTGGACTTCATCGGTGACCGCGAAACCTGCGCGGAAACCTCCCGCTGGATTATTTCCGAGGAGAGCCTGCGTCGCGCATGCCTCGCGGTTGACGGTGACGTTGATGTCCTGTTTTCCCAGCTGGGGCCACTGGTCAATAGTTCTATGAAGCTGGTCATCTACGCCGAGCTAGTCCGCATTACTAAGACCGAGAAGTTGCAGGAAATGTATGAGCGTGAGGCCGTAGAACCAACGCCTTCGCTTGACGACGCCCCGGAGAACGCAGCCCCCGAAACTGACACCGGTGAGCGCGTTTCCCATGGTGCTCAGACCGATGGCAGCGAACGCACGGCGGATAGCGGCCACGCAGACACCTCTGAGCAAGCGGACGACTCGGAGGACTCGGACGACTCGGAGGGGCTGGAAGGGCCAGAGCAGCTTTCGCTGTTCTAACCAATCTGTCTCTCGGCTTCCTGTAGTTCCTACTCCGTAGGTTCCAGCTCAAAACGGCTCTGCTGGGCGACAAAGCGTGCCGCCGCACGCTTTGCGACCAGCAGGCCAACGAAACCAATCGCCCACACACCGACGACAGCCAACCAGCCAATGCGGAAGGTTTCCCAGGTGTAGTTTCCATCGGGAGCTGCAATATCCAGCAGGAAGCCGACACCTTGTGCGGCGAGCATGGTGGCCACAAAACCGCCCATATTCGCCAGCCCAGTGCCGGTGGCGAGTACCTTGCGATCGACCTCTTCGCGCACTGAGTCGAAGCCGAAGTTGGACATCGCACCAAGACCGGCCATGAGGATGTTGACCACGATAATTGCCCAGTACGCTGGTGGGTTGCTCGGTGCCAGGAACACAATCCAGACGGCCATGTTGATAAACGCGATTGCGACAACAACCTTGATGCGGTCGCGGCCGGTGCGTGCCGACACCATGCCCATCAACGGCCCGGCGATAATTACTGACAGCGTGTTAATGACCAGCACCACACTGGCCTCGGAGGGCTTAAGCCCCATACCCAGCATCATCAGAGGCATGCCCCACAGCAATGTGAAGATGCACTGATGCATCAAACCAGTCCAGTGCGTGAAGAAACCCTGCCAGCAAACCGGGTGAGTGGTCACAGTCTTCAGAGTCTGGCCGATAGTCAGTTTCTCTTCGGCTGCGGCAGAGGCTCCGCCCTCAGCAGCCGTCTTCGCGGCCTTTTTGGCGGCGCGGCGTTCACGAAGTGACATCCTCGCTGTGGAGGAGTTCTCCGGGACGTCGGCAAGCGCGATCATGCCTACGATGGCGATGAGAAGACCTGCGGTGCTCAGCGACAGGAACGCGGGTACCCACCCTGCGGCGTGCAGAATCGCGAGGAATGGGACAGCAGAGATGAACTGACCGAGCTGGCCAAGACCAGCCGTGAGCTGTGTGAACAGCGGAGTGACGTGCAGCGGGAACCATGCGGGAAGCAGGCGCATAGCACCGAGGAATGCGGTGGCATCGCCGGCGCCGATGAATACACGAGCGATGACAGCCAGCGGATACGATGTCGTAAACGCGATGATGACCTGGCCCAGCGCCATGATCAGTGCGCCCACGACCATGGTTTTCTTGGCGCCGACGCGGTCAATGATGATGCCCGTCGGAATCTGCGCCAGGGCGTAGACACCAACCTGCACGGCGGTGAACAGCGCGAGTTGGGAGGCGTTGATATGGAAGCGATCGAGCGCCTCGACGCCAGCGACACCCATGGAGGTGCGGCCGACGATGGCAACGATGTAGGTAATCAGCGCCGCCAGCCAGACGGCAATCGCGCGGCCAGTGACGTGCTCGCGCGGGTCCTTTGCCACCGCGGTGGAGGGCTGATCTGTTGATGAAATCTGATCTTTACCGTTACGCTGCTTTACCACTCGCCACATTGTAGACCCCATCAACTAACCGGCCTGAAGTGGGGGTCGCACCGGGGGTCTAGGTGACCCGATCATGCTCGCGGCAAATTACCTTTGTGCCTTAGCCAGAACTTCCTTCACGAAGTCCGCAACCACCAGCCGTGAGACCTTGAAATCAATTACGGCAACGGAAGCCTCATCGGAGTTGGAAACGTCATGGAAATAAGCGTCGAGCTGGGCAAAGTCTTCAGGTTTGCCGACACTGAAACCGTGAGCGCCATAGGCGCGCCCGACTGCGGCGAAGTCGTAGTCGGCAATCTCCATGGACGAGGTGTCCAACCCGACATCGCCAAACTGGTGCAGCTCCGCGCCGTAGGCAGCATCGTTAATGAACACCACACAACCGCCACGACCACGCCGCAGCTGCTCGATCGCCGCAGGTAAATCCGCAATACCCATCGTGCCGCCACCGTCACCGGCGACTAGCACACAATAGTCCTCGGGCCGTGCCGCCGCGAGGCCGACAAGCGAGCCCATGCCCAAACCAATTGACTGAATTGCCGTGCCCACAATCACTTGCTGCTGCGGACCAGGTACATCGAGATACTTCGGAACCCATCCCAGGAAATGGCCACCGTCAGTACACACAGCGCGCTCATTGGGCAGGATACGATTTAGATACTGCAGGCACGCCCGCGGATCCAACCGGCCATCCGCGCACGTCAGCGACTCGACCTGCGCTGTCGTCGGCAGTGCCTTCAACTCCGCACGCCATGTGCTTGACGACGATCCCAGCGTCTCACCCATTGCGCTATCTTTGGCTGTCTGCGCCCGAGATTCCAGGGGCTTCTCCAGCTGCTCTGCCAGGACGGGCAGAAGTTCCTCCAACTTAGCCAATAGCGGTGTCACCGATGGCTGAGCGGCGGGATGGGGCTCGTCTACAACCTGGATAATTTTCGCGTCCGGTGCAAACATGTTGCCGCCACGGTTTTGGAAAGCGTTGAAGCTTGCTCCCAGGAACAGTACCATATCGGCCTGTCGAGCTAGTTCTACCTGCCACGTATGCGCAAAACCGCCCACGGTGCCGATCTGCCACGGGCTGGAAAGCACATGACGAGCCATCGCTGAGTGCATAAACAGTGCCCCTACACTGTCCCCGATGCGGCGGACTAGCTCGGCGGTATCGGAGAGTAGCACACCTCTACCAGCAATAATGAGAGGGCGACGGGCAGCCTGCAGTTCCTCTGCCAGCGACGTGACAGTTGACTCTAACCATTCTGGTCTGCTGGTGTGTAGATGCTCCTGGTTAGCTGACTGTGTTTCAGACGCAGATGTCGTTATCTGTGCTTCTTGGAGGTCATAGGGGAGCAGCAGCACGACAGGCTGCCGAGAGCTCAGTGCGTGCTGGACTGCAAAGTTTGCGTCGTCAAGCGCGGACTCGGGAGTAACAGTGCGATGGCAGACGTCGAGGGCGTCGAGGAGCGCCGCCTGATTGAGGTCAAAGGGGCGGGGGCGTTCCGGGTGCGTGCCGACGACAAAAATAAGCGGGATACGGGCTACGCGAGCCTCCGCCAGAGTGGTTAGCGCATTGGTGAATCCTGCGCCACAAGTGGCGGTCGCGATAGCAAGCCCTCCGCCTGCGCGGTGGAAGGCATCGGCGGCCCCGACAGCAGCCGATTCGTGTCGGACGGAGGAGTAGCCGAATCCCGATTCAGTAAGGGCTGACGTGAAGTGGGAGTTCGCATTGCCGATGAGACCGAAGCAGTGGTCGCAGTGCTGGGCCAGTGTGTCGGCCAGCGCCCGCGAGACCGTTGTGGTCTTTTGGGAACCTTCCCGCGGGGAAGACGCGGGCGCGTGGGGCATAGGACGGCTATTAACTCGAGTGAAACTCATGTGAACAATTGTGAGGTAACCACGGGGGTAATAACAGCCCTATAGCCCAAGATAATGCCGTTTGCCCTTAAAAAAGAGGGCACTATTCCACATCGCTGCTGCGCGGATGGGGGGCGTTGAGCTAGATCGGCTTTAAGCCACGTTGTCGTCGATGAACTTCTTCACCACATCGACATCATTCGGTAGCTCGGTGACGCGGCGCGGGGCATTCATGATGTCCGCGAAACGCTCCGGGCAGTCCGGCTTGCGTCCAGTGGCCTCCAGGATTGTCTCGGAGAACTTCACCGGCAGGGCGGTCTCCAGGCAGACAATTGGGGTGGATACCTGGTCTACCAGGCCGCGGGCGACGTGGATGCCGTCAGCGGTGTGCGGATCGACCATGACCTCCAGGCGCTCCCAGCAGTCCTTGATGGTCTCGACGCGGTCAGCGTGGGTGGAGCGACCGGAGAGGAAACCGTACTGGGCAGAAGCCTCCGGGAAAACCGGATCAGCAGTAAGAGAGAAGCCACCCTCCTTGACCTTGACACCAAAGAGGTCTGCAGTGCGCTCAGCATCGCGCCCCAGCAGATCGAAGATGAAACGCTCGAAGTTAGACGCGCGGGAGATATCCATCGATGGGGAAGAGGTCGCCTGTGTCTCCGCCGCGCTGCGCACGCGGTAGGCGCCCGAGTGGAAGAACTCATCCAGGACATCGTTTTCATTGGTAGCCACAATCAGGCGGTCAATTGGCACACCCATCTGACGTGCAATATGACCAGCGCAGATATCACCGAAGTTGCCGGTCGGCACACTGAAGCTGACCTTCTGCGAGTTATCGGCCTCAGCACCGTTGCCGCCAGTGACACGAATCCACGAGGAGACGTAGTACACAATCTGAGCCATCAGGCGAGCCCAGTTGATGGAGTTGACTGCGCCAATGTGGCGGCTGGCCTTGTAATCCAAGTCGCCGGAGACAGCCTTAACGATGTCCTGGCAATCATCGAAGACACCGTCGAGGGCGATGTTGTGAATGTTGGCATCCTGCAGACCAAACATCTGAGCCTGCTGGAAAGCGGTCATTCGACCAGCCGGCGTTAGCATGAACACGCTGATTCCCTCACGGCCATGCATTGCGTACTCGGCCGAGGAACCCGTGTCACCAGAGGTGGCGCCGAGGATATTCAGGGTCTCGCCACGACGAGCCAGCTCATACTCGAAGAACTCACCGAGCAGCTGCATCGCCATATCCTTGAATGCCGCTGTGGGGCCCATGGACAAGTGACCGATGTAGAGCTGATCTTCCAGCTTCGTCACCGGCACAATATCCGGATCGGAGAACTTCGGGTAGGTGTACGCCCGTGCACAGATACCGCGCAAATCCTCCAGCGGAATGTCGTCCACAAAAAGGCTGACGACCTCTGCAGCCAAGGCTGCGTAACCGTCGTCGACAAGCACGGAGCGCCAACGCGTCAAAGTGGCATCGTCAACCTGTGGGTACTCGACCGGCAGGTAGAGACCGCCGTCGTTAGCGAGACCTCCCAGGAGAATGTCTGAGAACTTGTGCGGCGTGCGCTCTGGGTCGCGAGTCGAAATGAAGTCCAAGGCGGGCCCCTTACATGTATGCCAACACCCGCCGCATCGGCCTATAAGAAGGCCTTGTGAAAGATTGCGGCGGGGTTGACCGATGGGTGTTTTCTTTAATTTTTACATATGTACTGAAGCCAGTCAGGCCTCGGCTGCGGAAGATGCGGAATTGGCCACTTCCGCGTCGAAGCTGAGCTCTTCGGAACGGTCGACGACATCATCCTTGGCGAAGCGGTTAACGATCATGGCAATTGCGCCGTCACCAGTGACATTGCATGCGGTACCGAAGGAGTCGATGGCGATGTAGGCGGCAATCATCAAAGCGACCTGCTCCTGATCGAAGCCGAGCATGGACTGCAGCACACCGACCGCGGCCATAATTGCGCCACCCGGAACGCCCGGAGCCGCAATCATGGTGATACCCAAAGTGAGAATGAAGCCGATGGCCATACCCGGCGAAACCGGCTTGTCCGCCATGAACATCACCGCAAACGCGAACAGGATGATCTTCATCATCGAACCGGCCAGGTGAATGGTCGCGCACAGCGGCACGGTAAAGCCAGCGACCTTCTCCGAGACACCATTCTTCAGCGCGGCCTTGTAAGTCACCGGAATGGTAGCGGCCGAGGACGAGGTGCCGAGCGCGGTGGCGTAGGCCGGCAGCATGTTCTTCAGGGATTGCCACGGGCTGCGGCCAGCGATGGCACCCGCGATGGAGAACTGGATTGCCAACAGAAGCACGGTGCCGATGACTGCCAGAACGAGCACCTTGAAGAACATCGACAGCGTCGTGGTCAGGTTGCCGTTCATGCCCATAGACAGGAACATGCCGAAGATGTAAACCGGCAGCAGCGGGATGATAAACGCCGAGATGATCTTCATAATCACATCGCGCAGCTGTGTCGCACCGCGGTAGAGCGAGTCCGACTTCACGGTGGTCATCGCCACACCGACCGTGAAAGCCAGCAGCAGGGCGGTCATGACGTCAAACGGCGGTGGCATCTCTACATTGAAGAAGCTCTCCAGCGCGCCCTCATCAATATCCACCGATGCACCGGCCTGATCAGCGCCGAGCAGCCAAGGGTAGAGCCCCTGGGTAGCGGCGTAGGCCAATAGGCCCAAAAACACCGTCGAGCCGTAGGCAATAGCAGTGGTAATACCCAACCACTTTCCGGCACCACGGCCCAGGCTGGCAATCGCCGGCGTGATGAGGGCAAAAATCAGCACCGGGATAAAGAAGCCCAGAAAGTTACCAAAGAGGCCATTGAAAGTGACAAAAATTCGAGCCAGCCATTCCGGGAAGAAAAAGCTGCAGACAATGCCCAGAATAATCGCGACAATAACGCGGAATAGGAGCGTTTGCGTAAAACGCATTCGGGTACTCATAGTCAATCCTTGTTCGGATGGAATTTACTTCTCTAGCGTGCGGTATTTACGTTAAGCAACGCAAATGACCGGGTGTGGTTTTACGCCTTTTCGGCTACCTCTTCTGTAACGGCCTCGTCGGCAAGCACACTCGCCGGGCGATTTGCGCGCTGCTTTCGCGTGACGACGTCAATTGCGTAACCAATCACCACCGCTGCCAGAGTCGGCAGGAACCATCCGAACTCGATGGTCTGACCAGGCACGAGACTAAGGAAGTCCGCCAAAGCAGAACCACCGACACCCAAACCGGAGAGTACTGAGATACCCGACCAGATGGTGGCAACCCAGACGCCCAGGCGGTAGGTGTAATACAGCTTGAAGGAGTAGGAAATGACTGGGTCGAGAAGTGTCAGTGCAATCAGCGTGATTGCCGGCGGGTAAATAAAGGTGATAATCGGCGCGGCAATCGCCAGTACCTGAGACAGCCCCTGTGTTGCCATTACGAAGGACATAACCGTGAAGACAATCGCCCAGGCCTTGTAACTGATACCCGGAAGCAGCAGATTGAAGAACTCACTGGTTGCGGCAATCAGACCGACGGCCGTGGTCATGCATGCCAGCAGAACGATGAGACCGAAGACAATCTGACCGCCCTGACCCATGGCCTGTTTGGAAGCCTCTGCGAGGATGCCCGAGCCGTTATCGAAGGAGGCAGCATTCGGCAGCACCTGGCCGACATAGCCCAATCCCAAGTAGATGATGGCCAGCAAAATGCCGGCGAACAGGCCTGAGATCATTGTGCCGCGAACCATACGCTTGCCCTCTGGGACACCGCTGACGCGGAGGGCAGAAATGACAATGATGCCGAATGCAAGGCCGGCGATGGAGTCCATGGTGAGGTAGCCCTCGACTAGGCCGGAGGCAAATGGGGTAGAGGAGTACTTTTCAATTGGCGCAGCCGGAGCGGCATCGAATTTGAATGCCGACATTCCAACCAATACAACCAAGAGAATCAGCAGAGCCGGGGTGAGAATCTTGCCCAGTTTGGACACAATTTCATTCGGATTCCACGCCAATGCCAACGCGATACCGAAGAAAACAAAGTAGAAGGACGCAGCGGCGGCCAGCGAATCACTGCCGAAAATCGGCTGGACACCGGTTTCGTACGACACGGCACCGGTACGCGGCAGAGCGTAGAAAGCACCGATGGAAAGGTATGCGATTACCGGGAAGCCCAGGGAAAAGATGCGGCCCGCGCGGAACGCTAGGTCACGTAAATTGCTGCCTGAAATGGCGATCGCAATGATGGCCAGAACTGGCAACGCCACACCGGTGAGCAGGAAGCCGGTGATTGAGGGGCCAAAGTTGGTACCGGAATCCACTCCGAGCTTCGGCGGGAAGATGAGGTTGCCCGCGCCGAAGAACATCGAAAACAGCATGAGCGCTGTAACAACGATTATGGAAGCGAAAGACTTCGGGGACTCCACTCCGCTCGACTTGGTCATGAGAATTGTGTTCTTTCTAAATTAGTGTCGCCCATAAGGTCAAGGGCGATGCTGCATGCTGCTGTGGCGACGCCGTTGTTGCTGGTGCTGCGGTAGCGCAAACGCCCGTTACAGCAGCGCAATTGCAGTTCGTGTGCCCATGTAGATGACAGGCCACGATGCCGAAAACTGACACTTTAATGTGAAATTGTGAATTGTCACGGGCTGGGTGGAGCCTGTTGCGTGAATTAAGTTGTGGCTTGTATGAGCCGTCTTTATTTGAACTATTAAGGGGCTTCGACGGCGTTGGTGGTGCCGACGAAGGCACTCTATTTATCTTAATGGGGCGTTCGAGAGAGGGAAAATCAAGAAAACTCCCAGAAAGTTCGCTGCTCGTGATCGTTCGATGCGCCAATAAAGAAAGAGCCTGGCACACACTTTTACGCTGACCGTGTGTGCGCCAGGCTCAGTAATAATTCCGTCGCTCTACAGCAGATCCTTCACCTTCGGATCCACCAGCGCGGTCACTGCGGCCTTCGCATCGGCCGCAGTCTCGGCATCGACAGCGTACGCTGCCATCTGCTGGCAGGTAGCGCGGTCGTGGAGGCGGAGAGCGGCGCGGACGGCCGGTACCTTCTTGGAAGCCATGGACAGCGAGCTCACGCCGAGACCCACCAGGACCAGTGCCAGCAGCGGGTCACCGCCGGCTTCACCGCAGACACTAATGGGCTTGCCGGTAGCATTGCCGCCCTTGCATGCGGACTTAATCATTTGCAGTACCGCTGGTTGCCACGGGGAAAGCAGATCCGCCAGAGCCCCCTGCATGCGGTCGGCCGCCATAGTGTACTGCGACAAGTCGTTAGTACCAATGGAGGCAAAGTCCACAATGGACAGCAGCTGCTTCGCGCGAATTGCTGCTGCGGGGACCTCAATCATGATGCCGACCTTCGGCAGGCCACGCTCACGCGCCCTGTCCGCAAACCACTTTGTTTCTTCGACCGTTGCTATCATCGGAGCCATAACCCGCAGGTCAGCCTTACGGCCGGTGGCATCAAACGCAGCGGCGAGTGCATCCAGCTGCGTATCCAGCAAATCTTCCCGAGCCTGCGACAGGCGCAGTCCGCGGCGACCCAGCGCCGGGTTTTCTTCCTCGCCTAGGTCGGCAAAGCTCAGCGGCTTATCCGCACCCGCATCCAGTGTGCGCACAACCACGCGTCGCTCACCGAATGCCTTCAGCACACGAGTGTAGGTTTCCGTTTGTTCTTCCAAACTCGGAGCCTTGTCGCGGTCGAGGAAAAGGAACTCAGTACGGAACAGGCCGGTGCCCTCATTATCCTGCGCTGCTGCAGACTCACCATCTTCCGCCGTACCAATGTTGGCCAGCAGATTCACAGGGTAACCATCAGCGGTTTTGCCTGCGCCCACAGACTGCGCCAGGGCGGCTTCCCGGCGACGAGCGCGCTCTTCCAACTCGGCGACCTCATCGGCGGTCGGATTCGCAATCACCTCACCGGCACCACCGTCAATGGCGACAAAGGTACCGGCCTCAAGTTCTATGACGCCCTTCGCCTTAACGACGGCCGGAATGCCCAGCTGAGCTGCGAGGATAGCCGTGTGGCTGGTCGGCCCGCCACCAGCGGTGGCGATGCCTACGACCAACTCGGGATCAAGCCCCACGGTTTCGGCGGGCGCGAGATCGTCGGCAAGCAGAATAGTGGGGGTGGAGACATCCGGGACGCCCGGCTTTGGCAGGCCACGCAGCTCGCAAATTGTGCGGTCGCGAACATCGTAGAGGTCGGTGACACGTTCAGCCATGTAGCCGCCGAGGCTTGAGAGGAGCTGCGCGTAGTCTTCAACGGCATCGTGAACTGCCTGGGTGACGCCGGAGCCCGCCTTGAGTTTCTTTACCACAGCCTTGGCGAGTGCCCTATCGGAAGCCAGTTGCGCAGTGGCCTCCAGAATCGGACGCGCCTGCGGGCTGGAATGCTCAGCCTGCTTCTTCAGCGACTCTGCGACGTTGGCCATCGCTGCGCGGACGCGCTCACCATCGGCGACAGGGTCGGTCGACGACGGCTCTTGGGTATCAACTCCCGGAGCGGGGAGTACCTTTACTACTTCAGCGCTGGCCGTACCGGTCGAGACACCGATGCCATAGATGACAGTGTGCTGCTCGTTCATTGCTTCCGATCTCCTTTTCGGGACCTCTGCGGGGAGACCCGTCGGTCGTGGTGTGCCGTGGTGTTATCCAGGAGTGTTGTAGCTGGGCTTACTCGGCATCCAGGTCGCGCTCGAGCATGGCAGCGAGCTCGTCCAGAGCTGCAGCTGCGGAGTCGTCCTCACAGCTCAGCGTGACTTCATCACCGTGCTTAGCGCCGAGGGTCATGACCTCCAGGATCGAAGCGGCATCGGCCTCTTCGTCATCGAGGGAAATGACAATGTCGTAGTCGTACTCAGCAGCAGCCTGAGTGAACAGGGAAGCCGGGCGAGCGTGCAGGCCTACGGAGGAACCGATGGTAGCGGTACGAGTAATCATGGTTGAATCCTTTCGGGTCGAGTGTGTGGAATTCTCTGACTCAGGCACAGGGCCTGTACACCCCACCGCGGGTGCGCCGCCCGCTGGTGCTTGCTTAGCATCAACGTCGCGCATGCTCCGGGAAACCCCGGAGGCGGTGGGAGATACAGCCGCTGCCTGCACAATGCGTGCAATGTGCAGGGTGAGGTAGGAAATTTCGTCTTCCGTTAGCCCCGACCCCAGACGCAGTTCAATGACTGCGGATATGCGCTGTGCGCAACGATATGCCTCTGGGGAAGAGTCACGGATGGCCTGGCCAATAGCGGAGGAGTGGTCTTTCAACTGCTCATGCTTGGCAATCCGGACGAACAGGTAGCGCAGGTGCGTGATGAAGCGTCCCACATTGACAGTCTCTGGCTCCAGCGTGATGTCAAAATCACTTTCAATGATTGTGAGCAGCTGCTGCAGCACGCCCGTCATGGTGTAGGTGAAGCTCAAATCGCCTGTAGAAAAACCAGCATTGACCAGGTGTAACGTAATTGCCACCGATTCTGAGCGGGGCAATGGCGCTATACGACGGTCATTGAGAGCGCGATTGATATGCGACAAAATGGCCTGCGCCTGCGCGTACTCTTCACTATAAAGTTGGCTGACTTCCGCGAGCAGCGGGTAATCAGCTCGCTGCCCGTTAGCTGCCCTCATGATGGCGAAACCAATGTGATCGGCCAACGCCACAAGAAGGGAAGCGTTCTTTGTCATTGATTCCGGCAGACCGGCCGCGGTTACCGCATCGGTCACAAGAGTGATGTGGGCCAACGGAATCTCTGTGAGCATCGTGGCAATATGGTCCGGATCGCGGCCTTCCGCTGGGACAAAGATTCGAACAACTTTGCTCGAATCAACCGACTGCCCCGGGCGGGCCTTGAAGCCAATGCCGCGGCCGGTGATGATTTTCTCGCCGGCCGCGTCCTTGGCCAGGACCACGTTGTTATTGAATACTCTTAAGATTTCCATGTCGGTAACCGTGAACTCCTCCATAAGTTGAGGGATTTCAGGCCGGTATGCCTTCTAGAAATCAATTATGGCTGAACTTCGATGACCGTGTCGCCGGCGTGGACGGAGATGCCGGCGACCGGGGAAACCTTGGTCAGCTTCTTGGTATTGGTGATGGTCATCAGTGTCGTGGTTGGGTAACCAGCTTCCTTGACCTTGTCGAAATCGACTTCGGCAAGAACATCGCCGGCCTGGACGTGCTGCTTCTTGGAAACCTGGACATCGAAGCCCTCACCGGCCATCTTGACCGTGTCAATACCGACGTGGACGAGTACCTCCACACCGTCATCGGTCTTAATGCCGAAGGCGTGACCGGTCTTGGCCACGGTCATCAACGTGCCCGATACGGGGGCGACCACGGTGGAACTGGTCGGCTTGATTCCGACACCGTCACCGAGAGCACCGGAGGCAAAGACCGCGTCGCCGGCATCGGCAAGGTTGACAACCTCACCGGCAACTGGGGCCTGTACTTGTACAGGCTTGGTAGCAACGGCCGTTGCGGCACCACCGACGCCAGCTGCTGCGGCAGCCGGTGCGACAGCCTCGGTGTTGGTACCAGGGTCACCGGAAGCCTCCGCCGGAGTGGAATCGGAGCCACTGGAGGCAGCGTGTGGGGTGTCGTCGCGGGGCTCGTCGTCAAGCTCTGCAGCGCGTGCGGCCTCGGCCTCTGCCTTCTGCTCTGGTGTGCGGTAGTCGGTGAGGATGATTGCGAACATGGCGACGAAGAATGCCACGGCGATGGAGATGGCGTAGACCCACATCGGCTTGAACACGACGGTGGTCAGCAGCGAGGTGAAGACGAACGCGTTGGTCTGGACGCCCTCGTACGGAGCGGAAAGAATGGCGATGGTCAGACCACCGGCGAAACAGCCGAGCAGCATGCGCGGGTAGATCCGCTTGAAGCGTAGGTGAATACCGTAGAGGGACGGCTCGGAGATACCACCGAAGAGACCAGCGGCGAGTGCACCGGTTGCCGTCTGGCGCATCTGAGTGTCGCGGTCGCGCATGGAAAGAACCAGCACACCGGCGGTTGCGCCGAAGCAGGCGAAGTTCCAGGTGCCCATTGGGCCTTGGATGAAGTCGTAGCCGAGCGTCTGGATATTGACCAGCATCAGCGCATTCAGTGGCCAGTGCAGGCCCAGCGGCACCAGGAACGGGTAGAGCATCGGGATCAGAATTGCGAACACGAACGGTGCGTGCGAGTTCATCCATGCCAGTCCTGCGCCGATACCGTTACCCAGCCAGATGCCCAATGGGCCAATGAGGAAGGCGGTCAGCGGAATCATGATCAGCATGGAGATAAACGGTACGAAGACCATCTGGACGTTTTCCGGGAAGACCTTCTTCAAGTTGTGGTAAACCACAGCCAGGATCGCGACCATAATCAGCGGTACGAAGACCTGTCCACCATAGTCGTTGAGCTGCATCGGCAGACCAAAAATGTTGGCGGTGAAAGCCTCAGTGCCCAGCGATTCGTTGACTTCCCGGACAGTGTCGGGGAAGCGCTCAGTATCGCTCAGGCTCATAAACTCCGGCGTCATCAGTGCAGCCATAATGGCTGCACCTAGCCATGGATCCACCCGTAGTTTCTTCGCCGCATTGTAGGCGACCATGATTGGCAGGAAGTAGAAGACGCTGCGCCACATGGCATCAACAAAGATCCAAGTAGCGGACTTATCATCGGCGCGGAAATCAACGACTCCGAATGCGTCGAGTACAGCCGCAATCGCGATGATTAGCGAGGCTCCCAGAAGCACGCCCAGAATCGGGCGGAAGGAATCGGAGAGATACTCGAAGAAGTTGTCCAGCCACGCGTACTTGCCGCGTGCCTTTGAACGGGCCTCTGCCTTTACATCTGCGTCGGATTTAGTGGCGACCGCGCCGGCGCCCTTCATTTCCGGTAGGTGCTTAATTGCCGTGTACATCGATTCGACGCCACCGCCACAGATGACCTGGTAGCGATTGTCGCCCTGGTGAACGACGCCGAGTACGCCCGGCACGTTGTCAATCTTGTCCTCGTTGATCTTGGAGACATCACCGAGTTCAAAACGCAGACGCGTCGCACAGTGCGTCATGCTTGTGATGTTTCCGGGTCCACCGAGGTTTTCAACTATTGCCCTCGCGCTGGAATCTTTTGACGACCCCATCGTGACCTTCCTTCGCGGTAAACAGGGCCGTTAAACGCAAAAAAGACCCGAGACACCACAAACTGTGGGCCTCAGGTCTTGCCTCAAAAGAGTAACAACCCTGGGTTGATATCTATTGATTTCGACCCTACTCCGTTTTACATAGTTTTGGCAAGGTAGTAATTCAAGCCCAAATTTTACATTTGGGGACAGCCCGGATTTCCTGTGGACAACCGCATGCAACTTCCTTCGCGGTCAACACGGAAGTCGTAAGGTGGCAGCTATGAGGATTGGAGTTTTAGGTGTAGGAGCAGTGGGCGGCTGGTTTGGCGGTCGCCTCGTGCAAGCGGGCTATGATGTTGTCTTTCTCGCCCGCGGTAAGACCCTGACACGTATTCGTGAGGCGGGGCTCACGCTTATCGACGAGCACGGGGAACGCAGCACTATCCCCGTTAAGGCAGCCGACAACTGGGACGAACTCACTGCCGATGGCATCGGCGTCGATGTTGTGTTTGCGGCAACCAAGGCGCTGCCGGGCAATGATCCTTTCCCACAAGTTCCGGCTGGAGCTGCGGTAGTGACCACCCATAACTCGGTGGAAATCCCTTATTTGGCAGCGGGGCGGTTCGGTGAGGACAAGGTGTTCCCGGGTGTTATCCGCGGTTTCTTTATTCACACTGGCCCTGCGGAAGTCACCTTCCGCCCAGGACCGATGAGCCTGAACATCGGCACATTCGATGGCTCCACTAATGACCTGGTCGGGGAAGTTATCGAGGCATTGCACACGGCTGGGCTCGGTGGCGAACAGCTCCCGGATATCTGGGGCGATATCTGGGCAAAGGCGATGTTCGTGGCTAACCTCGGTGCACTAGGTGCCCTGGCTGATAGTCCGATTGGTTACTTGCGTTCGGAAATGCGCGACAGCTTGACGCGGATGTTTGAAGAAACTGAAGCAGTTGGTAGAGCCTGCGGTGTCGCGCTGCCAGAGGACATCGTGTCGCGGACCTTGGCCTTTACTGATGCTCAGGGGTACGACAACACCTCGTCGATGCAGCGTGACTACACCGCGGGGCTTGCCAATGAGCTCGATGCCCAGATTGGCGCAATCCGCAGGATGGGGCAGAAGGTGTCAGTGGAAACACCGACACTCGATCTGGTGTTTGGCGCTCTGGTTGGGCGTCAACAGAACCACGAGGATTAACAGCTGCGACGTGCAGTTAAATCAAACCGGAATTGGGGGATTGGAAAGACTGATGAAAATTGGATCGGACTACACGGAAAACAATGGGCTCATCATCGGTGAGGATGAATTGGCTCGACCGGCGTGGGCGGCTCACAGCGAGCTGCTGAGAGAATATTACGATACCGAGTGGGGGATGCCGGTGCGTGATGAGCAAGGACTATTCGAACGGCTCAGCCTGGAAGTATTTCAGGCAGGACTGTCGTGGGAGACAGTTCTGAAGAAGCGGCCCGCGTTTCAGCAAGCCTTTGCGAACTTTGACCCCGATGCGGTTGCTGATTTCGATGACGAAGATGTCGAAAGATTGATGAATGATGAACGGATCATTCGGAATCGCAGGAAGATAACCGCAGTAATCAATAACGCCGAGGCGACTATTGCTCTGCGTGAGCACGGCGGCTTAGCCGAGCTGATGTGGTCGTTTAAACCGGAGAAGTCTCCGGAGCCACGTTCAATCGAAGAGGTTCCCAGCTTCTCCGAGGAGTCCAAGGCGCTTGCCAAGGCATTGAAGAAAGCCGGTTTTAAGTTCGTAGGCCCCACCACGGTCTTTGCATCAATGGCTGCCGTGGGGATTGTCGATATCAACATTGTTGGCGCACATCGGCGCGGTGCATCTGGCGTTTTTGACTAGGCGAGGGGGAAACTAGGTGAGTGGGGAATGTGACTAGCTAGGGAAAGAAAATGAGCGTGCCACCCGGCACGCTCAAAATCTTTCGGTTCGTGTAGAACTACTTGTTCTCGTAAGAGTCGGAGTAGTTCTGGCCGTCCTCAGAGGTCCACTTCATGGTGTCCTTAGTGAACGGCTGCTCCCAGCCGTTTTCAATCTCGGACTCCGGAGCGGTCGGCAGACCAATCTCGTTTTCCAGTGCACCGTTGGCGACCCAAGTCTCGCGAATCTTACCAATCAGTGGCTGTGCACCGTTGGTCTCCGGGGACTCAACGAAGGTGACATTCTCGTATTCAGCGGCAACTGCGTCGCCGGCCTTCTTAGCGGACTTGAACTCGCCAGCTTCAGTACCGTACGGGGAGGTGAAGGAAGAAGCTGCCTCGGTGATGGACCCAGGCAGGTCAGATTCTGCCACATCCTCGCCAGCAGCGTCGCCCAGACCCAGACCGTTCATAGCCTCGTTAGCCTTGTCCTTAGCGCCGTCAGCAGCGTCGCCGGCCTTGTCCTTAGCGCCGTCCATAGCGTCGCCAGCCTTATCAGTGGCGTCGGTTGCTACCTGGCCAGCCTGATCCTTGGCGTTGTTAGCAGCATCCTGTGCATCATCGGAAGAACATGCAGCCAGGCCGCCGAGAAGAGCGGCGGAGCCGACGATTGCGGTAGCGATACGGGTCATCTTCTTGTTCTGCATTTCAAACCACTTTCTTGAGAGCTAACTAAGTTACCTATTCAATTATTGGCATGTTCCACTATTTGCCCGATATTAAATTCAAAGAGAAAACGACAATTCTTTCGAATATCAGGCATTGGAAGATGGTGTGGCTTCAAAGCCCTACAGAAAGAACACTAGGTAATTCTGAGGCTTGTGCAAGTCAAACTGCGTGAATCTGTGTACTTTATGCACTATTTGTTACCGAATTTACGTGATTGCGAAATTGGAATAGTGCTGGTGAGGGCGTTGCGAGTAACGGAAAGGTATCAATCTTATTAAGCTTGATGTTTATTGCTTATTTTCTTTCCCCGTGGGGTTGGAGCTGCGGGCATCGTCGTCAAGCGTGTACTTGCCATCTGGCAGGACGAACCATGCCAAAAGGTAAAGAGCTAGGAATCCAGCGCCAATCTTCCAGCCAAGCATCGATCCAACGCAGGGGAGGATGATATAGACCATTCGCGTGAAAGTGATATCCCAACCTTGGCTTTCCGCAATTCCTGCGAGGACGCCACCGAGGAGGCGGTCATTACGCGAGCGGTAAATTTTCTTGGTGGATCTTTCGGGAGCGGCGTCGCTCATTAGATAAATACTCCGAGGTATGGATATTTAGGTATTTCCGGTTGATTGCGCTTATACGTAAGTTTCCTTCGGCATGATAATCCATGCTGCAATGTAGAGAAGAAACTGCGGGCCCGGCATCAGGAAAGACGCGACAAATATAACGCGCAGCAAAGTCGCATCCCAGTTGAAATACTCAGCGAACCCACCGAGCACACCGGCAACCATTTTGTTATTGGTGGAACGGGTCAGTGACTTGTTGTTCATACTTATCAAGGGTAGCCCTAATCCGTTTAGTTCGCAGTGGTGCTAGCTCTACTAAAAGTTCACTAAATGTTCCGACTAAAACAGCATGCCCCAGCTAAAAACACCGCTGCCCCAAGACGGTTAGGTGGGGTAGCGGTGTGGGCGTCGTCAAGCGAGTTTTACTGGGCGAGTGCTAGCAGTCGTAGTAGAGCTCGAACTCCTGCGTTGTCGGGCGCAGACGTGCCGGCATAATCTCGTGCTCGAACTTGTAGCGGATGTGCGCGTCGATGAGGTCCTTTGTGAAGACGTCACCGGCGAGCAGGAACTCGTGGTCCTCCTCCAGTGCGTTGAGGGCACCCTCCAGCGAATGCGGGACGGTGGGAACATCCTTGAGTGTCTCTGGCGGCAGCTCGTAGAGGTCCTTGTCAATCGGCTTGCCCGGCTCGATGCGGTTCTTGATGCCGTCGAGACCAGCCATCATTACGGCGGTGAAAGCCAAGTACGGGTTGCCCGACGGGTCCGGAGCGCGGAACTCGATGCGCTTGGCCTTCGGGTTTGCGCCGGTAATCGGGATGCGGATGGCAGCCGAGCGGTTCTCCTGGCTGTAGACCAAGTTGACGGGGGCCTCGAATCCCGGAACCAGACGGTGGTAGCTGTTCATCGTCGGGTTGGTGAAAGCCAGGACTGCGCCGGCGTGCTTCAGGATGCCGCCAATGTAGTAGCGCGCCATGTCCGACAGGCCACCGTAACCGTTTTCATCGTGGAACAGCGGCTTACCATCCTTCCACAGCGACTGGTGGATGTGCATACCAGAGCCGCCATCGCCAGCCAACGGCTTCGGCATGAAGGTAGCGGACTTCTGGTTGAACTTGGCGGTGTTCTTCACCACGTACTTGAAAGTCTGCATGTCATCGGCGGCGTGCAGCAGAGTATTGAAACGGTAGTTAATCTCCTGCTGGCCACCCGAGCCCATCTCGTGGTGAGAGCGCTCAACATGGAAGCCAACATCCTGCAGGTGCTCACCGATTTCGTCACGAAGATCCTGCATATGGTCATACGGAGCAGTAGGGAAGTAGCCACCCTTGGTGCGTACCTTGTGGCCAAGGTTGCGCGATCCGTCCGGGTTTACCTTCACACCGGAGTTCCACCAGCCCTCAACCGAGTCCACCTCGTGGAATGACTTGTTCGAAGTGGCGTCGTATCGGACGGAGTCGAAGATGTAGAACTCTGCCTCAGCGCCGAAATTACAGGTATCGGCGAAGCCCAGTTCGTTCAGGTAGTTCTCGGCCTTACGAGCAATATTGCGCGGGTCGCGGCTAAACGGCTCGCGGGTGTGCGGGTCGTGGACGAAGAACTTCATGTTCAGCGTCTTCGACTTGCGGAACGGGTCGATGAAAGCCGTGTCCAGGTCGGGCAGCAGCATCATGTCGGAGTTATCCACCGAGGTGTAACCCGCAATGGACGATCCGTCGAAGGCGAGGCCCTCATAGGCTGAGTCCTCATCAAACTCGGATACCGGAACGGTCAGGTGCTGTTCGATGCCGGGAACGTCGGTGAACTGGACGTCTACCCAGCGAATGTCATTGTCCCGGATGAATCGTTGGATCCCTTCCGGAGTTGTCTGGTCACTGCTGGGTCTGAACTTACCCATTGGTAAAACTCGCCTACTTCGCGTCTAGCTTGTTGAGCTTGTTGGTCGTCTTGTCGAACTTGCTGGTCACTATGAAATTGTGCGGCTTGTTTGTGCGTGGGGTGGAGCGTTGAGGTGGCGCTCGACCTCATGGTTAATCGAGCCCACACAGTCCGCGTCAGCTACTTCAGCAGTGGAACATCCCACAGGTTCAGCTTGGTGCCGATGCCCTTTGTCAGGGCGTTGTCGTAGACATCGGTGGCCCAGGCGACGTCCTCGACTGGCATGCCTCCGATGGAGTAGCAGAAGATTTCCTCGTCGTTCTGGCGTCCCGGAGCCTTACCGGAGGCGATATCGCCAATGTTGACAAGCTTCTCGGCGGGAAGAGTGCCCTCTTCCTTCATGTCCCACCAGCGGTTACCCGGAATACCGAGCAAGCGCTCATAGGTCACGTCTGGGCCGTTTTCGTTGAACCACTCTTCGTACAGGCCGGTGTAGTCAACGACGAGGTTGCAGTCGTCGGAACGCACGAAGTCGTCGTCGAGGCGTGCAGCGGCCGGCATGAGCAGCAGCGCGCCGGGCTTCAAGCACTCCTTCTTGAAGTACGGGAAACCGGACGGACCATCGGAGGAAGTCGAGGTGCCGGCGATAAGGATGTCGGAGTCGCGGATGGCCTCTTCTTCGGTCTCGACGATACGGACCTCTTCAAGCTGCGGGAACTCGTTCTTGATCCAATCGACAGCCTTCTGAGTCGAAGCCTGGGAACGGCCCTTGACCTTGACCTCCTTAATGCTCGGACGCTGCGACATAGCAGAGCCGAGAATGGTGCGGCTCATAACACCCGGGCCAATGATGCCAACGACCTCGGCATCTTCGACGGCCAGGTGCTTGACTCCGACACCCGGGACAGCGCCAGTGCGGTATGCCGAAAGGAGGTTTGCCGACATGACAGCCTTTGGTGCACCCGTAACTGCATCGTTGAGAATGAACAGGTGGATCGAACGTGGCAGGTCCTTCTGGCGGTTATCGGCATTGGAGCCGTACTACTTCACGCCTGCGCCATTGAAGCGACCACCGAATCCACCCTTGGTAGCCGCCCCCGCATTCGTCCCTCGCGTTCTCCCTAGCGCCACCCTCGCACTTATGGCCAATTTTCTGGCACCTATCGATGATTTTCCTTCACTTGTCGACGATTTTTCGTCACTTCTCGACAACTGTCCGGCTCTTATGCGCACGGTGTTCTCCCCACCCTGTCACTTGTCGATACGCTGTTCACATATGGCCACGCTATAGCGCATCGACAAGTGAATATTGCATCGATAAGACCGGGGAGGAGAGTGCGCGACTCTACTCGTGCAGGAGGTGCGGCCCTTTTGTGGTGGTATATGGTCCTGTTCAGGGAAGTGGCCCGGAATCGCGCACAAATTCGTGCTCACATATGCGCGCGTATGCGGGCCCAGGCACCCGCAGCCAGCATGGCCGCAACGAAAAACCGCCTGGCCACATTAACTGTGGTCAGGCGGCATCTAACAAGCTCATTGGGCGGCCATGAGGAGCAATGGGTGCTGCTCGCTGTGGTCGTCGTGAAGCGAAAACTCTAGCAGTCGTAGTACATTTCGTATTCCTGCGGAGTCGGGCGAAGGCGAACCGGCTCGATCTCGTTTTCGTACTTGTAGTCGATGTAGGTCTGGATGAGGTCCTCGGTGAAGACATCGCCCTCGAGCAGGAACTCGTGGTCGTTGCGCAGAGCCTCGAGCGCGGCCTCGAGAGAGGTTGGAGCCTGCGGGATGTCGGCGGCTTCCTCCGGCGGGAGCTCGTAAAGGTCCTTGTCGACCGGAGCGTGCGGCTCGATGCGGTTCTTCACGCCGTCCAGTCCGGCCATCATCATGGCGGCGAAACCAAGATACGGGTTGCCCGACGGATCCGGGGCGCGGAACTCGATGCGCTTTGCCTTCGGGTTGGAGCCAGTGATCGGAATGCGAACAGCGGCAGAGCGATTGCGCTGCGAGTAGACCAGGTTAATCGGAGCCTCGAAGCCCTTGACCAGGCGGTGGTAGGAGTTCAGGGTCGGGTTGGTGAAGGCCAGTACCGCACCTGCGTGGTGCAGGATGCCGCCGATGTACCAGCGAGCAATGTCCGACAGGCCTGCGTAACCGGCCTCATCGTGGAACAGCGGCTTGCCGTCCTTCCATAGCGACTGGTGAGCGTGCATGCCCGAGCCGTTGTCGCCAGCCAGCGGCTTCGGCATAAAGGTGACGGACTTGCCCTCTTCCCAGGCGGTGTTCTTGATGATGTACTTGAAGGTCTGCAGGTCGTCTGCAGCGTGCAACATCGTGTTGAACTTGTAGTTGATCTCCTGCTGGCCACCAGTGCCGACCTCGTGGTGGGCGCGCTCCAGGTCGAAGCCGGCATCAGCGAGCTTCAGGCACATCTTGTCGCGCAGGTCCTGGTAGTGGTCGTACGGAGCGGTAGGGAAGTAGCCGCCCTTCAGGCGAGTCTTGTAACCCAGGTTTACAGAGCCGTCCAGGTTCTGGTCCTTACCGCGGTTCCACCAACCTTCGATGGAATCAACTTCGTAGAAGCCGCGGTTGGTGTCGGTCTCGAACTTGACGTTGTCGAAGATGTAAAACTCCGCCTCGGCGCCGAAGAAGCAGGTGTCGGCGATGCCGGTGGAGATGAGGTATTCCTCCGCCTTCTTGGCGACGTTACGCGGGTCGCGGGAGAACGGCTCGAGGGTAAACGGATCGTGGACGAAGAATTTGACGTTCAGGGTCTTCGCCTTGCGGAACGGGTCAATGCGCGCCGTGCTCAGGTCGGGCAGCAGAGCCATGTCGGACTCGTCGATGGAAGTGAAACCACGAATCGAGGAACCGTCGAATGCCAGGCCTTCGGCCATCGCGTCCTCGTCAAATGCGGATGCCGGGATGGTGAAGTGCTGCTCGATGCCGGGAACATCCGTGAAGCGGACGTCTACGAACTCGACGCCCTCTTCCTTGATATATGCGACTACTTCCTCGGGAGTTTTGAAGGACATGTGCGGTCTCCTTAGTTGGCCTTGTTTAGTACACAGCAGGGAATTCTTGCACGATGTTTCGTGCACCTGCCGCGCTGTCAAGGACTGGCCGGTTGACGCCTTTAAGCTTAACGAACCACGCATTCATTCTGGAATTAGAACCACGAATTTCTGACATGGCGCGTGAGGAATTCACCAATACGGAATGGGTTACGCAAATAGGGAGCGGGTTATCTGTTTGTGGAAACTCGGCAATACCCTGCGCATTCGCGTCACACATGCTTTACGACGAGCCTTTAGCTCCCATGCTGATAAGAAAATGGAAAAGGCGACGCAACATCGCCCCCCCCGGATTACCCCCGCGTAGGCTGAGTGGCTGTCCCAGCCCGTGATTTGATAGCCGGATTACTGCATTAGACTATGAATCCATGGAAGAAAAGCACAGTTGGCTAGATGGCCCTCAGATTCCGGGAGAGTTCGATAATCCGGACAAACTCTCGGACTATCCCGGCCAGGCGTTGGGTCTTGCCCCCGATGGCCCAGGCTCGCAAGCGACGCTGATGCGTCGCGTCGGCGGCATTCTCATTGACTGGATCATTTCCCTGATGATTGCCGGCGCTTTTTCGATGTTCTTCGGCCCGAGCGAGGAGCAAATTGACCAGTTCGGAGATTCGTTTATCGCCTGGCAGTCATTCCTTGCGACCTATACGCCAGTTGTCTTCCTCATTATTGGCACGGTGTCGGTTTGGCTGTTCGCCCGCACTCCGGGGCAGTGGATGATGAAGATGGGCGTCGCTCGCGTGGACAAGCCCGGCGAGCGAGTCGGCTTTGTTCGTGCCTTCTTCCGCAGCTTGCTTACTCTTTTCTTACTGCCGCCAGCAATCACCGACTCGGATATGCGCGGCATGCACGACCGCGCCACTGGCACGGCAGTTATTTTGGGGTAGCGCTGTTTGGGTTAGCGCTATAGCACCAACACGACCAGGACTTGGGCGAGAATGATCTTCATGATCATGGCCATCGGATACACCGTTGTGTATCCCATTGCCGGCAACTCGTTCTTGGCCTGGTCGTTGACGTATGAGAGCACTGCCGGGTGAGTCTGCAAGCCCGAGAGGATACCCGCAGTTTGACCGAACGGAATCTTCAGCACGCGGTGACCGACAATGAGGGTCAACAGTGCGGAGCTAAAGGCGATGATGGCGGCAAGGCCCAGAACTGTCAGTGATGCCGGGTCAGACAACGCAGCCTGGAATCCCTTACCAGCAGTAGTGCCGATACCAGCCAGGAACAGTGCCAGACCCATGGTGCGGAACGCCAGGTTGGCCGAGTAGGGGATAGGCCAAACCAACGGGCCAGTGCGACCAACAGCACCCAGAATCAGCGCCACAACCAGTGGACCACCAGCGGATCCCAGGGCTAGCGAGCTGCCGCCCGGAAGCGGAATCTTGATGAGACCGACCAATACACCCAGCGTAAGCCCAAGGGTGAGAGGCAAGAGGTTGACGTCGGAAAGCTTCTTGTAAGAGTCGCCGAAGAACTTTGTTGCGTCCTTGATTTTCTCTGGTGGTGCAACCACGCGGACGCGGTCGCCAAGCTCGAGGCGCATGTTTGGTTCCGCGACGATGTCGTGGTCGCCGCGGCGAATACGCGTAATAATCATGCCATCCATACGAGTCTGAAGCTCCGCAATGGGTACGCCCACCACGTCAGATGCGGAGACGAAGATGCGACGGAAGTCCAGGCGACCGTCGTGTGTCGGATCACCTGGCATAAGCTCGCCAATGTACTCGGCGGCACGAGCAATTTCTTCCTCTGTACCGACGACGGAAATAATATCGCCGACGGAGACAGTGTCACCCGGAGATGGAATGTAGAGGTGGCCCTTATACTCGATGCGTGAAACCGTGATGTCCAAACCGAACTTCGACGGAAGGTCAGTGATGGACGGCAGGTCGTCCTTGAGGACCTTGATGTCCCGAGTATGCAGCGGAAGCGCGGCGACACCTGCGTCAATAGCTTCCTGGTCGTGATCGACGCGGAAGACCTTCGACATAATACCGATTGAGGCAATCACTGCCAGCACGCCGATTGGGTAGGCCAGGGAGTAACCAATCACCGGCATATCGTGGGCAGCGGCCAGCTCGCCCTTATCCGAAATGAGGCTAGGAAGAGCATCGACGATTGCTGCCATAGCCGGGGTGTTGGTCAGGGCGCCTGTGAAGGCACCTGCGCCCTCCACCGGGTCGATAGGCAAAAACTTGATTAGCAAGAAAGACTCGATAGTGACAACTGCGAGCACACCAATGCCGAATAAGTTGTGCTTGATACCGCGTGAGCGTAACGAGCTGAAGAATTCGGGGCCCGCCTCCAACCCGATGGTGTAGACGAATAATGCCAGGCCCACGATGTAAATCAGCGGGGAGATTTGAATTTCCGGCTCAATGGTCGCGAGGATAAGGCCGACGAAGAGGACGGCAGCCACGCCAAGCTTGAAGCCGAAGATCTTGATCTGGCCAATTGCCAGGCCAAGAAACAAAATCACTAGAAGCGCTAAGAGTTCATTTTCAGCCAAGAGTTGCACATATCCCATGGTGGCACAACTAGCAGTAATCTTCATTAAGCATTGTTTTCAGCAAGGATATAACCTTTGCTGACGGCGTGATAAGTGAGAGTAATCACTTCAACAAGACATCAATAACTGTGTTTGAAGTCGTGGTTTTGGACTTCGTTTTAAAGCTTTAGAGCAGAAAAAAGGGGCCCGAAAGCCCCTTTTTTCTGCTTCAACCTAGGTTGTCCCTCGTCGGGTTGCCCGAGCAACTGGCTCTGGTGAAACCTAGCTAAGCCTCTAGTGCTTCTTGCCGCGGTTTGCCGCACGGCGCGCACGACGGTTCATACCGGCCTGTGGGTTAGCTCCCTTCGGCATCGGCCCCTTGGGCATGTTCGCGCGCGCATCGCGAATGCGGTCCATCGACTGGATGCGCTCATTCAAAGCATTGGCCTGATCCTTATTCAGGTTGCGCGGCAGACGCATGAGTTCGCGCTGCAGCTTCTTTGGCGGGACCTGCCCCTCGTCGCTGCCAGCAATCATGTCGTAAATCGGAGCTTCGCCCGCAATGCGTGCCAGCGACTTCTTCTCACGAGCAATCATCTGCTTGACGCGGTTCGGGTCACCTTCACCGACCAGCACAACACCGGCGTTACCAATAACACGGTGAACAGCATCCATGTGCTGATTAGCGACAACACCGGTCTTGACGTGCCAGACATAGCCAACGCCCTGACGCATATTGTCCAGCGTCCACGCCGCAGCACCGGCCTGGCCTTCTGCCTCTGTGTAGAAGGAAGCCTCAAGACGCTTGGAGAAGATGTACATCGCGACCATAAAGCCGATCGAAATACCAATAATCGTCAGAACCCAGGGCCAGACTCCACCAATGAGCAGGCCAAGCAATAACAGAAGGATAATCGGACCGAAGAAGCCCAGTGCCATGTACGGCACGAGCTTGTTGTCCCGCGAGCGCTGCAGCTTAAACGCTTGCCACATCTGGCTACGGGTCTGCTTACGCTGAGCGCGCTTGGCGGCGCGGTTCGCCTTCTTCATTTCTTTCGCATCATTGGTCGCCATAATCACCAACTTTAGGGCATGCGATGTAGTTTTAGGCAATAGACCGCGCCGTAGCGCCGTTTCGCTTTACGACGGCGCTGAGGCCGTCAGGCCTCTAGGAAGCCGGAATAGCCGAAGTGACTGGCGTATCCTCCGATGCACCATAGCGGTCGAGTAGGGTTGAGGCCTCCTGCAGGGCGAGGTCGCTGCCGCCGTCGTCGGCAAGCGCGGAGAGATGCTCAGGCAGCTCCTGACCGCGGTGCGCCAGCGCGCGGGCGTAGAGCCGTCCAGCGCGGTAAGAGGAACGGACTAGCGGTCCTGACATGACGCCAGCGAAGCCCATCTCTTCGGCAGCCTTGGAGAGTTTGACGAACTCTTCCGGCTTGACCCAACGGTCAATTGGGTGGTGCAGCGGGGTGGGCCGGAGGTACTGCGTAATTGTCAGGATGTCGCAGCCGGCTCCGTGCAAATCTTCCATAGCGGAGATGATTTCGTCGTAGGTTTCGCCCATGCCCAGGATGAGGTTGGACTTGGTAACCAGCCCAGCTTCGCGAGCACGAGTGATGAGTTCCAAGGAGCGCTCGTAGCGGAATGCTGGACGGATGCGCTTGAAGATGCGCGGCACTGTCTCCAAGTTGTGGGCGAAAACCTCGGGCTTGGCATCGAAGACCTGCTGTGCGGCGGATTCGTCGCCACGGAAATCGTCGACCAGGAGCTCGACCCCCGTATTCGGGTTGAGCTCGTGAATCTGTCGGCATGTCTCTGCGTAGAGCCAGGATGCGCCGTCGGGCAGGTCGTCGCGGGCGACACCGGTGATGGTCGCGTAGCGAAGATCCATCTCGCGGACGGACTCGGCGACACGGCGCGGCTCGTCCTTGTCCAAGGGATCCGGCTTGGCAGAGTTAATCTGGCAGAAGTCGCAGCGGCGGGTGCACTTGTCGCCGCCGATAAGGAAGGTGGCCTCGCGGTCTTCCCAGCATTCGTGAATGTTTGGGCAGCCAGCCTCCTGACAAACTGTGTGCAGGGAGGCGCCCGAGACACGGCTCTTCATGTCTTTATAGCTGGGGCCCGGGCGAACCTGGTTGCGGATCCACCGTGGCTTGTTTTCGATAGGGGTCTCGGCATTTCGTGCCTCGACGCGCAGTAACTTACGTCCTTCTGGCTTAACAGTCACAGTTTCACCCTACTTGTTTGTTGATGAGTACTCGAATATGCCGGTAGTGGAGTTGTGCTTCACCCGGTGTGGCAGGCCCTTCGTGGGGTCGGGCGCGGAGCCAAAGGAATGGTCGGCAACGGTCAGACGGCCTTCCAAAGCATCTTGTAAATCCGCCAGAAGCGACTCTGTCATCTCTGACACGCTAACATCTCGGTCAAGCTCCCGGGATAGGGTGGTCACTCCAGCATCGGAGATGCCACACGGGATGATGTAGTTGTAGAACTCCATAGAGTTGTCGCAGTTCAGACTCAGTCCGTGCATGGTCACATCATGAGTCACGCGGATTCCCAGTGCCGCAATCTTTCGGTCGCTAATTCCGTTTGATGCGGGAATCCATACCCCCGAGCGGCCATCGATGCGGCCAGCAGCTGCGATGCCAGCCCGGCGAACGGTTTGAATGAGGGCTTCTTCCAGTCTGCGGACGTAGTCCACCACATCGACCGGCTGAGCGAGCTTGATGATGGGATACATCACAAGCTGGCCCGGGCCGTGCCAGGTGATGCGGCCCCCGCGGTCGACATCGACGACCGACAACCCATTGGTAGGGCGGTCCTCGGGCTGGGTGCGCTTTCCTGCTGTGTAAAGACTCGGGTGCTCGAGCACGAGAATCTGATCTGGAATCAGGTCTTTCGCACGCTTGGCAGCAAGGTCTGCCTGTAGGTGCCAGGTCTCTTCGTAGTCGACAAGACCCAGGTGCTGAATCTCGATGTCGGAGCTAGAGTCTCGAATGGATTTATCTGCGCGAGTAAAAGGTTTTCTTGGGGCAGTCATGGTGGCCTATAGGATACGCCGAATTTCTGTGGGCCTTAGTTTTCTTGTTACTTGGATAGCACCAGCCACAAAAATACCCCGGTGGTCACTAGAAAGTGACCGCCGGGGCGAAAGTGGCGTGCTCTTGTTGGGTTTAGCCGAAGACGACGCGCAGGATGGAAACGGTAATTGCCGAGATAGCTGCAGCAGCCGGCAGAGTGATAACCCAGGCCAGACCAATCGGCTTCATCAGGTTCCAGTTAGCGGCGCGGTTAACGATACCGACACCGAGAACAGCACCAATCAGAATGTGGGTGGAAGAAACCGGCAGACCCAACAGGGAAGCGATCATAACGACCACAGCAGCAGAGAGCTCTGCGGCGAAGCCCGACGCCGGGTGCATCTTAGTCAAGCCGGAACCGACAGTCTGAATAACGTAGCGACCGATGAACCACAGACCGGAAATCAAAGCGACACCCATTGTGGCCATGACTGCCAGCGGAACACCAGACTCAGAAGAAATTTCGTTGGTACGGAGAACATCCAGAATTGCCACGAACGGGCCAAGTGCGTTAGCGATGTCGTTCGAACCGTGGGAGAAAGCGAACGCAGAAGCGGTGAAGACCTGCATCCAGCTGAACAGCAGGAAGGTCGAGCGGTCGAGGTCCTGGCGCTTCAAAGTGCGGGCGAAGATGTAAACGGCGAGCCACACGGCGGTGGCAATCATGCCCATAATCAGGAAATTGTCCAGGCCGGACAGGCCCAGGTGCAGGTTCTTGAGCCCCTTGAACAGCATCATCGCGGAGATGACGACGGAGCCCAATGCGGCCAGGCCTGGAACCCAGGCTTCTAGCGCGCGGTGAGCGCGGACGTCATCAACCTTGGACTCGATGTCAACGAGCTTGCGGAAGTAGTCAGACTCCAGGTCATTCCGCTCCCAGTCGGCGTCGCGCATCGTCGTCGCGTCGCGAAGCATCGCGTTGGTGTAAGAGATCTGCTCGTGCTCAGGCAGCTTTTCGAACTCTTCACGGTGCTGAGCCTTAAGATCGGCCTTTTCCTGGTGGATGGCCTGCAGCTGCTGAGAAGCCTTGTCGTTATAGACGAGAATCGACTTCTTAATGCCGCCGAACAGGAGAAACGCGACCATACCACCAAGGAGCGGGGAGAGAACCCAGGAAATTGCAATCTGGCCGATCTGATCCCACTGGACCATGCTCCAGCCACCCTTGCCGGTGATGAAACCGACCGTCAGTGCGGCACCAACGATACCGCCGACGATGGAGTGGGTAGTGGAAACTGGCCAACCCATGCGGGTGGCAACGAGGAGCCACACTGCCGCGCCAAGAAGCGCGGACATCATGATGAAGGCGAACTCCATCGGGTCCAAACCGTGGATCGCATTCAGGTCCACAATGCCGGAACGGACGGTGTCAGTAACCTCGCCACCTGCGAGGACGGCGCCCGAAACCTCAAAGACTGAAGCGACAACTAGCGCCTGCTTCATGCTCAGGGTGCCGGCACCGACTGAAGTACCGAAGGAGTTAGCAACGTCGTTACCGCCGATATTGAATGCCATGAAGACGGCGAACGCGATGGTAATCAGAAGAATTGCCGTATTTGCCTGCGGGCCGACGAAGTCATAAGCCCAGAAGGCAAAAATTACGATGTTGATTGCGAGAAGCCCGCCGAAGAAGAGATGCCACCACTTATCTGAGGAGCTCGATTGCTCAGACGATGTGGTCCCGGTCGACGAACTAGTATTCGCTGGAGCCGAGGACATGCTCCACCTTTCTAAGTTACGTACAGAGAGCAAAAATAGGCACGCCAAAGAAGCCTGCTGTCTAATGATTTCTTAGATTGGTAAAGGCTAATTGCTAACTAGATGACGACTAGGTTAACAAATAATGAATTTAATTATCGCTATCTATGGCTCTCGTTGGCGTAGCTGGAAGCGATAGCCGAAACTGAGTGCGTGGGTGTGTGGCGTTTTCGCATTTCGGCAGTACAAGAAGTATGCACATTTGCTACTTGCGGCTTTGCTTTCGGCTAGACCCTCCCGTTGTTCGCTAATGGCTTAATGGCGCAATAACAGCGCGTAAATTCTTTGTGCCGATGGAGTTAGCTATGTGTGGCTACGCGAAATCTGAGTACTAGCCAAGAAGAGGGTGGCTGCGCATTTGAAGGAATCGCTGATTAGGTTCAACTGCGGAACGAATGCGGAAAAAGAAATACCCGCGTCAGTCGCAAAGTGCGACTAACGCGGGCAGGGAAGAGGTGGAACCTCCTGCTAGCAAGCCAGCTAGATATTTCCGCGGCGCTACCACCCCAGGAGGGGAGTAGGCTGCTTAGAGCTGCAGATCCGATTCGAAGTTAGCAACCTCGAGGCGGTCAACAACGGTCGTCATGAAGCGACCTGCATCAGCGCCGTCGATGAGGCGGTGATCGTAGGTAATTGGCAGGAAGACCATGGCACGAATGCCAATGGCATCTGCCTCATTCTCGGTGACGACTACTGCGCGCTTCTTAATCGCGCCGGTGCCGACCATTGCAGCCTGTGGCGGAACCAGAATCGGGGTGTCGGTCAAGGCGCCCTCGGAGCCAATGTTGGTAATGGTGAAGGTGCCGCCGGACAGGTCCTTCGGGGTCAGCTTGTTATTGCGAGCGCGGTCTGCGATGTCCGCGATAGCAGCAGCCAGCTCCGGCAGGGACATATCCTGAGCGTCGTGGATGACCGGGGAGAGCAAACCACGTTCGGTATCGACAGCGATACCCAGGTTGACCTGCTCGTGGTAGGTAATCTCCTTGGTCTCTTCGTTCCAGGAAGCGTTGACGTTCGGGTGGCTGACCAGAGCCTCAACGATTGCCTTTGCAAAGAATGGCAGGAAGGTCAGCTTCGCGCCGTGCTTCTTCTCGAACTCAGCCTTCTTAGTAGCGCGCAGATCCCAGATGGCAGTCATATCTGCCTCGTGGACCTGGGTCAGCTGTGCGGAAGTCTGCAGAGACTCGAGGGTCTTGGCAGCGGTAATCTCGCGGATGCGGTTGACACGCTGGGTGGTGCCGCGCAGCTCAGCGAGCTCAGGGCGAACGCCCTTGGTGGACCAGTTGGAGCCGGACTCAGCAGCAGTCTCCTGGCCTCCCTCGGCAGCGCGCAGAACATCCTGCTTACGAATGCGGCCGCCAATCCCAGAGCCCTGGACCTTAGTCAGGTCAACGCCGTGCTTGTCAGCCAGCTTGCGAACAAGCGGGGTGACGTAAGGAACGTCCTTGTTGGCGGAAGGCTTGGATTCAGCCTTCGGAGCCTCAGCCTTTGGAGCCTCCTTCTTCGGCTCTTCCTTCTTTGGCTCCGGCTTGGACTCTGCCTTTGGAGCTTCCTTCTTTGGTGCGGCCTTCTTTGGCTGGCCACTGCCAACGCGAGCGATGACCTCACCGACGTCAACGGTGTCGTCTTCGTCGTAGAGGACCTCGAGCAGGGTGCCTGCGACCGGGGACGGAATTTCGGTGTCGACCTTGTCGGTGGAAACCTCGAGCAACGGCTCGTCGACCTCGACGGTGTCGCCGACCTTCTTCAGCCAGGGGGTGATGGTGCCTTCGGTGACGGATTCGCCGAGCTCCGGCATCTCAACGTCGGTGGCGTCGCCAGCGTCAACGTCAGTGGAGTTCTCCTCAGTCTCCTCGTTGGCCTTTACTGGCTCCTCGTCCTTCTCGACTGCAGCAGATGTCTCTTCGGCCTCTTCCTCAGCCGATTCGTTGGCGGCCGGAGCGGCGTCTGCATCGCCAACGCGAGCGATGACCTCGCCGACGTCAACGGTGTCGTCTTCGTCGTAGAGGACCTCGAGCAGGGTGCCTGCGACCGGGGACGGAATTTCGGTGTCGACCTTGTCGGTGGAAACCTCGAGCAACGGCTCGTCGACCTCGACGGTGTCGCCGACCTTCTTCAGCCAGGGGGTGATGGTGCCTTCGGTGACGGATTCGCCGAGCTCCGGCATCTCAACGTCAGTAGCGGGACCGGAAGCGGCCTTCGGTGCTTCCTTATTTGGCTCTTCAGCTTCTTCCTTCGGAGCCTCTTCCTCAGTCTCCTCTGCGGAATCGTCAGCGCCTTCCGGCTCTTCGCCCGGCTCGCCGACCTTTGCGATGACCTCGCCAACATCGACGGTGTCGTCTTCTTCAAAGAGAATCTCGGTGAGAACACCGGCGACCGGAGATGGAATTTCGGTGTCGACCTTGTCGGTGGAAACCTCGAGCAACGGCTCGTCGACCTCGACGGTGTCGCCGACCTTCTTCAGCCAGGTGGTAATGGTGCCTTCGGTAACTGATTCACCGAGCTCCGGCATCTCAATAGAGGTCGCCATGTTTGTGCACTCCTCGAAAAGTTAAGAAATCTCGTTTTAAGACGGTTATTACAAATTAGCTTACAGGTTGAAAACTCTGCTTGCCCCGTGGGCTGCGCCCGCTTTCGACTGGTGCGTGGAATAGCTCATTTCAGCCAGGATTCCAGCCGGGTGGGGCGCAGTCGGATGACCGGCTACTTCGTTGCCAAATCCTCAATCACAGAGAACATCGTCCGAACCGGAACGCCAGTGCCCCGCTTCGGGGTATAACCATACTCCCCGGTGGTGTTGAAGGCCGGACCGGCAACGTCGATGTGAACCCATTCAACATCCTCACCAACGAATTCGCGCAGGTATGCAGCTGCAACGCTCATACCGCCAAAGCGAGAGTTCGTGACATTCCGCAGGTCAGCGACCGGAGAATTCAAGGCCTCTGCTAGCTCAACTGGAATCGGCATTGCCCAACCATTTTCACCAATGCTCTGAGACAGCTCTGCAACACGGTCACGGAACTCGTCATTACCCAGGACACCCGGGGTGCGCTCGCCAAGAGCGACCAGCTGCGCACCGGTCAGGGTGGCGGTGTCAATCAGGTGAGTCGGCTTGTCTTCGCAGGCGCGGACAATGGCGTCCGCGAGTACGAGACGGCCCTCTGCGTCGGTGTTCAGAATCTCAATGGTCTTACCGCCGTACTGCGTAATGACATCGCCCGGACGGTACGCCTTACCGCCCGGCATGTTCTCTGCCATCGGAACGGTTGCGGTCACCGGGGTGGAAACACCCAAACGGGCAGCCAGGACGACTGTGGCAATAACTGCCGCAGCGCCGCCCATATCGGAAATCATGTTCTCCATGCTGGCGCCCGGCTTCAGCGAAATACCGCCGGTATCAAAGGTGATGCCCTTACCGACCAGCCCCAGCGATTTCTCTGCCGACTCATCGCCCTTCCAGACCAGACGCACCAGGCGCGGCCCGCGCGAGGATCCGCCACCCACGGCATTGAGGCCTCCGAAACCGCCGGCGCGCAGAGCGTCGTCGTCAAGCACCTCGACCTCGAGCCCTGCGTCACGGCCCAGCGCTGCAGCAGCGTCAGCAAACGTCTCGGGGTAGAGGTGCGACGATGCTGTATTGACGAAGTCACGCGCGGTGGCAACGGCATCCACAATCGCCGCAACGCGCTTTACGACGTCGTCATCAGCGCCCAACACGACCACCTTCTGGGTGTCCTCGTTGCTTTCTTCGGCGCTCTTCTGGCCGGAGTAAGCGTAAGCGCCCAGTGCAAAGCCCTCGGCTGCAGCCTGCGGATCGATGGCGCCGAGAGTGTTAAAGACCACCTTGGCCTTGGACATACGGCGGGCAGCGGCACCGCAGGCACGGCGGATATCCTCTGCATCCAGGTCCTCAGAACCCACGCCAACGCCCGTGACACTGTCGACATCCAGGCCAGCGGGGGCCGGAATGGTGGTCACGGACTCGGCCTTAGCACTGGCGGAGACTGCCTCAAAGGAGGCGAGCAGCTGCTCTGCAACCGAACCGATGGCCTCGGGTGCGACCAGCTCGACGCCATCCTCGCCGTCGATAAGCGCGACGAGAACCGCGTCGGCGTCCGCGGGCAGAGACTTGTCGGCAGCGATGACCACGCGAGTGCCGATAGCCAGCAGGTAATTGGACAAAATTGCGGCGTTGCGAGAGGCGCCGAACTGCGTCGAATCATTGTTAGCGGGGACTGGCATGTAGTTGCATCTCCTTGTAGTCGTACTATGTGGTACACCACCGTATCCCTATTTGCCGGTTCGTGTCCTTCACCCCTGGACAGCGGACCGACGAGACAGCGCCACGACTATTGGAATGTACCCGCGCCTAGTGCCCGCGACGCTGACATTAGCCTGACTAACACGGTCTTTCGGGGCGAGTATTGATACGACTCGATCCTCGACGGTTTAGGATGAAAGACATGTCTGCTTTGGAATTTGCAATCGAACGTAACCCGAATCCACTCTCTGATGTCGAGCGCGAGGAGATTCTGGCCAACCCCGGTTTTGGTAAGCACTTCACCGACCACATGGTCCGAATTGACTGGACTGCAGACAAGGGCTGGCACGACGCCAAGCTGCAGGCATATGGTTCGATTGAAATGCAGCCGTCTTCTTCGGTCCTGCATTACGGGCAGTCGATTTTTGAGGGGCTGAAGGCGTATCGCATGCCGGATGGTTCCATTGTTACTTTCCGCCCGGAGCAGAACGCTCGTCGTTTCCAGCGCTCCGCTGACCGCATTGCGATGCCGCAGCTGCCGGAGGAGACCTTTCTCGAGGCAATCCGTCTGCTGGTTGAGGCCGATGCGGCATGGGTGCCGCCAGCTGGTGGCGAAGAATCCCTGTACCTGCGTCCAATCATGTTCTCCACTGAGAGCACCCTGGGTGTGCACCCGTCGAACTCTTACACCTTCCTGCTCATCGCTTCACCTGCTGGCGCGTACTTCTCCGGTGGTATTAACCCGGTGACCGTGTGGATCTCCCACGAGTACGTGCGTGCCGCGCCGGGAGGCACCGGTGCTGCGAAGTTCGCAGGTAACTACGCAGCTTCGCTGGCGGCTCAGCAGCAGGCAGAGGAAAAGGGCTGCGACCAGGTTGTGTGGCTGGATGCTGTCGAGCGTAGGTACATCGAGGAGATGGGCGGCATGAACCTGGCGTTCATCTACCCGGATAAGACCGCTGACGCTGGTGTTCGCCTGGTGACTCCAGAGCTGTCCGGTTCGCTACTGCCGGGCATTACCCGGGCATCGTTGCTGCAGGCTGCTCAGGATCTGGGCATGAATGTCGAGGAGCGTCGCATTTCCACCGAGGAGTGGAAGAATGATGCCACTTCCGGTGTCATGAGCGAGGCATTCGCCTGTGGTACCGCTGCCGTCATCACCCCGGTCGGTTTTGTGAAGTCCGCTGAGGGTGAGTTTGAGATTAATAACGGCAACACTGGTGAGTGGACTATGAAGCTGCGCGAGCGTCTGACTGGTATTCAGCACGGTGAGGTTGAGGACACCCACGGTTGGATTCACAAGCTCGTTGAGGCTTAAGTTTCGGCGTAAGTCGGAAAAGATAATTTAATAGTTGTTACGAGAATTAGTACTTTCGCAGCCCCTGATTAGTATTTGCTGGTCAGGGGCTGCGTTTTTGCTTCGCTGGTTCCCCAACAGCTGTGCGGTTTTCTCATGGTTCATGAATTGTTCAGAGGGCATTTGTTTAGCCATTAAAAATACCTCTAGCGTGACCGGGGTCACTGTGAAAAACTACCAACACGATTGGTTTTTGTAGTTGGGAAAACAGTTTGAGGTGCTGTGATGGTGGTAGTTCAAGACTTTTTTAAAGATAGTTTTTCGTCAAGTAGTTCAAAGCGCCTAAGGGTAGCCATCGTCGTCACGCTGTTGTTGGCGGCGTGGACGATCGGGTTTAGCGCAATCCCGGCTCCTGTGGCGGCAGCTCAAGATACGCCGCCACCGTCCGGGGTGGAACAGCCCGCTCCTACGGGCGAAGGGGGCACGGGCGAAGCAAAAGCAGAGCTAATCATGGATCTGTCAGGCTCGATGCTTGCCGACGATGCCGGAGGCACCCGCCTCGATGCGGCAAAGCGCGCATCCACGGAGCTGATTGACTCCCTCCCGGATGATGCGCTACTTGGCATGCTGGTTTATGGCCAGCGCGAATCCAGCGATGAATCCAACCGCGAGCGAGGTTGCCAGGACATCGAGGTGCTGTCGCCGGTTCAAAAGGTCGACAAAGAAGGCCTGAAGAGCAGGATTGCCGGGTTGAAAGCTCAGGGCTACACGCCGATTGGCAATGCACTGCGTAAGGCGGCTGATGAGCTTGGTTCAGACGGTGAGCGATCAATCATCTTGGTTTCCGATGGAATTGACACCTGCGCACCGCCACCGGTGTGTGAGGTTGCGAAAGAACTGGCGGGGCAGGGCGTTGGCCTGACCATTCACACCGTGGGCTTCAAGGTTGATGAAGAAGCTCGCGCTGAGCTTGAGTGTGTTGCGCAGGCAACTGGCGGTCAAAGCATGACTGCTGATGATGCCACCCAGCTGGCAGACCACATGAAGTTCTTGGCTCAGCGGTCAGTGCAGGGCTACGAAACCACGGGCACTCCGTTCGAGTTCTCCGAGACTAAAGAAGGCGCGAAGTGGCTCGGCGAGGGCAAGTACCAAACGACGCTGGTGCCAGAGGTCGCCCAGCACGATCGCACCCCGCTCTACTACCGAATCGCAGTGCCGAAGGGGCACAACGCGATTGTTACCTCAAAGGTGTTGGCGAATATCGATGCTGAGGGTAAGGGGCAGCAGGATGTCCGAACTGAAGTTGACGAAATCATCAATGAAACCGGCGGAAAATGCCAGGACGACGGTCGCATGAGGTCGCTGACAGGCGCCGAAGCTAGTGCCGATTCGTGGACTCCAACTTCGGCTGATGCAAGCATTCTTGAATGGGATAGCGACCGCATAGAATCCAGTTGTGATCAAACCAAGTGGCTCGTCGCAAACAACGTGTGGGTCTATGACAGTGAATCAGTAGTAGATTATCGTGATGAACCCGTGAAGGTCGAGGTTAGCGTTCAGTTTGAGCCAGTGCTGAAGAAGCAGGATGCTGACAAGCTAAATGAAGGGCGGTCTTCCTCCGGCGACAAAGCCTACAAGAAGGCCACTTTTGGGGAAGCCAAGCCTGTAAGCGGTGGCAATAACGCAGCTCAAGCCCCGGAAGTCAAGTCTGGGGACACTATCTCCGACACAATCGTTCCCGGTGAGCAGAAGTTCTACAAGATCCCCGTCGAGTGGGGTCAGCGACCAGTGATTGCTGCCCGTACTGGAAATTCGGAGCGCGATAATGCCGATTCCATGGGAGTTGCTCTGTTGAATCCATTCGAGGTTTCCGTGGCGGATGGAACAATGCACTTTTATCAGGATTCCGAGGATCTGAATTTGTCAACAGATCGTCCGGTCGAATACAACAACCGAAGTACCAATGTTGGCGGACAATCTATAGCCAACGCCGGCTATTACTACGCGACTGTCCGAATGGCTAACTATCGCCCGGATGAAGAGGTCAGTGGTATCGATCAGCCGTTCCAGCTCGCATTCCTCCTGGACAACAAGCCAACTAAGGGGCCTGACTGGCGACCGACCGACAAGAACGGCCCGACTTCATCCGATAAGCCGATTCTGGCCAAGGGAGAGTCGGAAAAGGATTCGTCGAAGGAATCTTCGGAAGATGCGTCGAAGGAATCTGACTCCCCGGATACGGATTCTCAGGCATCCGCATCCTCGTCGGACATGGAGGACGAGGGTATGAGCCCGCTGGTCATTGGCACCATTGTGGCAGTGGTCGCCGTGTTTATCGGCATCGCAGGCGCAATCGTCTACCAGAACAAGAAGCGCAAGGAGTAAGACAAACCGTAAGCTCAGGAAGCTCCTGAGCAGGAGGGGCTAACCCGCAAGAATGTGTCCGCTCGGCATATCGCCGGGTGGGCACACTTTTTCTGCTTAACCCCAAAACTGACAGGCCAAGCATGATACTTACAGGCCAAGAACGATGGGCTGCAGATGTGAAGCTGTGCGAGTTTATGACACTTTCAGGCCATTTTTCGGACCATTTTCGCCATAAACGCAGTCAGTAACTCGCATCGGTCCGCCGTCGCTAACATAACCGCAGTCACTAGCCCCCCGCAGAACCCAAACCCCACAGAACCCAAACCTGGGAGTATTACCCCAACATAGAAAAGCACATCCCGTGCATTGCTGCGACGGGACGCGCTTTTTTTAATTAGCTGGGAGGCTAGAAGGTGTGCTCGTTCTTGGCGCCCCGGCAAACGGTCGGCGCAAAATAATTTGGGCGAGCCCCGAAACGAGCCTCCTGTACTCCGCCTTCCCGGCGGTGTGCCCTCAGAATACGTCCGCGTCAAAGTGACCGTCAATAGTTCTTTTTAAAGAAAACCCCAACGGGGGCAATGCGTGCATTTTCCCTGCTAGAACCCTATGGCAAGTACCACGGCACAGACAGCGCATGTTACCTCAATGACCGCACCAAACACGTCGCCGTTGACTCCTCCAAACCTCTTCACGCAGTGCTGTGTCAGCAGCAGTGTAACGCCGAAGCTCAGCACACAAGCGGCTACGCCCACGAGCCCAATCAACCCGCCCGACACAGCTAGCAGCAGTGTCCACCAGCAGGCCACCGTCACGGTGGACTGTGTACCAGCCGTCAGGGAGCCGAAGCCGCTGTTCGAAAAAGGCGGAAAGCCACGCCAGCAGGCAGTCGTTGCCGCCGCGCGAGAGGCCACAAAAGGCAAGCACAGCACAACCACGCTCGGCCACATCTGACCAGCAGACCAATGTGACAGCACACTAGCCACAATCACGGCAAAAGCAGTCGTCGTCGTCAACATCGTCAGCACGATGGAGCCCACGCCCATTGGGCCGGTGCTCGGATCGCGCAGCACCTCGCGCGCCCCCTCCGGCGGTTTATACGAGCCGAGGGCATCTGCCACATCCGCCAGCCCATCCAGGTGCATGGCGCGGGTCAACATCTGTGCCGCCACCATAATCAGGGCGCCGCCGAGGATCGGGGTGACGTCGTAAAGCGTGGGCGTGCGTGACGACGACGTTGCGAACAGCCCCGCCGTGATGAGAACTGCACCCGCGGCAGGAACGAGCCCAGCTACTGGCAGTGCAGCGATGGCGCGGCGGCCGGTAATGCGGTCGAACACGCTCGCGCCTTTGAAAGGCAGGACAGTGAGCCAGGACAGGGCAGTGGTGATGGCCTCAGCGACGGCATTGCCGTGAGCGGAGGGATCACCGTCGAGGTTGTCCTGGTGAGACGGGCCGGCTTTGTCGGACAAGTCGATTAGTCCTTGGTGCTTACGCCTGCGTCGGCGAAGGTAGCCATGTTGCGCAGGACGGATACGCCGGACTTGACCAGCGGTAGGGCAGCGACGGCGCCGGAGCCTTCGCCAAGACGCATCCCGTATTCGAGAAGTGGTTCCTTATCCAGGTGTCGAAGGGCAAGCGCGTGCGCGGGCTCTGCCGACTTGTGGCCGGCGACCCACCAATCGCGCGCGCCCGGCGCGAGCTGGTCAGCTAGCAGAGCTGCGGATGTGACAACCACTCCGTCCAAAATCACAGGAGTGCGACGCACCGCTGCCTGAGCCAAGAATGCGGCCATCACAGTCATATCCGGCGAGGAAATACGACGGAGCACCTCAACCGGGTCATTGCGCAGGCGACGCACGCGGAACATGGCATCGCGCACGGCAGCGACCTTGAGCTTCCAGCCCTCGTCATCAATGCCAGTGCCTCGGCCGACGACGACAACTGGTTCGGAGTTGGTCACGGCACCGATCAGCGCTGCGGCTGGAGTGGTGTTTCCGATGCCCAGGTCGCCGGCAATGAGCAGGTCAGCGCCTTCATCAACGGCGGCGTCGGCAATCGCGATACCCGTGCGGATGGCCTTATCGACCTCCTCCTCGCTCATCGCATCCTCGCGGTCGATAGAACCGCAGCTGCGACGGATACGGTATGGCCCTTCGGCATCGTGGTCGAGGGAAATGTCCACACCGGTAACTGTGGCTCCCGCGATGTCAGCGATAGCGTTCACGCCGGCGCCCTTTGCCTCGATGTTGGCAAGCATCTGGATAGACACCTCGGACGGGTACGCGGACACCCCGCCCTGGGCAACACCGTGGTCACCAGCGAAGACATAAACACGACAATCGTCTAGGTCACGCGGAGGGCATTCTCCCTGGCACGCCGAAATCCAAATGCCGAGTTCTTCCAACCGGCCGAGTGAGCCTGCGGGTTTAGTCAACTGCTCATGGCGCACGCGGGCGGCTTGTTCAGTCTCTTCGTCAGGGCGTGCTACCGGTCCAAAATAATCCGCGTTCATACTCTCAAACGCTACCCGAAAACGATTTGTGTACCGACCATTGGTACACAGTTATTCGCATTGCTAGGAAGACCGTCATAGGAGGAGAGGCGTGGAGTGAATCTAGCTCGCCGCCTTGACTTCCATAGGGCAGCCCGCCACAACTAAGACAACACGATCACAGACAGCTGCGAGCTGCTGGTTGAGAAGGCCAATTTCATCACGGAAAAGCCGCCCTGAGCGGTGCTCGGGAATGACACCGAAGCCCACTTCGGGCGACACAATGAACAGGTCGGAATCTGCGGGGAAGTTGCGCACGGCGTCGACAAGCGAGTGTGTCCACGGCGCGACGCTGCCCCTCGGCGCCTCCCACAGCCCCTGCGCGTCGAGGATGTGCGTCAGCCAGGTGCCGACATCGTCGAGCAACATGCGCCGCTTCGGCGACGCGAGAGCATCCACCGCATCGACGTCATCAACCGTGTACCAGACCACTCCGTGCTCTTGTGCCTGGGCTTGACGACGAATGCGGTGCTCCTTGACCCTGGAGTGAAAGTCACTATCACCGGGCCAGGGCCGTGCAGTTGCGATGTAGTGCAACACCGCTGAGGCTGCGGCATCTGAGGCACAGTCGGTTGAGGCTGCGGCGGTGGCCAGCAGCTCGTGCTCAGCCCATGAGGACTTGCCTGAGCGGGCGCCACCGAGAACCAGAGTGCGCATGGCAGATGGAGGCTACTTGATCTCGTCGCCGATGTTGACCTGCGGACGCGGAGTACGCAGACGACGCGGCTGAGAAGCGCGGGAGTAAGCGTAGAAGCCCAGCCCCCAGGCTCCCTCGGTGGTCTTCGGGAAGCGTTCGCGCGTCAGCTTGATGGCACGGCGGCCGATGTAGATACCTTCGATAATCAGGGCGATGATGAGAACCATCGCGATGAGAGATGCGATGTTGGCCAGCTTTGGCAGGGAAGTGCCAATCATCATAATCAGCAGCAGAATCAGCGCGAACGGGAGGAACACGTTAGCGAGGAAGCGACGGGAATCAACCCAGTCGCGGACAAACTTGCGCTCAGCGCCCTGGTCACGCGGCAGCATGTAGCGCGGATCGCCGGCGGCCATGCGCTCGTCGGCAATGCGGCGCTGCTCACGTCGCTCTGCTCGCTCGCGTGCCTTGGCGGCCTTGAGCTCTTCCTTGGACATGGAGGCCTTGAGCTCCTTGCGGCGCTGGCGAGCTTCCTTAGCGGTTAGCGGTGCCTCGACCGGGCCACGGCGGATGCCGCGTGCGCGCTCAACCTCGTTGCGCTTCGGGGTGGGGCGCCCCTTCTTGGGAGTAAAGGCACCGCTGTGCTTCTTCTCGGGCTGCTGAGACTCCGAAGCGGTGTCCTTGGCTCCGCTGGATGCGGTCGCGTCGGTGGTTACGTCTCCGGCGTTGGTTGCGTCAGCTTTAGTTGCGTCAGCTGCCTTGGACTTTTTGTCATTCTTTTTCCACGGTAGATTCACGACCCCAGATTATAAGGTCTTCAAGGTGCTTCCCTAATTTGGTTGCAGGTTGAGGGCCAGGGGCTGGGCAAGGGGCGTGGTTTTTGGCGTGGCCGCCGCGTGGGGTCGGAGGCGGAGAGAGCGCCGTTGGGGCGTCGGAGGCCGTGGTGCGGTTGCGAGGTGGCGGCAAGAAGAGACTTCAGAAAAAGAGAAAGAAAAAGAGAGCCCAGAATTGGGAATTAAAGACTGGTCGGTATGGTTGTGATAAATAATGACGTAGCCGACCTTGGGGTCGACTCGCATACTTAAACACTTCAACAAGGAGGACACGCGCTATGACTACTGCTCAGAGCACTGGCGTTACCCTGACCGAAGCTGCGGCTGCCAAGGCAAAGGCACTTCTGGATCAAGAAGGTGCCACCGACCTGGCACTGCGTATTTCCGTGGCTCCGGGCGGCTGCGCCGGCCTGCGCTACCAGCTCTACTTCGATGATCGCAGCCTCGACGGCGATGTCGCCGAGGTTTTCGGTGGTGTCAAGCTGGTTGTTGATCGCCAGTCGGTTCCGTACCTGTCCGGCGCCACTATCGACTTCGCGGACACTATTGAGCAGCAGGGCTTCACCATCGATAACCCGAATGCCACCGGCTCCTGTGCTTGCGGTGACTCCTTCAACTAAGTCATTAGCTGAGCAGAGCTGTCAGCAGACGCTGTGAAAAGCGTCGGATAGTACAAGGCTCGGACCTCACTCTTGTTAATTGAGTGAGGTCCGAGCCTTTTCTTTTGGTTGCGCCGGCTATGGTGGCAGCCTGCCGGGGCAGGATGGCAGCGCGGGGACCGTCGTAAAGCGAACTAGCGAACTAGAGCTCGACGGGGTAGTCGCGCTGCTCGATGTCCGGAGTGATGCGGTCTTCGATGAAGATGCCGTGCCAGACCATGAAGGCCAGGATGGTCCAGAGGCGGCGAGAGTGGTCGCGCTCGGTTGGGTGGTGCTCGGCGAGCATCTTGAGCACGGCGTCCTTATTAATGAACTCATCAGTCTGGGACTCGCGGATGATGTCCTCGGCCCAGCCGTGCAGTTCGTCACCCGCCAGCCAGTGGCGAATCGGCACCGGGAAGCCCAGTTTGCGGCGGTTGAGAACGTGCTCCGGAACAATCTGCTCCATGGCGCGACGCAGTGCGTACTTAGTGGTGCCGTGAGAAACCCGCATGTCCACCGGCAGCGTCTGTGCAACGTCGAAGACCACACGGTCGAGGAACGGCACGCGCAGCTCCAGGGAGTTGGCCATGGTGATTTTGTCGGCCTTGACCAGAATGTCGCCACGCAACCAGGTGAACAGATCCAAGTGCTGCATCCGAGTCACCGGGTCCCAGCCTTCAGACTGCGCGTAAATCGGTGCCGTGACATCGCTGTGGTCCCATTCCTTCTTTGCCCATGGCAGGACTTCCTGCAGCTGCTCGAAGTTAAAGGAACGAGCATTGCCGTAGTAGCGCTGCTCCAGCGGAGTAGTGCCTCGCTGCAGCAGTGACTTGCCGCGCATGCCTTCTGGCAGAGCTTCGCCGACCTTAGCCAGGCCGCGCAGCAGGGGAGAGGGAACCTTGTCGAACGGTTTCAGCGACAGCGGCTCCTTATAAATGGTGTAACCACCAAAGAGCTCGTCTGCGCCCTCACCGGACAGTACGACCTTAACGTGCTTACGAGCCTCTGCGGCCACGAAGTACAGCGGTACCAGTGCAGGGTCAGCTACCGGGTCATCGAGGTACCACATAATCTTCGGAATCGCACCGGCGAACTCCTCCGGCGAGACGACCTTCACGATGTGCTCGACACCGATGGCAGCGGCGGACTCCGCAGCCACATCGACCTCGGAGAAGCCCTCGCGCTCGAAGCCGGTGGTAAACGTCAGCAGGTTCGGGTTGTGGCGCTTAGCCAAAGTTGCAATCGCCGTGGAGTCGATACCGCCCGACAGGAACGAGCCCACCGTGACGTCGGCACGCATATGCTTCTCGACGCTGTCCTCCAGTGCGCGGGCAATGCGGTCAAAAACATCCTGCTCAGCGCCCTTAGCTACTGGCTGAATCGGGAAACTCGGCTTGAAGTAGCGGGTCTGCTTAACTTCGCCGCCAGGCGTAACGACGGCTGTGCAGCCCGACTCCAAGCGGACAATTTCGGTGTGCAGCGACTCCGGTTCCGGCACATACTGCAGATCGACGTAGTGCTCCAGTGCGCGCTTATTCAGCTTCTTCGCATCGATGCCCATCTCCGGCGCAGCTTCGAGCAGGGACTTCTTCTCAGAACCGAAAATCGTGCCGCGCTCTGTGGTGGCGTAGTAGAGCGGCTTAATGCCGAACGGATCGCGCGCCAGGAAAAGCTTGCGTTCGACGCTGTCCCAGATAGCAATGCCGAACATGCCGCGCAGGTGCTTTACGACGTCCGCTCCCCAGTGGTGGAACCCAACGACGATGGGTTCACCATCGCCGGAGGTATTAAAGGCATAGCCTTCCTTCTGCAGCTGCTCGCGGAGTTCGACGAAATTGTAGATTTCGCCGTTGAAGGTCATGGAGTAACGATTCGGCTGATTCTCCGGTCCCCACTGCAGCGGTTGGTGGCTGTGGGCAATATCAATAATGGATAGGCGGTTGAAGCCGAAAACTGCGTCCTCATCGTGCCACGTGCCTGCATCGTCAGGGCCGCGGTGCCGCATGCAGGGCAGGGCCCTTTCGACAACGGGAACGAGCTCCGCTGCGTCAGAATTTGCAGTCAGGATTCCGAGAAGACCACACATGCTTCGTGCGCGCACCTTTCGCTTAGTGTCACTTAGTGGATTTTCGACGGCTTCGTAGCTAGGGGCTCAGTGCGACTGGCTGTCGCCTGAACCGGTGGCCGTGAAGGACCGCCGCGTGGCTGAGTAGCTGGGTTGAACCCCAGATTGGCACCACATAGAAATGCTGCACCTACTTTAATGCCTTTTGGGGAAAAGCGAGAATGTCTGAGTTTGCCGTGTCTAGGGCTCGGGGCAAGGTTGTGCGGGACGGTGTGTGCGTCAGCGCGTGGCGCAAACACTAAAAAATTCATAGACTTGGGAGCGTCAACAGGGTGTAACTGGTGAGAATGCCACCCCCGATAGGCGGGTCTTTCTCAGTATTTTATTAGGGCAGATATACTCAAAGGCACCCCACAGCCATATTTATTGTGGAGAAAGCTTAAGAATCGACTACTCTGCTTGGGTAGGACGAAACCTTAATCGGTTATCGAAAATTGTGTGGATCAGGAAGGCAGACACACGTGAATCAGCGTAGAAAGTTCGGAGTCGCCCGTAAGCTCGGCGTCCTCGGCGTTGCCACCGGTAGCGCAGCCTTGCTTGCCGGCTGCGATGTTAATCCTCCGGAGAACGGCTTCTTCAAGCTGCTCCGCTTTGGTTGGCCGGAAGGTGTGACCCCGGAAGCACAGTCCATGGGTAACTTCTGGGTTTGGACCTGGGTTGCAGCTTGGATTATCGGCATCATCGTTTGGGGCGTTACCCTTTACTCGATGACAAACTTCACAGCTAAGAAGGCTGAGAAGAAGGGCAAGGGCGAGTTCCCGCGCCAGACTGCATACAACGTTCCGGTTGAGTTGTCTCTGACCATTCTCCCGATTCTGATTGTGATGACTCTGTTCTTCTTCACGGTTCAGACTCAGGACGAGGTCACTGCTCTGGATAAGGATCCAGAGGTCACCGTCGACGTCACCGGTTTCCAGTGGAACTGGAAGTTCGGTTACGCCAACATCTCCGCTGACCTGATGGGCGGCCAGGAGTACAACGGTCGTATTGAGAAGCCGGCTGATGAGCAGTTCTTCACCGAGGGTGGCCACGAGGTTCCGTCCGACGAAGATCGCGCAAAGCAGAAGGAGTACCCGGTTCACGGTCGCTCCAAGGAGAGCCTCGACTACCTGCACTACGACGAGATTGAGACCCTCGGTACCACCGAAGAGGTTCCGGTCCTCGTTGTTCCGGAAGACACTGCAATTCAGTTCGACCTCGCGTCCGCTGACGTGATTCACTCCTTCTGGGTTCCGGAGTTCCTCTTCAAGCGCGACGTGTTCCCGCACCCGGAGGCTAACAAGTCCAACCGTGTCTTCCAGATCGAAAAGATTGACTCGGACAAGATTGCCAACCGACCAGAGGACAACCCGAGCGACAAGGTCAAGAACGCATTCGTTGGCCGTTGTGCCGAGATGTGTGGTACCTACCACGCAATGATGAACTTCGAGATTCGTGCTGTCCCCCGTGAGGCATTCACCGAGTACATCAAGTTCCGCCAGGAGAACCCAGAAGCTACTAACGCTGATGCTCTGAAGCACATCGGTGAGCCGGCATTCGCAGTCTCCACTTCGCCGTTCAACTCCGGTCGTGTCGACACCCGCGACATGGGTGATCGTGGTGCTAACACCATTGACCTGAACGCGACCGCCAAGTAAACCCAGCAAGATTCTTACCTAAAGGAAGTTCTCAAATGAAGTCTGCAGCAAAGCTCTTCTACGGACTTACCGTGTTCCTGGGGTTCATGGCTGTCGTCTACATCTTCGGCACTCAGTACCTCCAGGACACCGGTAACGTCATCAACGAAAGCCAGGGTCGCCTCGAGTGGGCCGGCGCAACCGGCCTGGTCCTCGCAGCTCTGATGACCCTGATGCTCGGTGGATACTTCCACTTCACTGAGCGCCGTTCCGACATCACCCCGGCCGACTTCGAAGAGGCAGAGGTTGCCGACGGTGCTGGAACCCTCGGTTTCTTCTCCGCTAGCTCGATTTGGCCGTTCGTGATGACCATGGGCATCCTGCTCATGGGCTACGGCATCGCATTCATGGCCTACTGGCTGATTGTTCTTGGCGCGGTAATCCTGATCGTCGCCGGCACCAAGCTCAACACTCAGTACATCACTCCGCCGGAGAAGCACTAGTCCGAGTGCAAGCCGACTGAACCACAGTCGTAGATAACCGAAAAGTCTCTCCCACTAACAAGGGCGTTAGTGGGAGAGACTTTTTTGTTTTGCGATTCGGCATTAAGCGAACTCGACAGGTTTTTGCCCCTTAGGTAACTCGACGACTTCGCCGTCGGTCACCTGCAAATGACGCGCCTCGAGCGAGTTGATCATGCGATGATCGTGGGTAATTACAATAATTGTGCCTTCAGCAGATGCAATAGCGTCCTGGACCTGCTCGATTAGATCCACACTCAGATGGTTAGTAGGTTCGTCGAGAAGCAAAATCTCTGGTGGATTGGCCACAACGAGCGCCAATGCCACTCGACGCTGCTGTCCGATGGACAGGTCACCTACAGGTCGATTGGCGTCCTCGAGGCTAAGCAACCCAAAGTCGTCGAGAGGCACGCGGGCATTGGGAGCAAGGTCGTACAACTCACGGGCGGACTTCTTTGGGGTTTCCCAGTCTTGTTCCTGAGCCAGCATGGCTACTCGACAGTTCTCGCCGATACGCACCTCGCCAGCCTGCGTCTCAACTTGCCCCATGATGGCCTTGAACAAAGTAGATTTTCCGGCCCCATTAGGGCCTGTGATAACGACCTTGTCTCCGGGACGAATAGTCAGTGAACCAACCCGAATTCGATCTGGGACGACCACACCGCGCATCTTGATGTGAAAATCCTCATCGCTTCCCGATGCAGCGCGCTTGGTCGGTAGGGGTGCGGTCAGCGGGGCATCAAAGCCCAGCAGAGCCGGCGGACGCTCCACACCTTCCTCAATGAGCTCATCCAGTCGCTGCTTAGCCGAACGCACGCGGCGCGCGATTTGCCGCTCTACACGACCGCCACGGCGGTCATAAGCCATCTTGTTGTTGTCCGTCATTGCTCGGCCCGGTGAGACCTCACGGGCGCCATTGTCGATGGTGTCTTCCAACCGATTGCGTTCATGCTCCTCGGAGCGCCACTGGTGCTCCCATAGCTCACGCTGGTGGCGACGGTGCTTCGCGTAGTCGGAGTAATTGCCACGGAACAGCCCAATACCAGGGCGCCCCGGCACCAAGTCTCCAATTACAGTACAAACGGCATCCAGGAAGTCGCGGTCATGCGTTGCCACCACAACCACTCCAGGGTGGTTCTGAATGGTGTCAATCACGAGCTGGCGACCGCGTTCATCGAGATGGTTGGTGGGCTCGTCGAGAAGCAAAATCTCTGGCTTTCGAATGAGCGTAATCGCGAGCCCCAGCCGCGCCCGCTGCCCGCCGGAAATCTCCGTGGTTAGTTGCTCTACCAGGGGAGCGCCGTCGGGAGCAGTGCCGGTCAGGCCGAGATGGTCGAGTACAATTTCCGCGTTATGTTCGGCGTTCCAGTCATCGTGAGCCATGACATCCGAGAAGACCTTCGAATACGCTTTCTCTGCCGCCTCAGACTCATCTGGGGTCTCTGCTAAGGACATCGCCTCAGCTGCCTCTTCCAACTCCGCTAGACGACGTTTCGAGGGGCCGAGAGCCTCATCGATAAGCATTTGCACCGTGGAGTCGAAAGGCGCTTCTAACTCCTGAGAGCCGAGCACACGCGTGCCAATATGAGTCACCGTACCGCTCGTGGGTCGACGACGACCCGACAGCAGCCAAAGAAGAGTGGATTTGCCGGCTCCGTTGTCTCCGACCAATCCGAGGACATCGCCGTCGGAAAGCGTGAGCGAGACATCGCGCAGAACAGGCGTGGCCTCGTAGTCGAAGTTGACACCGTTGGCGACAAGCTGTGTGGCGTTGTTCGAAAGGTCGGTGGTGGGGGAGTGACTGGTAGACATATGTCCATTTTAGTACTGGTAAACAGCAGATTTGGTATCTGACATATGTGGGAGTCAAGGCGAGCTCGAAAGAATCTGGGGAACAAAAAACCACCCCGGTCGACATCCGAAGTGGATGCGGACCGGGATGGTCTTATTTGAGCGCAGTAGAAAATCTACCGCGGAGTTTTAGTGCTCGAGCTGGCGACGCTCTTCAGCGTTCTGAGCTTCGAGGTCACGGAACATCTGAGCCTGCTGCTCGTGGTTCTCGTGCTCGATGCGAGCTGCCTCTTCGGCGATCTCCGGGGAGTCCGGGCTGAAGAAGCTACCGCGACCCGGGTTACCAGCGGCGCCCAGTTCGTTCATGGTCTTCGGGACGTAAGCTCCCTGGTACTCGAGCGGAACGGCGTGGCCGTGCTCGTCGACCGGGCCTAGCGGCTGGTGGACCTCGATGAAGGAACCATCAGGCAGCTGGTTGATGATGCCCGTCTCAATGCCGTGCTCCAGGACAGCGCGGTCAGAGCGCTGCAGGCCGATGCAGATTCGGTAAGTGACGAAGTAAGCGATCGGCGGCAGGATAATCAGACCGATACGGCCAACCCAGGTCATCACGTTCAGCGAGATCTGGAAGTGGTATGCAATCAGGTCGTTACCACCGGACAGAGTCAGCAGGGTGTAGAAGACCAGAGCCATGGCACCCAGGCCGGAGCGAACCGGCACGTCGCGCGGACGCTGCAGCAGGTTGTGGTGGGCGTTGTCGCCGGTGATCTTCGCCTCGATGAACGGGTAGGCGAAGAGCAGGACGACCAAAATACCACAGAGCAGGGCGACCCAGAAGACTGCCGGGATCGTGTAGGAGCCCAGGTAGAGCTCCCACGGCGGCATGACACGGGCAGCACCGTCAGTCCACAGCATGTAGATATCCGGCTGGGAACCGGCGGAAACCTGCGCTGGGTTGTACGGTCCAAGGTTCCAAATTGCGTTGATCTGGAAGATACCAGCGAACAGCGCCAGGAAGCCGAAGGTAATCAGACCGAAGGAAACGGACTTGACCGCGAAGATCGGGAGGATACGAACGCCGACGACGTTGTTCTCGGTACGACCTGCGCCGGGGAACTGGGTGTGCTTCTGGTACCAGACCAGAGCCAGGTGAGCGGCGATCAGGCCCAGCAGCAGAGCAGGGAGAATCAGCACGTGTGCAATGTACAGGCGTGGGATGATCATGTCACCCGGGAAGTCGCCGTTGAACATCATCCAGTGCAGCCAGGTGCCGATAATCGGCAGACCGATGATGATTGCGGACATAATACGCAGACCAACACCGGAAAGCAGGTCGTCCGGCAGGGAGTAACCCATGAAGCCCTCTGCCACGGACAGCAGCAGGAGGATGGAACCGATGACCCAGTTAGCTTCACGCGGCTTGCGGAATGCGCCGGTGAAGAAGATGCGGAACATGTGCGCCATGATGGACACGGCGAACAGAAGAGCACCCCAGTGGTGGATCTGGCGAATAAACAGACCACCGCGAACCTCGAAGGAGATCTGCAGGGCGGTCTCGTAGGCGCGAGACATCTCGACACCGTTGAGTGGCGCGTAGGCACCGTCGTAAATGACCTTCGACATCGACGGGTCGAAGAACAGAGTCAGGTAAACACCCGAGAAGAGCAGGACTACGAAGGAGTAGAGTGCAATCTCACCCAGCAGGAAGGACCAGTGGGTAGGGAATACCTTATTGAGCTGCTTACGCATGCCGCCAGACAGGGTGTAGCGGCCATCCATATTCTTAGCAGCGGTTGCTAGTTTCGTTGGATTACTCATGATTGACGCTCCCAGAATGCCGGACCGACGGGCTCAACGAAGTTGCCCTCTGCGTACATGTAGCCTTCTTCATCAACGCTGATCGGCAGCTGCGGAAGAGCGCGAGCAGCTGGACCGAAGACCGGCTTGCCGTAGTGCAGTGCATCGAACTGCGACTGGTGGCATGGGCAGAGAATACGGTTCGTCTGCTGTTCGTACAGAGAAGTCGGGCAACCAATGTGTGTACAAATCTTCGAGTAGGCGAAGTAGTCGCCGTAGTGGAAGTCTTCCTGATCCTTGCGCAGGATTGCCTTTTCAGCGTCCTGGGAACGCAGACGAATCAGCATGACCGAGTTGCGGGAGCCGTGAATCGAGTGCATGTGTGCCTCGTAGACATCGGCATCCTTGGAGTACTTGTCGCCGTCGTTGACGTCCTCTTCCGGAAGCGGGAAGACAGTCTCCATAGAACCTGCGGACAGATCCTCTGGGCGGAGGCGAACCAGGCGGGAAACGCCCTTGGTGGTGTAGCCGTGTGCACCCTCTTCAGCGATAGCACCGGTGTCGCGGCCGAGGTAAACCTTGTGGCCCTGCTCGACAAGAGTCCAACCGGTGGTCCACAGAGTTCCGTCACCAGTGACGTCAACGTCGTGGCGTGGCTTCCACGGGTTCTTAATCATGCCGCCAAGCGGAAGAATCATGCCGATACCAGCCAGGACGGCACCGGTACCAAGGAGACCCTTGATGGCGGAGCGACGGCCCAGGGTGGAGGTCTGCCAAGAATCGTTCAGCAGGGCAACGATGGTCTTCTGGTCGACCTCTTCGGACGGACCATCGTGGCGGCGCTGAACCGAAATCTCTTCCGGGATGAAGCGCTTGGTGAACTTAACTGCACCAATACCCAGGGTGACGATACAGCCACCGATGGTGATACCCAGCAGCGGGGTGTACATGGTGTACAGCCGCAGCCCCTCTTCGCCGTGACCCTTGTAGTGCCACGGGTAGAACAGGTAGATGGCGATGAATGCCAGGCCAAGAATGACCGACAGAGCCAGCCAGATGGCGACGCCACGGGCCGCGCGCTTTTCAGCCGGGTCGTTGGCAATCGGGAAGCGTTCCTTGCGGTAGGCAATGGTCACGTCGTCGAGTTCAGCGCCCAGACGAGCGAGATCCGCATTGCTCATCTTTGACAGCTCTTCGGAGCTGTACTTCTTGTTTTCGTTATTACTCATCGGCGGGATCCAATCCAAAGAGCGGCCGCTACGAGAGCGACGATGCCTACAATCCACATGACAAGGCCTTCAGCAACCGGGCCGATGCCACCAATACCCCAACCACCCTGGGTCGGAGTTTCCTTGGAGTTCTTGATGTAGGCGATGATGTCCTTCTTCTCGTCAGCAGATAGCTGGCGGTCAGAGAACTTCGGCATGTTCTGCGGGCCGGTCAGCATGGCCTGGTAAATTTCCTGCTCATTTGCAGGATCCAGGACTGGTGCGTACTTACCGCTGGACAGTGCACCGCCACGACCGGTGAAGTTGTGGCAGGATGCACAGTTCAGGCGGAACAGTTCGGAACCGCGAGCAACGTCAGCCTGGTCAAGCTCACCGTTCGGGCCGGCGTTCTTACCGCGCAGCGACTCCATAGCAATGGAGCCGTCTTCGTCGCGGACAATGCCTGCGCCGCCACCATTAGCCCGGACGTAGGCTGCGATAGCCAGCGTCTGCTCTTCGGAGTAACGCGGGGTCTTACGTGCTGCCTGAGCCTCATTGCGAAGCATCGGCATACGACCGGAGTGAACCTGGAAGTAAACCGAACCCTCGCCGACGCCAATCAGTGACTTACCGCGGTCCTTAACGCCCTGGAGGTTGGCGCCGTGGCAAGTAATACAAGCAACGTCATAAAGCTCCTTACCCTGCTGAATGATTGCGGCTTCATCCTGCTGAGCAGTAGCCGTCTGTGCATCAGGGGTCAGAGCATTAGCGAGGAAGCCCGCGCCGGTGAGGGCGAGAGCCATAGCCATAATGCCGGAGGCAGTACGGCGCATCTTGCGGCGGCCCTTTGACTTCGGGGCCGCAGCCAAGGACGTGGTGTCCTTGGTTTCGGAGGTAGTGTTTTCCATCTTTTTCCCTTTAAGACTGTTCGTGGAAAGTGGATGGGCTGTAGGCCGTACTAAACAAAGAACGGCCAATACGGCCTACTGGATGAAGTAGATGGTGATGAACAGGCCAATCCACACGACGTCGACGAAGTGCCAGTAGTACGAGACCACAATGGCAGCAGTGGCCTGTGCCGGGGTGAACTTCGCCTTGGAGGTACGGATAAGCACCACAACGAAGGCCAGCACACCCGCGAGAACGTGGGCTGCGTGGAATCCGGTGGTGATGAAGAAGACCGAACCGTAAATGGAGTTCTGAATGGTCAGACCGTGGCTAACCAGGGTGAAGTACTCGTAAGCCTGGCCAACGAGGAAGATTGCACCCAGGGCGGTAGACAGTGCGTACCACTTACGGAGTGCGAAAACGTCGCCACGCTCGGCCGCGAACACGCCCCACTGGGCAGTGAACGAAGACGACACTAGGATCACGGTGATCACTAGTGCGTACGGGACGTTGAGGTGGCCGGTACCCCAATCCCACGAATCGCCCTGGCCGTTCGCGCGTGACACGAAGTACATCGCGAACAGACCGGCGAAGAACATTAATTCCTGAGACAGGAACACAATCGTGCCGACACTGACCATATTCGGTCGGTTCAGTGTCGCAGCACGACGTGGTGCTGTCATACCTTGATTTTCAACTGCGCTCGTCACATCTAACAGTATGTACTGTTCTTAAGGAGTAGTCACGTTGCAACCCCCATTTTTGTATATAAATTCCTAAAATCCCAGGTCGCAAGGAAAGGTTTCTGAGAATTTCACTAATTTTCCCCCTGTTGGGAACTTTCCAGTGTCTTTATCCGACGCGGGTGAATTCGAGGGTTTTGTTGTGCCGCGGTGCGCGGAGTCCATCCCCCTGGACTGCCAGGTTCACCTTCGGCGAACCTGGGTTAGCGATACTGCGGCATCGGCTGTCGGTTAGTCTATCGCAGGTTCGGCTCTATTTAATATCGTATTTTTCCAGTTGCCCCAATGGGGGTGAGATTTTCGGCGAACGCAAAAGGCGGACCTGGTGATGCGCTGGATATATGGGGGAGGTATCTTGTCTTATTACGTACATCACGGTGGGATTTTCCAGAAAGCCCCGTGATGTGGTGCATCTGGTGGGCGGAATAACCAGCAGCACCTAGGTGCATTTGTATTAATAAAGTACGAGTACAGACTTGACTATCTAGTGGAAGGGAGTGGCGATGAGCGAGATCGGCGATAAGAGGGCGGTCGAAAACTGGCGCCATGTTCTTTCCACGATTGGCGCTGGCCGCGAAGTTTCCGGTGAGGGCATTCGATTCGCCATGGATCAGATCATGTCAGGTGCTTCCGGAGACATCCAGACCGCAACGTTTGCTTTCGGTCTCCTCGCCAAGGGGATTACGGCTGCCGAGCTCGATGCTGCGGCTGAGGGCATGCTTTCGTTTGCCCGCCCAGTTCATGATCCACAGCTCGCCGGTGTTATTGAGCGCGGTGCAGTCGATATCGTCGGCACCGGTGGTGATGGCGCAAATACCGTCAACATCTCCACGATGTCCATGATTGTTATCGCGGCCAGTGGTGTGCCGGTGCTCAAGCACGGTAACCGCGCGGCTTCCTCGAAGTCGGGCGGAGCTGACATGCTAGAGGCCTTTGGCATCGACATTGAGAACGGTCTCGTTACTTCTCCGGAACATCCGGACTTCTACGTGCGCTTCCTCTTTGCCGCTCGCTTTCATCCGGCCATGCGCTTCGCTGGACCGGTGCGTAAGGAGCTAGCGGTTCCGACAGTCTTCAACCTGTTGGGGCCGCTGACGAATCCAGCACGCCCGCAGGCAAGCTTGATTGGCTGTGCCTTCGAAGATCAGATGGAGACGATGGCGGACACCTTCGCCCGCCGTGGTCAGCGCGCGTTGGTGGTACGCGGAAGCGATGGTCTCGACGAGATTACTGTTACTGGCCCCACCAAGGTCTTTATTGTGGAAAACGGTGAAGTTGCCGAAGATGTCATCGATCCACATGACTATGGCATGGAGTACTCCGAAATTGACGCGCTGCGTGGCGGTGACCCCTCGTACAACGCTGATGTTGCACGTCGCATTTGGGCTGGCGAACTCGAAGGTCCGATTCGCGATGCAGTCATCCTTAACTCCGCCGCCGCAATCGCCATTTCGCGTGGTCTGGGTGGCTGTCCGCTAAAGGAAGCTATGGCCGACTCCATTGAAGAGGTCAAGGAAACGCTCCAGTCGGGGCTGTGCCTGGACATCGTTACCGCGGCGATGAAGGATTAAGGTTCGCGTCGCGCTTCACGACGTGCTTGCTGCGCGTCAATTGCCCACTGAAGGTATTTTCCTGCGCCCAACCTGGGGTAGGAAAACTCGCCTCCGGTGGGCTTTATTCGTACCTCCGGGCGCTGCAGCCATTTCCAGACAATACTGAGTTCATCAATTGATGCTCCTTTATATAAGGAGTCATCTGGAGTGACTGTTTGGGCTGAACTCTCCATGAGGTCGATGATGTAGCTCATATCCGCGCCACGCGGTGCGGTGCTGGCGCCGGCCAACCTGCCATAGCGAATTTCCGCTAGGTGCCAGCCACCATTGCCATCGGGGAAAGCGGCTTGCAGAGATGGGATGGCGGCAAGCATGCTCAGGCGCTGCTGCTTATCCAAGCTGATAATGAACTCCGCAGTGCGGTCACGCTGCACTGCCGCGCGTTGGAAGCGGTGTGCTTCGGCAAGTGCTGATATCTCAGCAATCATGTCTGCGATCTCGTCTGCGCCGGTGGTGGAGATCTGGGCGGTTGTTATCGCAAAGTCGTCGTTAAGTGCGGAGAACCTGTCGCGGATGGCAGTAGCGGTGTCGCGCGTGCGGAAAGGACCTAGGCTGCGGGCGTCGGTGACTGTTCGGCTAATCTTGGCAGGCCGACCGGGGCTAGCGGGGATGATGTACCAGCCGCGGGTCGGTTCGGTACGTTGTCGGTTGTAGGGCGGACGGAGTGCAGAGATCAGACGAGCCTCGCGGATTTCTGCAGCGAAGCCGTGCGGGCATTCGATGATCTCGACGCGTTCGGCTAGAGAGACCATTTCCGTAATCTTGCGACGAGAATCAGTGCCGTTGAAATACTGCAGAAGTCTACGTCGCAAATCGAGAGCTGTACCTATATATAAGGGGTCGTCATTTCTTGACCGAAAAACATAGACACCAGGGGTGTGCGGAGCTCGATCGGCAAGATGCCGTTTAGCACGAACCTCCGGAGCGACGGTCGGCGAGTAATGCACTAGCTCGGACGCTGTTTGTACTTCATCGCCGGCTAGTCTCTCCATGAGGTAGTGAAGGACGTCGACGGTTGCGATTGCGTCGTCAAGCGCCCGGTGGGTGGGGCGATTCGGAGAACCGACGTACCGTGCGAGCTGTGAGAGCTTGAAACTGCCAACTTGTGAGCGGTCAAGGACGCGACGCGCCAACGTGAGAGTGTCTACGACGCTGGGGCTTGGCCAATCTAGGCCCAAATCTGTGCAAGCCTGGCGGAGGAATCCAATATCGAACTTGGCATTATGCGCAACCCAGACGCTTCCCCGGGCAAATTCGAGGAACTGAGTAATAACTGTGCCGAGCTGTGGGGCAGTTTCAACATCGGCGGTAGTGATGCCGGTGAGAGATGTGATGTGGTCGGGAATCTCCATGCCGGGGTCGATGAAGCTGGAAAAGGTGCCAATTGTCTTGCCGCCACGGGTTTTGGTGGCCCCAATTTCAATGATGTGGTCGTTCTTGGCCTTTAGTCCAGTCGTTTCTAGGTCTACGACGACAAAGGTGGTGTTGAAAAGAGAATCATCGACGGAGCCTTCGAGAGGGAAGTGCTGTTGTCCTGAATTCACGTCAATAATCCTATTCTGAGCGCTCCTAGTAGTGTTAAAACTGTGAAACTTGAGCAAATTGAGCTACTACAAGCTGGAGTGTGACATAAAACACGTTTTGAGTCCGCGATAAAAATGTTCCGACCTTAAGGCGTTAAGTGTAAAGTTCTCGGCGGACTTCAAAATGCCAGGTAGTAACACGTTTATCAAACTGTTATTATTCCGCAATAGGGGGAGTGTCTAGTTGTAACAGCTTGGTAACGGTTTAGTTCTATCGATGGTAACAACCGGGCCTTGAGCGGTTTTCTTGGCAAGTGGCTAGACAAAACTTGATGCCATTTCGTAACCTTATCGAGACATTGAAACGGGGCCACTGAGTTGGTGCCGGTCATTGATAAGAAAACACAGAGCCTTATCGAAGGTCCTGAGGGGCTAAGTAGTGAGAACCTCAGGGGATTCGAGCCGGGGACCCACCTCGAACCATGGGGTGAATCCCAAAGGGAAATCCCGGAGGGTAGGAAGTCTTCCATTCTTCCGAACCCGTCAGCTAACCCGGTCGGCTAAACAGGAAGATTTTGGAGTTTCAAAACAATGGGCAAGCACCACCGCCGTTCTAACTTTGCACGCAACGCAGTCGCATTTGGCGCAACCGTCGCCGGCGTTACCGCTCTCGCAGTTCCGACCGCTAACGCTAACCCGCTGAACGACATCCAGGGCGCACTGAACGGCTTCGATACCCCGCAGGTTGCAGGTCTGCAGGATGTTGTTGGCAAGTTCAATGATGTCGCAGGTGAGGTTACCTCCGGCAGCGTTGCAAACGTTGCAGCACCGTCCACTGGTTCGGCTATCGTCTCCGCCGCACGTTCCAAGATTGGTTCCCCGTACGTGTGGGGTGCCACCGGTCCGAACTCTTTCGACTGCTCCGGTCTGACCTCCTGGGCATACCAGCAGGTCGGTAAGTCGATCCCGCGCACCTCCCAGGCGCAGGCTTCCCAGGGCACCGCGGTCTCCAGCCCGGCACTGGGTGACATCGTTTCCTTCTACTCTGGCGCTACCCACGTCGGCATCTTCTCCGGTAACGGCAATGTGATTCACGCTCCGCAGTCCGGCGATGTCGTCAAGGAAGCTCCGATGAACTACATGCCGGTTCACAACTTCGTCCGCTTCTAATCTGTTTGAACGGATGACAAACTGCGGGGCTTAGATGCCCCGCAGAGCCTTGGCTCTTTTTTAATGAGGGGGCACTGAGGCGAGCGCCCGGGTGCTGACGCTATGTGCGTCGTAAAGCACTATGGGGGGCGCTCGCCTCATTTTTGTTTTTGCCCTGTGGTTACGCAATGCGTGGAGTCGAAGGGCTATCCTGATTACTCCCTTTGGATACCCCTTTGTGCTGGCGGTTTGTCGGTGTGTTGTTCCGCGGCAAGGCTGCTACAATTTGCTCGAATGCGTCAAGCGGTTTGATGTTTTGTTTTTCGGGGAAGAAATTTGAATACACAATTTGAAAAGGGTTTGGATTTGTCGCGTCACCGTGCCTCTCGCCGTCGCCACAACTCTCGTCGCGGTGTAGTCGGGCTGACGGTCGTGGCTGGGCTAACCTTTGGCTCCGTAGGTTTGGCGCCGATTGCGTCTGCGCAGGATGAACAGCCAGCCCCGGATCTGGCTACTGCAGACGGCATTATTGCAGAGCTGGAGAAGATTTCTCGGGATACCGAAGCGATTTCGGAGGAAGTTACCGAGCTGGATTCTCAGGTTCAGGCCAAGGAAGAGGAACTCCGGCACGCCGAGGGGGAGCTGAAGCGCTCTGAGGATCAGGTTCTCCGAGCACAGGATGACCTCAAGGCGCTCTCTGGCGAGATTTCCTACTTCGCGAAGAAGCGGATGCGTGGTGAAATCGTCGACCCGTTGTCGGCCGCACTGGGATCTGCCAGTGCTCAGGACGCTATCGACCGTACCGGTTACATCAATAAGATGTTCCGCGACAACGATGAAGTCGTCAGCCGTGCGGTGCAAGCCCGTAAGGATGCCGAGGAGGGTAAGGCCAATGCGCTGCGTCTGCAGGGAGATATCCGCAAGCAGCTCGATGGTCTGGCTAAGCGTCGCGATGATTTGGACAAGCGCAGCGCTGAATTTGATGAGCGCGCCGAGCATGTCAAGTCCATGGTTGATGCGCTGAGCCCCGAACAGCGGGAAATCTGGATTTCCAAGAACAACCCAATTACCGAAGGGCTGGATAAACTGCTCGGATCTTCCGCCGCAGTTGATGCCGCGATGTCGAAGCTGGGTTCCCCGTACTCGTGGGGAGCTGCTGGTCCCTCCGCATTCGACTGTTCCGGTCTGATGTACTGGGCGTACCAGCAGATTGGTAAGTCCATTCCGCGTACTTCGCAGGCACAGCTCGCCGGTGGCACCCCGGTAAGCCGTGACCAGCTGCAGCCAGGTGACATCATCGGTTACTACCCGGGCATTACCCACGTAGGCATGTACATCGGCAATGGTCAGATTGTCCATGCTTCCGACTACGGCATTCCGGTCCAGGTCGTTTCCATCGACCAGGGCGGCCCGTACCAAGGCGCTGTCCGCTTCTAACTAGCGGCAGGTGACTTCGCGTCTTTTTAGTCAAGGTAGATAAACTCGACTCCATGTCTGCGCGCGTACTGCTCATTACGAATGACTTCCCGCCTCGCGATGGTGGAATCGAGTCCTACCTGCGCGATTTCTGTGCTCGTTTGGATCCAGAGAACCTCGTAGTCCTCGCATCCTCGCGAGCTTCCAAAGAAAAGCTCCGCGCCTACGACGAGTCGCTACCGTACCGTGTTTACCGCATGCGTGATTCCGTGCTGCTGCCACTGCCGCACGTAGCTCGTCGCGCCGCTCAGATCATTCGCGCCGAACGCATTGACACCGTCTGGTTTGGTGCCGCCGCGCCACTTGGTTTGCTTGCCGACGCATGTCGTCGCGCAGGTGCTACCCGCATCGTTGCTACCACTCACGGACATGAAGTGGGCTGGTCGATGCTGCCATTGGCCCGCCAGATGCTGGGGCGAATTGGTAAGAACTCCGATGTTGTGACCTATATTTCCCGCTACACCCGTGGTCGTTTTGCGACAGCCTTTGGCCCGCAAACAGCGTTTGAACACCTGCCTTCTGGTGTCGATATCGAGAGGTTTTCCCCGGACCCCGAGGCGGGACAGAAGATCCGGCAGCACCACGGAATTGGTGAGTCCCAGCCGCTTATCGTCTGTATTTCTCGGCTAGTGCGCCGCAAAGGGCAAGATATGCTGATTCGCAGCATGCCTAAGGTTCTTGAGCAGCACCCAGGTGCCAGATTGCTGATTGTGGGCGTCGGTCCGTTGAATCGAGAGTTGGAAAAGCTGGCAGCAAAGCTTGGGGTCTCCGAGCAGGTCATTTTTGCCGGCAAGGTCTCCTATGATGATCTCCCCGCCTATTACAATGCAGCCAGCGTTTTCGCCATGCCCGCCCGAACCCGAGGCCGTGGCCTCGATGTAGAAGGCCTCGGCATTGTCTACTTGGAAGCACAGGCCTGCGGTGTCCCTGTCATAGCCGGCAAGTCTGGTGGCGCCCCGGAGACAGTTATCGATGGTGAAACTGGCATCGTTGTCGACGGGGTCTCGCAGCGCAGCGTCGCCACCGGACTGGTTGAAATTTTGGATGATCCGGAGCGCGCGGCGGCGATGGGAGCCTGTGGTCGGGAGCATGTTGTGCAGTCGTGGACCTGGGAGGTCATGGCTGCTCGGGCTCGCCGAATTCTCCGAACCTGCGCAATCCCTTTATAATCAACTGTTATGTCCACCGATATTCCGATTCATCCGAGCTCAGACGAGTCCGCCGCCGCTGATTGCCCGGCTATCGGTTTTGATATTGGTGGAACAAACCTGCGCGCTGCAGTTATCAGCGCTGATGGGCAGGTGTTGTATCGAGTTCAGACTAGTTCTGACGGCAGTGTGGATGCCATTGAACGTGGCATTGTTCAGACATCCGAGCGCTTGGTTGAACGTTTTCCAGATGTCAGCGCCATCGGTTTAGCTGTAGCTGGTTTTTTGGATTCTGACCGCCAGACGGTTCGGTTCGCCCCGCATCTGCCGTGGCGCGATGCGAATGTCGTCAAGCGTTTATCCTTGCTTCTCCCGTGCCCTCTGCAGCTTGAGCACGATGCCAACTCGGCCGCCTGGGGCGAGTATCGCTTTGGTGCGGCTCGCGGTGCGGATAATTGGGTGCTGTTTGCGCTGGGTACGGGAATCGGTGGCGCGATGATGCGGGGTGGTGAGATTTACCGGGGCGCGTACGGCACGGCGCCGGAATTCGGCCACCTCACCGTTGTGCCGGAGGGTCGTCCCTGCTCCTGCGGAAAGCGTGGTTGCTTGGAGCGTTACTGCTCGGGTACGGCGCTGGTTACCACAGCTCAGGAGCTCTCTGAATCCGGCCGCTACTTCTCGCGGCTTACCGACGGGCTCGTGGCCGGCTCGGTAACTGGTACCGATGTCGTCTCGGCTGCTAGGCAGGGGGATGAATTGGCTCTGGCCGCGATTGATGACTTTGCTACCTGGCTCGGGCGTGGTCTGTCGATGGTGGGCGATGTCTTTGATCCGGAATTGATTGTCATCGGTGGCGGTGTTGCCTCGGCGTCTGATTTATACCTGGACAAGGCCAAGGCCGAGTTTGCCCGCAATCTCACCGGTGCTGGCTATCGTCCGGTAGCGGATGTGCGGGTCGCTGAACTGGGTGCCGATGCCGGGTTGATTGGTGCAGCGGATATTGCGCGCAGCGTCGTGGCTGCCGAGGGTGCGGCATCGTCGTAAAGCGTCAATTGGGGGATTGTAGGGGAATTCGCCCGCGAAAAGGTGGGGAATGGCTGCGGAGATGGATCGCCGGGCCACGTGAACCTGTATAGTTTTAAACTGTGAATAATCGCTGGTACAAGTTCTTTAAGTACATCCTCATTGGCCCTTGGCTGCGGATTTATAATCGCCCGTATTACATCGGTGGTGAGAAGATTCCTCAGGAAGGTCCAGCGCTGATGGCGTCGAACCACCTTGCTGTGATGGATCACTTTTTCTTCCCACTGGTCTGCCGCCGTCAGCTGACGTTCCTGGCGAAGGCAGAGTACTTCACCACGCCGGGCTTTGTCGGCGGTATTCAGAAGTTCTTCTTCTCCTCGGTGGGGCAGGTGCCGATTGACCGTACCTCTGGTGATGCAGCCCGCGATGCGCTGAATGCAGGCTTGAAGGTGCTGTCACGCGGTGATCTGCTGGGCATTTCTTTGGAGGGCACTCGTAGTCCGGATGGTCGACTGTACCGCGGGAAAACCGGTGCGGCACGTGTAGCACTGGAGGCCGGTGTGCCGGTGTTCCCAATGGCGATGATTGATACGGAGAAGGCCAACCCGATTGGCTCGTGGATTCCTCGTCCGGTGAAGGGGGGCACGATTATCGGCGATCCGATTGATCCGTCGGAGTACAAAGCCAAGTACAGCGATGAGTATGAAGCGGCCAGGGCACTGACGGATGACCTGATTAAGGAAATTCAGAAGCTTTCGGGTCAGGAATATGTCGATGCCTATGCGACTGATGTGAAGAAGTCCTTGGAGGCCGGCAACGGCTATCCAGCGGGAACCGAGCCGGGGGGAGAGCTGACTTTTCCGGCTCCGGGGCCGAAGCCGACCCCTCGTCGCTGGTTCCGACGCGCTCGCTAGAATAATAAGGCGCAGATAGTTTTCGCGACAGTGGGGCTGCACACTTCCTAAGGCGATTCGGTGCATGGGGAAGATTTGCTCGGTAGGGCTCCGCGGTCTTTTGGTCGCGAGGTAGCCGACGCGAGGCCGAGGCTGGAGAGGATTCCACACCGTGCGTTATTTTTATGACACCGAGTTTATTGAAGACGGCAAGACTATTGATCTTGTCTCCATCGGTGTCGTAGCTGAGGACGGCCGCGAGTACTACGCGGTGTCTACCGAGTTCAACGAGAGCAAGGCTGGGCCGTGGGTGCGGGCCAATGTGTTCAATCAGCTGCCCAATCCCTCATCTCCGCTGTGGAAGAACCGGGACACGATCCGCGAGGAACTGCTGGCATTTTTCACCGAACCCGGTACGGGCAGTCCAGAGCTGTGGGCCTGGGTAGGCGCCTACGACCATATTGCGTTGGTGCAGCTTTGGGGCGATATGACCAAGCTGCCGCAGTTCATGCCGCGCTATACCCGTGAACTCAAGCAGTACTGGGAGATGGCGGGCAAGCCACGGTTACCAAAACAGACTGCAGGTAAGCACGATGCGCTGGCAGATGCCCAGCACAATCTGCTGAAGTTTCAAAAGATTGCCCAGAAGTTGCCGCTTGATTAAGCAGCGGAATGCGAATATTTGGTGACCTGACTAACACCCTTCTGGCAGGGGCACTACAATGAACTTCTGTGAGTTGGACTATTGATCTCCCTGTAGATGACCTGCCCGATCTGCCACCGCTTCCCGGCGACATGGCTGAGCGCTTTGCTGATGTCGTATCCCGCCAAGCCCTACAGCAGCCAAGCTGGGATGCCCGCGCCGCTGCTAACGTGCGTCGCATTCTCGAATCGGTGCCGCCAATTGTGGTCGCGCCTGAGGTTCGTAAGCTTCGTCAGGAGCTTGCCGACGTCGCTAACGGTAAGGCCTTCCTGCTGCAGGGCGGTGATTGTGCGGAGACCTTTGAGTCCAATACTGAGCCGCACATTCGCGCCAATGTGAAGACCTTGCTGCAGATGGCCGTTGTGCTGACCTACGGCGCATCCACCCCGGTTGTAAAGATGGCTCGTATCGCTGGTCAGTACGCTAAGCCGCGCTCGAAGGACATCGACGGCGACGGCTTGCTTAGCTACCGCGGCGACATGGTCAACGGCGTTGAGCCGACTGAAGAAGCTCGAGTTCACGACCCAGCTCGAATGGTGCGTGCTTACGCCAATGCTTCTGCGGCGATGAACCTGGTACGTGCACTGACAGGTTCGGGCACCGCTGACCTGCATCGTCTGCACGAGTGGAACCGTGAGTTCGTCAGCAACTCGCCGGCTGGTGCCCGCTACGAGGACCTGGCACGCGAGATTGATCACGCACTGCGGTTCATGGCTGCCTGTGGTGTTGCGGACTCGAACCTGCAGACCGCGCAAATTTACTGCTCGCATGAGGCACTGGTTGTTGACTACGAGCGCGCTATGCTGCGCCTGTCTGAAAACGATGGCAATCAGGAGCTGTTCAACCTCTCCGCGCATCAGCTGTGGATTGGTGAGCGCACCCGTGGTATTGAGGACTTCCACATCAACCTGGCTGCCATGATTGGCAACCCCGTCGGTGTGAAGATTGGCCCGACCACCACGCCGGAGGAGGCTGTCGCTTACGCCGACAAGCTCGACCCGTTCTTCCAGCCTGGTCGCCTGACCCTGACTTCGCGTCTGGGCAATGACAAGGTTCGCTCCGTGCTGCCTCCCATCGTTGAGGCTGTGGAAGCTTCTGGTCATAAGGTCATTTGGCAGTGCGATCCGATGCACGGCAACACTTACTCGGCCTCTAATGGTTACAAGACCCGCCACTTCGACCGCATTGTCGACGAAGTTCAGGGCTTCTTCGAGGTGCACCGCTCGATCGGCTCGCACCCGGGTGGTATCCACGTGGAGCTGACCGGCGAAGATGTCACTGAGTGCCTCGGTGGCGCGCAGGACATTTCCGATGTCGATCTGCCAGGCCGTTACGCATCCGCCTGTGACCCGCGTTTGAACACTCAGCAGTCGCTGGAGCTGGCCTTCCTGGTTGCCGAGATGCTGCGCAACTAGTTGCAACCAGCTCAGCTAGGTACAACTAGCCCAGCTAGTGCAGCACCGCACTCAGTAGAGCGCCGCACTTTTTTACAGAGTGCTGACCGAAATGCTGTCACCCGCCGTGGCCTTAGCGCCCGGTCGGGGTGACTGCAATACGATGCGATCGTCATCGTTCGCAGAGCCGTCGATGTCGAGCTGAAGATGCTGTTTCTCCGCTTCACGACGTGCCTGCGCAACAGTTTTACCCAGCAGCTGCGGAACCTTCACTGCTCTGGACACGGTCAGCGTGACAGTCGCATCATTGGGGTTAACCAGACGACCTGCACTTGGTGAGACTGCGTCAACACGGCCGTAGTCGCGCGAGGAGGAGGACGCGTCCTTTACTTCGCTTACCTCAATGCCCTCGCGCTGCAGAATTTGACGAGCAGTATCCTCCGACTTGCCCACTACATTGGGCACTTCGATGCCGTTGTTAATGGTCAACGTCACAGAACTACCGCGTTCGAGGCCAGTGCCTTCCTCAGGAGACACGGAAAGAACCTCTTCCGGCTCAGCAGAGGAGGAAAACTCCGCCGATACCTCCCGGACTTCCAGCCCGGCCTTGCTCAACAGCTCACGAGCTTCATCCTCTTGAAGCCCCACGATCTTTGGCACCTTCACCGGTGCTGGCCCCTGGGAGTAATGCACAGTCACAACTGAGCCAACTTCGACGGTCTGTCCTGGAGCAGGAACCGCAAAGACCAAGCCGCCCGTGGAGACATCATCGGAAAAGACGGGGTCTCCGACCTCTTCTTTCAACGTCCGCTTAGCTAGGGCAGCGCTGAACACTTCCTTTGAGTGGTTCGCGGGATATGCGGGCACAGTCGGGCGGCCAAGGCTGACCAGTACGCGAACATCATCACCGCGGACAACCCGCGCTCCAGCCAGAGGGTCCGAGCCAATAATCTGGGACACTGCGACATCGTTGTCGTAGCGCTCATCAACCACCGGTTCAAAGCCCGCCTCACTGATTGCGGTCATCGCCTGTGGTTGTGACAGCCCAGTGATAGAAGGCACTTCGCCGTAACGGCCAGAACCCAGCCACCATGCGCCAAGCCCCATGCCCAACGTGGCAACGAGCGCGATAATCAGCCATAGTGCGCACCCGCGTCGAGTCCGCTGTCGGGTGGCGCGACGGCTCTTCGGCGGTACTGTCTGAGCTGATCTGGGCTGCGGATGCTGGGAACCCTGCGTATGCGGTGACTGCGGGTACGCAGGGCCACCCGAAATCTCTGCTGGTACGGGTCCTCCGGTCTGTGGCTCCGGTGTGTCCCAGTCAGCGGCGATGTACCCATCATGGCGGTCAAAAGTGCGTGTCCGCCCCGCATCTGGGTCGTCGAAATCGGCGAAGATGTTCGGTGGTCCCGGTGGTGGAGGAGCTTCTGGGTAGCCGGGGGTGTCCGTCGACAAGCCGTAGCCAGCATAACCATCGTGACCGAAGCGCTCGGGTGTCGTCTCTGCGGTGTCGTGGTGGTCATCCGCCTGGTCGTTGTCCCGGGGGACTGGACGGCGAATGTCCGGGATGGGGTCCTCGATAGCGGCGGCGTTGGCGGCAGCCGAATTCACAGGGGAAGGTACGCGGAACGGCGGCAAGTCCAATTCGTACACAATATCTTCGAGCGCATCGGCGAATTCCTCGGCGCTCTCAAAGCGATTCTCCGGCCTGCGAGCACAGGCTCGGGCGACCAACTCGTCGAACTCCTCTGGAACGCCGTCGATGAGTTCGGAAGGCGGAGGGACATCTTCGTTCAGGCGCTTCATAGCGACACCGAGTGAAGTATCGGCGATAAACGGGGTAGTGCCGGTCAGCAGCTCAAAGAGCAAGATACCGGCGGAGTACACGTCGGAGGCGGGGGAGATGGATTCGCCCGTGACCTGCTCTGGGGCGAGATAAGCCACGGTACCGACGATGACCGAGTTAGAGGTCACCTTGGCATCAGCAGCCGCGCGTACCAGACCGAAGTCCGCCAGCTTCACGCGACCGTAGAAGGAAATTAAAACGTTTTCCGGCTTGATATCGCGGTGCACCATACCACGGGAATGTGCCACCGATAGGGCACGCAGAACTGAGCGCATCACGACGGCAGCTGCATGCGGTGGCATTGGGCCGCGCTCACGGAGCAGCTCGCGCAGTGTGCCGCCGTCGATGAACTCCATAATGAGGAATACGTGTCCAGCCGGGTCTGTGCCCTGGTCGTAGACATTGACCAGTGACTCATCATCGAGGTGCGCGACTGCACGGGCCTCGCGTTCGAAGCGGATACGGAAGGACTCGTCGTTGACAAAGCGCGGATCCATGACCTTCGCGGCCACCCTGCGATCGAGCCGCAAATCGGTGGCGCAGTACACGGTGCTCATCCCACCGTGTGCGATGGTGGCTCCAATACGGTAGCGACCATCGAGAATCTGCCCCTCGACAAGCTGCGACATAAACCAGCCTTCCCTATTCCAATCAGTTGCTTCCAACAAGTATATGGGGACGTACCTACCGCGAAGCCAACGCGCTAAAGTGACCAGTGTGAGAAAGATTCCAACTTGCCACGATGTCCTCAGCACCGACGAACCCACTCTTGCGCTGCCCGATGCCGCCGACCTCATTGGTGTCGCTGTCACCCGTATTCACGCATTGCTGCAGGAGGGGCGCCTTATTGCAGTCAACCGCGATGGCATCCCACAAATTCCCGCTCGCTTCTTCGAGGGCGACGAAGTCGCTCGTTTTGTTCCCGGCGCACTCGCTTTGCTTGCCGACGGAGGCTACTCGCGAGAGGAAGCGCTGGAGTGGCTGTTTTCCGAAGATGATTCTCTGCCTGGGCGTCCGGTGGATGCCCTGCACGGTCACCTCGCTCGCGAAGTGATGCGCCGCGCACAGGCTATGGCGTTGTAAAACCCGGACGGCGTCCCACGCCCGCGTCCTACGTCCCCGATAGCTCCTGTCGTAATCGCCCGGCCACTGCTGTGAAAAGCAGTGGGAGGGCGATTTTTGCTTTTCGAGCGCGTCCTACGTGAGCGCGTTGCGCAAAGACGTTGTAGTTCATGCGCTCAATTTCGCCGAGAATATCAGAGTAGAGAATCTCCGCGGCACGGATAGCCTGACGCCCTGGCACCCCCAACATGTCCACGCCGCTGCTGGCTTCGGCATAGAGCGCGCGGTTGCGAGCGATGAAGTAGGCCAATGCCTGACGTACCGCCGGGGTCGTCTGTCCCGTGGCGGCGCAGTAGCCGATTTCCTCGGTACCCACTCCGAAGGCCTCCCACTCATTCAGCGGTAGGTAAATACGGTCACGGCGAAAATCCTCGGCGATGTCGCGGAGGAAATTTGTCACCTGAAAGGCTTTTCCCAGGCACTCTGCGTAGGGGGTGGCTTCCTCACAGGAGACCCCTGTGCGGGTGCCTAGGATGGGCATCATCTCAAGGCCGATGACTGCTGCGGAGCCCCACATATACGAGTCGAGCTGCTCCCATGTTTCAAAATGTGCAATATGGCAGGATGTGTCGGGCACGTCCATCAGCATGGAGTGAACAAAGTCCGCAGAGAGCTGTGGATCGATGTCGTAGTCGCGAAAAGTCTGTGCGGCCGCCGAGATGACGGCACGGTCGCGGTCGCGGTGGACGTCGTCAAGCGAACCGATGACGACAGCTGAGTGGAAAAGCTCGCTCAAGCGTGTGACCGTGGCTTCGATGTGCGTGGGCGAGCGGTCGGCATCGGCGGGGCAGTCGACGTAGTCATCGACAATGCGCGCCCAGGCGTAGAGAGACCACACCGCACGCTGTTGGCGGGGTGTCAAAAGCCTCGTGGCCAGGGAATACGTGCGGCCGTGGGAGGCCATAATATCGCGGCAGAGCTCGTAGGACTGTGGCAGCGCGATGGTTGAGAGAGGCTGTGGGGTGGGCATGGACAACTATGTGACCTCGGTCGACCGCGGCAGGGGCGCCGCCGTGGAATCCGTGTCTGCGGCGGTTTTATCGTCGCGCCACGGGTACTTCCAGCTGAATTTTCCAGTGGTCAGCCAGCTGACGGCCAACCAGCCGAGAACGGTGATGATAACCATCCAGGGCACGTCGTAGAAGCGGTGATTGCCGCCGCCGGCGAACGACAGTGACAGGATGAATGTGAACAACACGGTGCCTTGAATCACCCATCGTGGCGGGCGAATTGTTCCCATGGGAGTCAACAAGCTGGCGTAGTACCAGGGCAGTGCCACGGCATTAAAGACGCAGGCCACCACATAGGCGGCAATCATGCCAGCGACATTGTTACGAGGGGTGGATCGGAAGTAGAACCAGGAAATCACGAGCCCCACCAGCATGATGACAGAGGAGACCACGCGTGTGTGGCTGACGATGATGTTGAAACCGATGTCGTCGTTGAACCACGCCATGACGCCGGAGGTCACACCAGCGACCGCTGACGGTGCTGCCAGTGGGTTAATCACCTTGGTATTGCCACTGATTTCGGAGATCCAGCCCCAGCTTGAACCGGTCAGCCAGGTCACCACCGCAAGCGTGCCGACGCAGACTGCGACCAACACGATGCCAACACCGGCAATCGCCGGAATCTTCCGCAGCATCTTATGAAGCGTGGTGATGGGCTCGCTCCTAGTCAGCACGATCCACACGACGAAGGGCAGCGCCAAGACAGCGGTGGCTTTCAGAGCGACGCCGATTCCGATGAGGACAGCAGCGATCAGACCACCCGGCAACCGCTCCATGCACAGTGCGGCGACGAGCGCCAAGCTGACCAAGCCGACCATCAGTGCTTCGTTGTGCATACCCGCAATCAGATGCAGTAGCACCAGTGGATTGAGCACTCCGAGCCACTGTGCGAAAGCCGGATTTGCTCCAAGCTCCCGGGCGATTCGCGGGATCGACCAGACAATGGCGGCGAAGCCCAGCAGGCACACCATGCGGTAGAGAATCACACCGACGGTGATGTTGTCGCCGACAATCCGCGTGATGACCTCGCCAATTCCCAGATGCAGCGGGCCATATGGGGTGGTGGTGTTCCGCCAGTCTGCGGATACCTCCAGCAGCATTGGCCCTGGATTGGCTGCAGCTCCCTCGGTGTAGGGATCAAACCCATCGCGGACCATCGCGCCCTGCATGAGATACGAATAGACATCGCGAGAGAACAGCGGTGCGGCCAGCGCGAGGGGGATTGCCCAGGCCAACAGGATTGAATTAAACCGGCGCAACGTGGACTCATCGCCGCCAGTGCTCGCTATCGCCATAGCATCTGCTGTGGCTCCAGAAGGGGCAGAACCAGCCACAATGTCCCGGATAGTCCCCTTCGAGAACAGCAGTTCCCGCCCGATGCGCAGCCACGAGATAAGCAGCAGGGCGATACCTACCCAAATCACAATCTCACAGAAAATCTGACCGTGACCGTAGGTAATCCAGTCAAGTCCCAGAGCGTGGACAAGGCCGCCACGGTAGCGGTTCGCACCGGAACCGTAGGAGCCCAGAGCAATGAGGATGCCACCGTAGACACCCAGCTGAGCACTCCGCGATAAATTCATGTCAACCTAAACAATCGATACATTGCTGATGCATTAATCCTAGTTGGTCAGTGACCACCGGCAGACATCCGGGAGACATTCAGGAGCTAAGGCGTTTCAAACCGCTGTGCCGCAAGTCGTCCAGAAATCATGACCGTCGGCACGCCAACTCCCGGTACCGTCGTCGATCCCGCCAGCGTCAGATTCTTTGGCATCTTCGGAGAGAAGTTGCGGGGACGGAATGGCCCCGTCTGTCGGAACAGATGCGCCAGCCCAAACGGCGAGCCAACGCCCATGTCACGTTCTTGCCACTGTTGAGGGGTATCGATCCGACCGACTCGCCACTTCGTAGAGATCCCGGTCAGTCCGCGCCGCTCCAGCTCAGCGGTTATTTTCGCGACGTAGTCCCCACCGATTCGCGACCAAATCAGATTGGCCGACTGCAAGTTGGGGCACGGCGCGAGCACGCTGACAGGCTCCCACTGCACGCCGTTCGCATCTGTGACGATACGCTCCGGCGCGCTCACCGCAGGCCGGGTGACCAGCAATGACGGGTCCGACATTAGCTTTCCATGACGCGGTGACGAGATTTCTTCAAAGGTCTCGTTCCACTTTTCGCCAAACGAAATCAGGTGATGCCGTTTCGGCCACGTCGTCGTCTCCGAAACCGGAATCAGTCCGTGCGCCACCACCGCCGATGGGGAAAATCGAACCGGGAACAGCCGCCGCGCTCCTGTCCGCTTTACGACGCTCCGAAGGCCTCGCCACTTCGATGAGCTACTGGCGGCAGAGGTAGTCGCGTCGTGAAGCCAGCTCTGCACCACAGGTAAATCGGTAGTTGCGATGACGGCATCGGCGGGACGCTCGCCAGTTGCCGTGGTGACGGCGGAGACAAAGCCTGCCTCGTCGAGCTTCAGCCCAGTGACATCAACGCCGAAGTCGATGGTGCCGCCAGCTCGACGGACGGCCTCGGCGAGCAACTCGCTGACGGCGCCTATACCCGACCCGAATGCGGGGGAGTGCGGATAGTAAACCCCCATCGAGGTATCCATGTGGGAAATACAGCCGTAGACCGCACGGGCCTTAGCAGGAGGTACACCTGCGTAAAGCGCCTGGAAGCTGAAAACGCGAGCGAGATCATTATCTCCGAGGAAGGCACGAATCTTAGGTTCGAGGGCCCCGAAGGCACCGAGTCGGAGGAGCGTAGTGAGGTCGCGAAGCGCGCCGGGCCCGGTGAATAGGTCCGTAACGCGGTCAAAGCTGCGAGACATGAAGTTGTCGAAGCAGGCATTGAAGAGAGTTTGCAGCCATGCGCGGAGTTTGCGGTAGCCGGTGATGGTGGAGTCAGAGGCGCCGAAGTGGGCGAGCTCATCGGCCATCATGTCTTCGTTGGAAAACACGTCGAGCCCGCCGCGGGTGGCAAATTCCGCACGGTAGGTGGGCGTGATTGGGGAGGCCGAAAAACCCGGGTCGATATCGCGCGCGTAGAGGCCGACGGCGGCGAGGGCATCGTCGACAAGCGAGGGCATGGTCCATACAGTTGCGCCAGTGTCGAAGACTGCGATGAGCGATTGCTCGTCGACGTCGACGGTGACGGGTTCACTGGCGCAGCGTCCGCCGACGAAACTTTCCCGCTCGACAACGGTGACATCGTAGCCATCGGCGATGGCGTAGAGCGCGGCGGTAAGTCCGGACAGGCCTGCGCCGATGATGGTCAGTCGTGGTTTGGCGCCCTTATGAGGACGAGTGATCGCACGTCGCAGACGCGGGGAATTACTGAGGGCACGAGTGGGGGAAGCAGCGGGCATGACTACGCAACACCTGGTCTAATGCTGACGAGCGGTGGCGCGAACGCCCATAGCAATGAGGTTCTCGCGCGAGGTTGCAGGCAGGTCTGCATTCTCGATAGTGGAGAAAGCGCGGCTGGTCAGGCGGTCAATTTCACGTTCGACAGCATCGGCAGCTCCGGATTCAGCGATAAGATTGCGTAGCTCATCGATTTCTGCAGCAGACGAGACTGTTCCCAGGCGTTCATCGATAAAGCGGGCCTTTTCAGGTGCGGAATCGCGGTAGAGGCTCAAAGCCTGGCCGACCAGGACGGTTCGCTTGCCCTCGCGGAGGTCATCGCCGGCGGGCTTGCCCGTGACTTCGGGATCACCGAAAACGCCAAGCTGATCGTCGCGGAGCTGGAATGCCACGCCGATATCGCGGCCGAAGCTGCGGTAGGCCTCAACCAATTCCGCTGGCGCGCCGGCAATCGCGGCACCAATGTGGAGAGGCCGCTCGATGGTGTAGGCGGCGGTCTTGAACAGATTGATTTTCTCAGCGGTCTCGACGCGACTGTCCCGGCTGGCTTCGGCCGTGATATCGAGCAGTTGGCCGCCAAGTACTTCAGTGCGCATAGCCCGCCAGGGGACAAGTGCGCGGGTTAGTGCCTCCGAGCTGAGACCTGAAGAGTGCATCATGTCATCAGCCCAGGTCAAAGCGACATCGCCAATGAGAATTGCGGCCGAAATACCGAAGCGGTCGGCGGCTCCATTCCAGCTATTGGCCTCGTGCTTGGCCTCGAATACCTTGTGGATAGTCGGTGCGCCACGGCGCGTATCAGCGTCATCGATGATGTCGTCATGAATGAGTGCGCAGGCTTGAATGAGCTCCAGGGCACTCACCGCGTTCATCACAGCCTGGGAATCCTCTGCTGGGGAGAAACGGCCTTCGAGTCCGCCTGCTCCCAACCACCCCTGCCAGGCGAAGGCTGGACGCACGCGCTTGCCCCCATTGAGGACGAAGGAGTGGAGCGAATCTATGGCCTCGGTGTACACCGCATCGACCGACGCGACATCGTCGCCACGGCTTTTGAGGTAATTCTCCAGCGTTTTGGTAACAGCAGCTGGTACTTCGCGGGGCTGCAGCGCGGCCAAATCCAGTTCTTCGCTCATGTGAGCCTCTCGTCGATGACGGGTAATGCTGACTCAAGAATAGGACACCGCTTAGTATGAGTGACTATGTCCTCAACAATGCCACTGTCGCCAGGCCGCCAAGTGACGATCCGCCAGGCTCTTTCAATGCCGAGCGCGGGCAGTATTCCCTTCTCGGTCGAGTTCATGCCTCCGCGTGACGACGCGGCCGAGGAACGTCTTCTCCGAGCAGCTGAGGCTTTCCATGATCTTGGCGCCTCCTTTGCATCGGTGACATACGGCGCCGGTGGTTCTAGCCGCGACCGCACCCTGCGAATCGCCCAGCGCGTTTCGAAGCAGCCGCTTACAACGCTTGTGCACCTGACATTGGTAGAGCACACCGTCGACGAGCTGCGAGAAATCCTGCGTTCTTACCTCAGCGCGGGGCTGACGAATCTGCTCGTTCTACGTGGTGATCCGCCGGGAGACCCGCTTGGCCCTTGGATGGAGACCGAAGGGGGTCTGCACTACGCCAGCGAATTGATTGAGCTGATTAAGGCCGAATCGGAGTTCGAGAAGTTTGAAATCGGCATTGCGTCGTTTCCGGAGGGACACTACCGCTCGCCGGATTTGGACCATGACACGCAGTACACGCTGGCCAAGCTGCGCGCGGGAGCCGAATACTCGATTACGCAGATGTTCTTCGATATTGAGCACTACTTGCGCCTTCGAGACCGCCTGGCGGAAGCCGACCCAGTGCACGGTGTCAAGCCCATCATTCCGGGGCTGATGCCGATTACGTCGCTGCGCTCAGTGCGCAGGCAGGTTGAGCTCTCAGGGGCTCAGTTGCCATCCGATTTGGAGGAACGCCTGATTAAGGCAGCAGATGGTGACGAGCAGGCCAATAAGGATGAGATTCGCAAGATTGGTATCGAGTTTTCGACCAACATGGCAGAGCGTCTCATCGCCGAAGGCGTGCCGGGGCTGCACTTTATGACTATGAACTTCGCCCGCGCCTCCCAGGAGGTTTTGCACAACCTCGGCATGGCACCCGCATGGGGCACCGGCCAGGATATGCTGCGCGGCGGTTTTTAATTGCTAAAAGTCCTGCATGTCGCGGATTCTTCGCGCCCACAGGACGCCTAGTACTGAAGCCAGGACACCGGCGGCTGTGGTCACACCGGCAAACAAGAGGAATTGATTCCGCTTGGTGGATCCAGCCGGCGACGAAGCCCATACATTATGGTTCTCGCCACTGGCGAGCTGCCACTCCACCTTGTTCGGTTCGGTCTGGCGGCCATTGGAGTCAGTAACCTGCTCCGGGAACGCGACGACGAAATCAACCTTCGCGCCGGGCAGATGAGTCAAATCCATGTGACCGTTCATCGAAATCTTGCCGCCACCGGTACGGTCTAGGTCGATGTCTATGCGATCGTCGGAAAGCTGTCGGAGCGTATCGGTGAGTTCAATGAAGTGCAGCTCGTTGAACGAGACTTCCATCTTTCCCGTGGAGGAGTCGATTTCTCCCTGTGAGACGCGGTCGGAGAGATCTTCCGGCACTTGCCACTGCTCAAATTGGGAACGGACTTCCTCCGTGGGCGTTACGTGAATTGTGCCCGAGACCCTGTCGTCGCCGGAAATGGTAATGCCAGCCTGCGCGTCAAAGCAGCCGCTGAGCGGCAAGATGGCGGCAATCCCTGCCATTGCTGTGGCAATGCGCAGAGGCGAAAGCCGTCGACGTGGTGTGGAAGGTTCACTCGGTGATGATGTCACGGGGAAGATCTACTCCTAGAACTGCAAAGGGACGGGAGTCCCCTGTGAAATAAAAGTTCCTTAAAACATCCTTGAAGCCAAATTGGCGGTAGAGCTGCCATGCCCTATTGGCCTCATTCGGGTATTCCGGCGTTGACAACAGAACTCGCGTCTCTGGGCGGGAATCGACCAACTCGCGGAGCAGCCGTTTACCGAGTCCCCGCCCCTGAAAGCTGGGATGTATGTGAATCTCAGACAGTTCGGCGTAGTTGCCCAAGAGCTTGACGACGTCCGGTAGCGAGCGCCCGTCCATGAGCAGTCCATCTCTTACCTGGCGATACCACCAGTGCGTGTCCAATCCTGTGCGGCAGTAGCCGATGCCAACCAACCTGCAGCGCGGGTCGCGGAGAGCCTGGGCAGGGGAGAGCTCTTCGGGGTGAGCTATGGCTGCAGCAGCCATGAAGCCGGGTTGAGTGGTTTGCTTCTGCCATTCATGGAGACGACCGGGCAAGATCGCGGGGTTGTACTGCATCGCGGTGATGTAGAGAGCCACTGCTTCTTGCAGGCGGAGATTGAAGTCTCCTGCTGTCATCGGAACCACGCTGTATTTCACAGTGACCAGATTAGCGACTTAGACGAACTTAGTTGTGAGATTACTGCAATAACATCGAGTCGAACAGGTGTGCGAAAGTATGTCTGGCGTAGTCCGGGGTTGGGGATAGATTGCAGTCAATCCCGCTAAGGGGAAGCGGAAAATCTGTGCTCATGTGAATGCTGTGTGAAAGGAGAAGCAGGGCGGTGGCAAGGTCGAACGTCGTGGAGTTTAGGGCGATTTCGCAGTCGGGTTCGGTCGCCCCGGTCGGTGTCTCAAAGCAATCGCTGGAGCTGCTGGGGCGGGCAGAGGCTCTGCTAGTGAATGCTCGGAATGCCGGCTCTGATGAGATGCTGGAGCTTTCCTACTGTGCGGCACTGCGCTGCGCAGGCGCGCTGTTGAATCGCGACGATGCATCGGCGGCTGGGGGTTCTGGCTCGGGCTCTCGTTCAGGCTCAGCAGTTAGGCGTCGTCGTTCGGCAACACAGAGTGCCTGGTTGCGTTTAAGGAAAGAGCAGCCCGAATTTGATAGCTGGGTCACCAAATTCGAGCAGTTCACCGCACTGCGTGAGGAAGTCCGGTTGGGTATTTCGCGTCGCATTGACTCGCGGCGGGCACAGGAGTTGTGGGATTTAAGTTGTGCATTCTTGGGGGCTGTCCGGGCCGAGCTGGGTGTTCTGTCCGCGGCTGCGTAAGCCGGTGGGAGCGTGTTAGAGCGTTGCTTTCCTAAATAAATGGGGGATTGTTGGGATTCATGGAACAATAGGGGTGAGTCACCCGTTGAAGGGGTAAGAATGAAGCTAACGGACGCCGCGTTAGCAGCAGGTGGCCTGTGATTAACTTTGCTGTATCGGCACTGTTAGTTGAAGGGTCGAGGCTCGCCAGTATCGCGGTGGGCAATGCTCAAGTAGGCGATGGAGGAATTGTGGGACTATCTGAGCACGAACAGCGGATGCTCGACGAAATCGAGTCTGCACTCTACGCTGAGGATCCTAGATTTAGTTCGACGATGGCCGGAAATGCGTTCAGCTTTCCGGAGGAAAACAGCGCACCCCGTGGGTTTTCGCTCCAGGTTTTTGCGCTCATGCTCCTTGGTCTGCTGATGCTGATTGGCGGCGTCGCTCTTTTCTCTGTAAGCAATTGGTTCATTGTGTTGTCGGTAGCCGGCTTTGGTCTTATGTTCGGTTCCGGCGTTTGGGCTCTGACCGGCGCCGGTAAGCAGGAGAAGTCTAGTTCTGCTTCGGGGCTGAACTTTGGAAAGTCTAAGTCTGGAGCGGCAAAGAGTCGTCGAGGAGCCTCGGGTGGTCGTGGTTCCTCTGGTGATTCCACGTTGGAATCACGTTTCCGTGGCCGCTTCGAGGGGCGTTAGGGGACAGGCCTCAAAGATAAAAAGTGAGGGCAAGCCAGTGGTGGCTTGCCCTCACTTTTTTGTTTTTCTAGACGCGAATCGTCTCCACAGGATCTCACCCACTTTGCCCCACCGCGAGTCCCCACTTTCCCCCACTTAGCCATTGGGGTGGAGGAATTCTTGTCTGCAGTCGTCGCCGGCATTCCTGAGAGTTTGGCTCCGGCGATACAAAGTTGCAGTTCAGCGGGCTAAGTCCGGCGACCAGGTTGAATCTGGATGGTTTTTAGTAGGTAAGTGGTGTGTATTGGGGTGTGGGCCGCCTGTTGTTAACTATGTGGTTGGTGTGGCGTCGTTACCTGTGGGGTTGCGGGTGGGTGACCCACTTTTTGTTCGCACTTTAATTGCCGAGGAGTTTCTTTAAAAGCCCATGTCAAGTGGGTTAAACCAGATGTCGCGGCGGTGGGGTTGCGCTGATATTGCGGCTATTTTTCTCCTTCTTGTGTTGATAGTGGCGGATAGTGGGGTAAAGTGGGGCATGATGTTGATTGAGGTTGGTCAACATTGCAGAAGTGAATATCCGATTTGCGCTTAAAGTTTGGCGAGATTTTGGCACGGCGGGAAAAGCACGGCCCTCCGGCTCTGCTTGAAGGCAATGCCTAAATCCCTGAATTTGGTAAGCGTTTGTGCGTTGACATTGAGGTTGACACGGGGATAGGAGGCCAGTGACGCATGTTTCTGGGCACCTATACTCCGAAGCTTGATGACAAAGGGCGCCTGACGTTGCCGGCGAAGTTCCGCGAGGATCTCGCAGGTGGCCTGATGGTCACTAAAGGGCAGGATCATTCTCTGGCGGTGTATCCGAAAGAGGAGTTCGTCAAACTAGCTCAGCGGGCCACTAAGGCCTCTCGGACGAATGCCAAGGCGCGAGCTTTCATCCGAAATCTTGCGGCGAGTACCGATGAGCAGCGCCCCGATGGTTCCGGGCGAATCACGCTATCGATGGATCACCGTCGGTACGCGAATCTCTCCAAAGAGTGTGTGGTTATCGGTTCTATTGACTTTCTGGAGATCTGGGACAAAGAGTCCTGGGAGGCCTACCAAGCGGAGCATGAAGCTGATTTCTCCGAAGGTGAGGATGACTCGCTGTTCGGCGTTTTATAAACCGCTTGAAATAACCGAAAAGAGGGAATGTCCGCATGGACTCTGCCTGATAGCCCCTGGTGTACTTCCCCGATACCAGGTTCTGTCAGGCGGGGCCCTGTGAACATCCCCGCTTTTTGTTTAAGCACCGATAGCGGCATTCCCAGTAGTGCACATGAGGTGTGGTCTGGTTGCTGGCGCGGCACTCGTCGTCAAGCAAACCGGGAATACACTCGATAGATTCTCTGACCAGTACAAACATACCCGGTGAGGAGGGGGAAATGAACGGATCGGCGCCTGCGGATGATCGCAAGTCCGGCGAGTTTGGTCATGTCCCCGTTTTGCTTCATCGAGTAACTGATTTGTTGCGCCCGGGCATCGAGGCGCTGGGTGACGACGCAGTAGTTGTCGACGGCACTCTTGGTGCCGGTGGGCACACGGAATATCTGTTGGAGCAGTTCCCGAAGCTCTGCGTTGTTGGACTCGATCGCGATGACAATGCATTGCGCGGGGCAGAAGAGCGTCTCGCGTGCTTCGGTGATCGCTTTGTAGGGTTCCGTGTGCGTTTTGATTCGCTCGCCGAGGTGCTCAGTGGTGAAATTCCTGCAGCCGCTGGTGGAAGTGGCGCGGAGAACATTCTTGCCCGCGCCGCTGAGAAGGGCATCGCAGGTGCGCTTTTCGATCTCGGTGTTTCCTCGATGCAGCTTGATCAGGTCAATCGTGGATTCGCCTACCGAGTCGACGCCCCGCTGGACATGCGCATGGATGCAAGCCAGGGGATTACCGCAGCGGATGTGCTCAATACCTATTCGCACGGTGATATCGCGCGCATCCTTTCGACTTACGGCGACGAGCGCTTCGCCGGCAAGATTGCCTCGGCAATCCTGCGTGAGCGGGAAAAGGAACCGTTTACCAGCTCCGGCCGTCTGGTTGAGCTGCTCTACGAAACCATTCCGGCGGCATCTCGCCGTAAGGGCGGACACCCGGCCAAACGTACGTTCCAGGCTCTTCGTATCGAGGTAAATCGTGAGCTTGAAGCTCTAGAAAATGTGCTGCCGCAGGTCTGCGATGCACTCGCAGTCGATGGGCGTGCAGTGTTCATGAGCTACCAGAGTCTGGAAGACCGCATCGTTAAGAAGGACTTTGCGGAGCGTGTGAAGTCGACAACCCCACCGGGGCTCCCGATGGAGCTTCCGGGGCATGAACCGCACTTTTCTCTCATCACGAGAGGTGCGGAGAAGGCGTCGGCAAGCGAGATCGAAGACAACCCCCGAGCCGCGCCGGTACGAGTTCGCTGTATCGAGCGAATTCGAGCCGACTGACCCAACCCTTTCCAACCGCACCAAACGAACCCTTCACAATCTAAGTACTGGGAGAACTTTCGAGCATGGCAACGACAATCACGGAGCACGCCCCCACCCGGCGCACCTCCCGCGGCGCGTCTGCAACCGTCGCCGGTGCCAAAACGAAGACTCGTCAGCGCGGTCGCAGCGCCCGCACGGAAAAGGATCTTTATCAGCGTCGGCGGTTTGGGCGCACAGGTTCTCAGCAGGTTATCTCGGTGCGGGGGCGTCGCGTTACGACGTCCTCGAGGGATAGCCACAAGTTTGCCGGTGCGGCTCTAATGATTTTTCTCGTTGTCGCGGGCATCGTGATGGCGATGTTCCTGTCTGGTATTTCGACCTCGACATCCTTGCAGCTGGATGCTGCGCAGACCAAGGAAAAGGAGCTGCGTAACCAGCTGGAGGTGCTCGAGCGCGACGTGGCGTACATGAAGTCCACTGGAGCTATCGCTCAGCGCGCCGTGGAAGAGGGCATGGTTAATCCGGAGCAGCCTGCCGTTTTAACTACTGACCCGGAAGGCAAGGTCGTGGAAGTGCGACCGGGCGATGAGAAGCAGCAGAAGATTATCGACCTCAACAGTGAGTCGCCGAATAATCCGCATGCGCCGTCGTCGAACCCGAAGGACACCGAGAATGTTCCGGGGATGCAGGCACCGGCTATTGAGGAAGCGCATCCACGTCCGAACGGGTTGCCGGCTACTGCTCCGTATGCGCCGCAGAACCACGCACCCGCACCCGCACCAGCACCTGCGCCGGCTCCGGCTCCGGCACCCGCGCCTGAGGCTGAAGCTCCAGCGCCAGCTCCGGAAGCGCCCGAAGCGCCAGCCTCGGTGCCGGAAGTACCGGAAGCACCGGCACCCGAGCCAGCTCCAGCACCGTAGGAACTTAGAAACTAAACACGGCCAAACTGGCCAACTGTCCGATATTCTGGCGGTTCCACTGTTTCTGGTCAGGCGACTGTAGACTAATTAATTCAGTACTCGCGATGGCAGGGAATACCGCCTAACGTTATCGCGCGCGGGAGAATCGACTTAGTAGAAAGCACTAGCGCATGATTCGATCTGAAGACGACTACCCCAACCGTGGAGGGGGGTATGACTTCGGCGAACGTGCTTACCGAATTACATCCCGTGAGCGCAGAGACCAAAGTCGAGTTCGGGATGGTCAGCGCAGCCGGAGGCTCGATGCTAATACCAACCGAAGCGTGCCCCCGCGCGAAAAAATGCGCATTAGTAATAAGGACTTCATCCGGCGTCGCAACTGGCTGCAGTTTATAGGCGCTATCGCAGTCGTAGTGCTGGTCTCCCGTTTGGCTTGGGTGCAGCTCGTCGCAGGTCCTGACCTTTCTGCGGCGGCACAGAATCAGCGCACGGTGGAAGTTGTTGATGCAGCTCGGCGCGGTGCGATTCTCGACCGTAATGGAGCTCAGCTTGCCTTCACGATGGAGGCACGCAGTATTACCGTGCACCCGAACACTTTGCGCAAGTGGATTGGGGACGCACATAAGCAGCGCCCGGATGATGTCGCTGCCTACGATGAACGCCTCGAGCAGATCGCCAAGGATTTGCCGAAGCTACTCGACGTGGCCGACATCGACGCGGAGAAGTCGGGAAGCAGTCGCCGTCGTCAAGCGGAACCCGAAACCGAGGAGAACTCGGTGATGAGCGCGCCGTCCCGGGTGAGCTCGAAGGACATTCTAGAGAAGCTGCGCAATGAGGACAGCACCTACGAGGTGCTCGTGCGTAATGTCGATCCGGACAAGGCCGCCGCCATCGTGGAAAAGTATCCGGAACTGGTGGCGGAGCGTCAGGATATTCGCCAGTACCCGAATGGGGCGACGGCGGCTAACGTCATCGGCAAGATTGGCATGGATGGCGTCGGCCAGTTCGGCTTTGAAGCCTCTCGTGATGCCACTTTGCAGGGTATTAACGGTGGCAAGACCATTGATATCGCCTCCAACGGCGTGGCAATCCCGGGATCCACGCGCGATGTTCACGCGGCTGTGGACGGTACGACATACGAGCTGACCCTGGACCTAGACATGCAGTACTTTGTCCAGCAGCAGGTCAACCAGGCGAAGGCCAACTCGGGAGCGAAAGATGCGTCGGCAGTTGTGCTCGACGCGAAGACCGGCGAAGTGCTAGCAATGGCGCAGGCGGACACGGCTAACCCGAATAAGGATATGGGGGCCGAGCTCGAAGAGGGTCGCACTATCGGAAACTCCGCGGTATCGAACCCATTTGAGCCCGGCTCTGTAGCAAAGATCATTACCGCCGCGGCCGCTATCGAAGACGGCAAGACCACACCCGATGAGGTTCTGCAGGTCCCGGGCACTATTGATATGGCGGGTGTCACGGTGCGCGATGCATGGGACCACGGAACGGAAGCTTTCACGACGACCGGTGTATTCGGCAAGTCTTCCAACGTCGGCACCCTAATGCTGGCAGAGCGTTTGGGTCAGGACCGCTTCGCTGAGATGCTGCACCTCTTCGGGCTGGGGCAGTCCACGGGTATCGAGTTGCCCAGTGAATCTTCCGGCTTGGTGCCGCAGCGTCCGCAGTGGTCCGGCGGTACGTTTGCGAACCTGCCCATTGGTCAGGGTATGGCCATGACACTGCTGCAGATGACAGGAGTTTTCCAGGCTATCGCCAACGATGGCGAGCGCATCCCGCCGCGTATGATTCGCTCGACAATTTCCCCGGACGGCACGAAGACGGCAACAGAGCGCCCGGAAACAGTGCGTGTGGTTAGCCCGGAGACGGCCCAAACTGTGCGCGCCATGTTTGAAGGCGTTATGCAGTCTGATCCCACGGGGCAGCAGTCGGGTACCGCTGCCGGCAATAGTATTGAGGGATACTCGCTCACAGGCAAGACAGGTACGGCGCAGAAGGTCGACCCCGACACCGGCGCGTACTCGAATTCCAAGTACCACATCACATTTGCAGGTATCGCGCCTGCCGACGATCCCCGTTTTGTCATTGGCATCATGCTTGATGAACCCCAGCGCGGTGTCCATGGCGAAGGTGGCCAGTCGGCAGCCCCACTGTTTAAGGACATTGCCGCCTGGGCGCTCAATCGCTACAACGTACCGCCGTCGCCACCCCGCGAGGGCAAGTTGTTGCTGCAGCCGTAACGAGGTCACCACCACAATGAAGTTACAGCGACAGCACTAATACACAGACTTTTATTACTTTGGTTTCTGCAAAGTGAATCTCTTGAATTTTTCCAACCTGTTGTACACCAACGACTGACTTGAAAGAGGGAACAGCCAATGACCGCCACCCTTGCGAAATTGTGTAACCTCGCGCATGGCCGACTTGACGGCATTACCGAATCCGCGGCGGCAGGAACGGATATCGCCGCAATCGAACTCAACGCTGCCGACGTACCTGAAGGCGGAATGTTTGCTGCCGTCCCAGGTACTCGCACGCACGGTGCGCGTTACGCGCAGCAGTCGGCTGCTACAGCGATTCTGACTGATGAGGAAGGTCTGAAAATCCTGCGGGAAGCCGGGGAGACTCGCCCAGTCCTGGTCGTCGACGATGTCCGGGCTGTCATGGGGCACGTTGCTGCAGAAATCTACGATCACCCCTCGGATTCACTGACCATCATTGGAGTTACCGGCACCTCTGGCAAGACCACCACGACCTACATGCTGGAGGGCGCGCTGCTGGCAGCTGGATGCTCGACAGGCATCATTGGTACTACCGGCACGCGCATCAATGGCCGTGCCGTTCCGTCGAGCCTGACTACCCCAGAGGCTCCGGCCCTCCAGCGCCTGTTCCACCAGATGCTTTCTGAAGGCGTGACGCACGTTGTCATGGAGGTTTCTTCTCACGCACTGTCGTTGGGGCGTGTCGACGGCGTCAGTTTCAACGTCGGATGTTTCCTCAACCTCTCGCAGGATCATCTGGACTTCCACAAGACCTTGGAAGAGTATTTCCAAGCCAAGGCCAAGCTCTTTGATCCTGCAGGTCCGACACATGCACCGAAGGCTGTCGTGTGCATCGACGACGACTGGGGTGTCCGCATGGCGGATATCGCTGCCGGCGACCCGGATGTCCAAGTCACCACTGTCCATACTCAGCATCGCGTAACCGACAAGATGCCAGCTGCCGAGGTCTTTGCAGAATGGCACGCCGCTGCAGCCACTGTCGCCACTAACGGTGTCCAGCATGTGGAGCTAACGCGAAATAACACTCACACAGTTGAGGTGGAAGTTCCTCTGCCGGGTGCTTTCAACGTTGCCAATGCCACAGTTGCCTGGGCTGTGCTCGATGCGGTTAGGCATGCCAATGACGCGGCCAAGAGCGGTCTGGCACAGGTACGTGTGCCGGGTCGGATGGAGCGCATCGATCGCGGACAGGACTTCCTGGCTGTGGTGGACTATGCCCACAAGCCAGCCGCAGTAGCTGAGGTGTTGGCCACATTGCGTGCACAGACCGAAGGTCGCGTGTTGGTTGTCGTCGGCGCCGGTGGCGACCGCGATAGTGCCAAGCGTCCAATTATGGGAGCTGAGGCTGCTTGCGGTGCCGATGTCGTCATCATCACTGATGACAATCCACGCTCTGAGGTGCCCTCTGAAATCCGTGCGGCCGTGGTCGCTGGTGCGAAGGAAGCCGTTGCCAGCGGCAAGGCCAGTTCTGACACGGTTGTTGAGGAAATCGGCGATCGTGGCCAGGCAATTCGCCGTGTCGTCGAGCTTGCCCGCAGCGGCGACAGCATCGTGGTGGCAGGCAAAGGGCACGAAACCGGCCAGGATATCGGTGGCGTGATTCACCCGTTCGATGACCGTGAACAGCTGGCTGAAGCACTCACACAGCGACTGGAAGGATTCGCTGATTGAGATTGCCGAAATCGCTGAGGAAGCACACTACCTGACATGCCTACCGCGAACCACTCGCGGTAAGCGAATAAAATCAAGAAATCATCCTTTACTAGGCGCCTGGAACTCTAACCAACAAGGACTATAGACATCATGATTGCCCTGACCGCCGCGGAAATCGCTCACATCGTGGGAGGTGAACTCGTCCACGTCGATGATGATGCCACAGTGACTCAACCCGCAGAATTCGACTCCCGAAAGATCCGCGAAGGCTCGCTCTTCCTAGCCCTGCCGGGCGCGCGGGTCGACGGTCACGACTTCATCGATCAGGCTATGGCAGCTGGAGCGACGATGGCACTGGCGGCACGAGATGTTGGGCAACCTGCGGTCGTCGTCAAGCCCCTTGGTAAGCAGGACTCCAATGCTGACGCATTTGCACACGATCCGGATGGGTCCGGGGCGGCGGTGCTGGAAGCGCTTGGTAAGTTGGCGCGTTACGTCGTCGACGAGCTGAAGAAGGATCAGCTGCATGTCGTCGGTGTGACGGGTTCGGCGGGAAAGACGTCGACGAAGGACATGATGGCGACGCTGCTTCGTACCGACGGTCCGACGGTGGCTCCGAAGGGGTCGTTTAACAACGAAATTGGGCATCCGTACACGGTGCTGCAGTGCACTCCGGAGACGAAGTACCTAGTTGCGGAGATGAGTGCGCGCGGAATTGGGCATGTGGCCCACCTTGCGCGCATCGCACCACCGACGATCGGTGCGGTGCTCAATGTTGGTACGGCGCACCTTGGTGAGTTTGGCTCGCGCGAGGCAATCGCGCAGGCTAAGGGCGAGCTCGTGGAAGCGCTGCCGGCTGCGGAGCAGGGCGGTGTGGCCGTACTCAATGCCGACGATGACTATGTCACTGGCATGGCTCCACGTACCCAGGCGAAGGTGGTGTTCTTCTCTGCCGATGAGAACTCCGAACGCCACGCAACTGCGGATTACCGCGCCACGAATGTGCAGCTCGACGATTTTGCTCGTGCGTCCTTTGACCTGCATATACCGGATGGGCGTACATTCCCGATCCAACTGCAGGTCTATGGTGCGCACCAAGTGGCCAATGCCCTGGCGGCGATTGCGGTGGCAGTGGAGTCCGGTATTGATGCTGAGCAAGTCGCAAAGGCGATGGCCGCGCATGTGGCAGCGTCGGAGCGGCGCATGGATGTCCAGCAGCTCACTGGCAATATCGTCGTTATTAACGACTCCTACAATGCCAACCCTGATTCGATGCGTGCGGGGATTGATGCTCTGGCTTGTACAGCAGCTGGCCCAACGCACCAGGACGCCTCATCGTGGGCGGTGCTGGGACAGATGGGGGAGCTTGGCGATTCCGCTGAGAATGAGCACTCGTCACTGGGCGAGTACCTTGTGGGCCGCGGCATCAATCGACTAATTGCAGTCGGAGAGAGTTCTAATGTGCATGCCTTGGCCGACAAAGCGGAAGAGTTGGGGTTAAATACTTCTAGGGTGCCGGATACATCCGCCGCCGCGGAATTGGTGGCGGCTGAGGTGCGTCCGAACGATGTTGTGTTAGTCAAGGCCTCCTACGCGGACGGTATGTGGCGGGTCGCGGACTCGCTGGCTGCCAAGGTTGGAACTGCGCCCGAAGGTGAAAGCGGAGAGGAAAAGTAAGTGATTCAACTTATTCTCAGTGGTGCGATTGCATTCCTGGTGAGTGTCTTTTTAACACCAGTGCTTATTCGCAAATTCTCTGCTGAAGGTCTTGGCCAGGAGATTCGTGAAGAAGGGCCAAAGAGCCACCTGCGCAAGCGGGGAACTCCGACCATGGGCGGCATCGCCATCATCGCCGCAATCGTCGCTGGCTATTTCCTCTCTCACCTCGTTACGTATATCCAGACTGGCGTGGGGCCGTCCGCCTCCGGTCTGTTGGTCATGTTCCTGATTCTGGCGATGGGCGCATTGGGTTTTGCCGATGACTTCATCAAACTCTACAAAGGCCGCAACCTGGGGTTGAACAAGACAGCGAAGCTAGTGGGGCAGCTGGCGGCAGCGTTGATTTTCGGCGTGTTGTTGCTGCAGTTCCCGGATGCGTCTGGTTTGACTCCGGGTACGACGAACTTGTCGCTGATTCGAGATATTCCGTTCCTGAATCTGGCACCGGGGCCGGTGTGGTTCGGCATGATTGTCTTCCTGGTTTTTGTCTTCATCGTCATTGCTGCATGGACAAATGCCGTCAATCTCACTGATGGCCTTGACGGCCTGGCCGCTGGTGCCACCGCGCTGTTGTTGGCCACCTACACGCTGATTTCCTTCTGGCAGTTCCGTAACTCCTGCGAGGCTTCGCTGGGTAGCGGCTGCTATGACGTCCGCGATCCACTGGATATCGCCGTTATTTCCGTCGCGGGTCTGGGCGCCTGCTTGGGCTTCCTGTGGTGGAATGCAGCGCCGGCAAAGATCTTCATGGGAGATACCGGTTCGTTGGCTCTTGGCGGTTTGGTAGCGGGTCTGTCATTTGTCACCAAGACTGAGCTGCTGATGGTTATCATTGGCTTCATCTTCGTGATGGAAGTTGCTTCCGTGGCAATCCAGATTGCGGTTTTCCAGACGACTGGCAAGCGCGTATTCCGCATGGCTCCTCTCCATCACCACTTCGAAAACGGAGGTTGGGCGGAGACAACTGTTGTCGTTCGCTTCTGGCTACTCGCAGGCATTTTCAACATGATTGGTGCAGCCATCTTCTACAGTGACTGGCTCTCTCAGGTAGGCGTATTTCAATGATTAACTCACCAGACCCGACCAACCTCACCGATATCCGAAACCTCGACTTAGTCGCTACGGTGCGCTCTGGTCGAGTTCTGGTGGCAGGAGCCGGGGTTTCCGGTCGCGGTGCCATTGCGATGCTCAAGGACATCGGCTGTCCGGAAGTTGTCGTCGTGGACGACTCCGCTCTCGGCGCACTGGTTGCCGCTGACTTTTCGGTTCGGCATGTCACGACCGCAGACGCTCGCGACGAGCTTGCCGACGCGGTTGCGATTGTGACCTCCCCGGGGTGGCGTCCGACCAGTCCGCTGTTCGACGCAGCCGCTAAGGCCGGTGTCCCGGTATTCGGCGATGTGGCGCTGGCTTTCGCTGGTGACTGTGCCCAACTGTGGGGGCCGAAACGTACCTGGTTGGTAGTCACCGGCACTAATGGCAAGACCACAACTACCTCCATGCTGGCCGCCATGCTCGGGGAGCAGGGCGCTGCTGTGGGCAACATTGGCGTGGCTCTGTACGATGCACTGACCGCTGAGCCTCGTATCGAGGTGTTGGCCGCAGAGCTGTCCAGCTTCCAACTGCACTGGGCGCCGAATATTCGCCCAGATGCGGGGGTACTGCTGAACCTGGCGGAAGACCACATCGACTGGCACGGTTCTTACGAAAACTACGGTCTGGACAAGACCCGTGCGCTGCGTGGTGCTGTCGCAATCTACGGCGCGGATGACGCCGATGTCGTCGAGCACGTGGAAAAGATGCTGAAAAACGATGAGCTCGGCAACTCCGTCGTGGGCTTCACCGATGGTCCCCCGGAGGCACACCAGGTCGGAGTTCGCGATGGCATGATTGTCGACCGCGCTTTTGGCGGTGGCGATGCCGCAGATGACGACTCTGAGCCGGGCATTGTCATCGCACCGGTAGCGGGAATTTCTCCTCCCGGCCGGGCAGGTGTTCTCGATGCGGTGGCCGCCACCGCGATGGCGCGCAGTATCGGTACATCACCGGAGCAAATTGCAGCGGCGCTGGAGACTTTCGAAGTCCGCGCACACCGCGGTCAGATCGTCCATAAGACAAATGATGTCGTGTGGATTGATGACTCCAAGGCCACCAATCCCCACGCTGCCGACGCGGCACTGTCCGGCCATGAACGTGTTGTTTGGATTGTCGGTGGCCAGCTCAAGGGCGCGGAAATCTCGCCGCTAGTGGCAAAGCATGCTCATCGCCTGCAGGCCGCCGTGGTTCTGGGCGTCGATAGGCAACTAGTCAGCGATGCGCTCTCCCGCATCGCACCTGCTGTGCCGGTCGTTGTCATCGATGACACCGACAAGGTCGATGCCATGGCGAAGGTCTGTATGGCAGCTAGTGAATATGCCAATCCGGGGGACGTGGTGCTATTGGCACCAGCTGCCGCCAGCTTGGACATGTACTCCGGTATGGCTGAACGCGGCGACTTGTTCGCGCAATGGGCGCAGAAGGTGACATCAACTGATGGATAACTCCCGCAAGGCTCGTAATTTAAGCGCTAGCGCCGCGACAGCACAAAAGGGGACGAAGGCTACCAAGTCACAACAGCCCTCGTCGTCAAGCACTAGTGCTCGAGAGCGGCCGGCGTGGGTGGAGCGTTTTAACGACTGGAAGTCGCGCCCGCTGTTCGACTACCACCTGCTGATGATTATCGTCGCACTGCTGACGTCTATCGGCCTGGTGATGGTGCTGTCGGCATCCATGGCCAGCGCGGGTAACGACTCGGGCAGCGTGTGGTCGGTGTTTATCCGCCAGCTGGTCATGGTGGTGGCGGGTCTCATCTCCATGTGGATCGTGCTGCGAATGCGGGTGGAGCTGATTCGCTCGCTATCGACGGCAGCGCTGATTCTGTCCTTTGTGCTTCTGGTTTTGGTGATTATTCCTGGCATCGGCATTGGCCTGGAGGAAACCGGTGCGCGTTCGTGGCTGAGTATTGGTGGTATCACCATGCAGCCATCAGAAATCGCGAAAATTGCGCTGGCATTGTGGGGCTCGAAGCTACTGGCTGAGAAGGTCCGCACTGCTGTGTCCTACACCGATTTGTTTGGGCTGTTTGGCGCGGTCAGCTTCGTGATATTGGCACTGGTGATGCTACAGCGTGACCTCGGCATGGTTGCTTCCATGGCGTTCGTCGTGGTGGCGTTGGCGTGGTTTGCTGGCTTGCCGCGAGTCTTTATCACCGGGCTTCTTGCTGCAGCGGCTTTTGCCATGGTGATTTTCACCGTCACCGCGGGTTTCCGTTCGGCGCGAATCAGGGTCTACTTGGACTCGCTGCTCGGTAACTTCAACGACGTGCAGGGCGATGCCTACCAGTCCTACCAGGGCTTTCTTTCGCTTGCCGACGGATCTCTCACCGGTGTCGGCCTCGGTCAGTCGAGCGCGAAGTGGGGATACCTACCGGAGGCGAAGAATGACTTCATTTTTGCCATTATCGGTGAGGAGACTGGTTTCCTCGGCGCGCTGATGGTTATTTTGCTCTATGCAGCGCTCGGCTGGGTGGGACTTCGTATCGCCGGTCGCCAGAACGATCCGTTTCTCCGTTTGCTCGCGGGCACGATTACTGCTGCAACCGTGGTGCAGGCTTTCATCAACATTGGCTACGTCGTTGGTGCGTTGCCAGTGACTGGTCTGCAGCTGCCGCTGATTTCCGCCGGTGGTACATCGGCGATGGTGACGTTGTTCTCGATGGGGCTGCTGGCCACATGTGCCCGCCACGAATCGGAAGCAGTCTCTGCAATGCAGACTTCGGGCCGTCCGGCGCTGGATAGGTTCCTGGGTATTCCGGAGCCGATTCCGTATGACGAATCGCGTCGCCACGCGCCGAAGGTGCGTGCCCATCGCGATCCGCAACGCTTCGGCCCTCCCGTGGTGACCAGTGGTGCGCGTACTCCACGCGGCGAGGGGGCGCAGGTGCGGGAAACCTACAGCGGTCGAGCTGACCGATTCAATCGGGCCGGCCGTAGTGGAGGCAGCCGCAGTGGTCGAGGTGCAGCTCCGCAGCGTGGCTCCCGAACCTCCGGCAGCTCCGGAAACTCGGGCAGCGTTCGTGGCCGCGAAGTGGATTATTCCTCTCGTAGTGACAACGGACGGGCTTGGGGATTTACAGCGAGGTCGCCGCGGGCTGGACGGTCACAGGGCTCCTGGTCGTCGTCAAGCTCAGGTCGGGGCAGTAGGATTCGGGGCGAAGGCCGTGGCGGACAGTCGCGTTCGCGCCAGCGCCCGGGCCGAAACAATAGGAATGGCGGTTCAGCACCGCGGAGGAGGAATCGATAACACCATGGCAGACAAGAATCTGGGCGCAGCCGCTGGGGCGAAAGGCGCTTCGGAGTCTGAGCAGTTTCTCAAGGAAGATGGCTCTGCTCCGACCATTGTGGTGGCCGGCGGTGGTACGGCTGGCCATATCGAACCCGCACTGGCAGTGGCGGATGCGATTTTGAACCTGCAGCCGGAGGCCCGCGTCATTGCACTCGGTACGAATCGGGGGTTGGAGTCGACCCTCGTACCGGCGCGAGGCTATGACCTGGAACTGATTCCGCCAGTGCCGGTGCCGCGCAAGCCGACTGCGGATTTGTTCAAGCTGCCTCTCAACGTCGCTCGCGCGGTGCGTGAGACCCGCAAGGTTTTCAAGCGTATTGACGCTGATGCGGTCATCGGTTTTGGCGGCTACGTATCGGCACCTGCCTACATGGCGTGTCGTGCGGGGAAGAAGATTCCGTTCCTGGTTCACGAGGCCAACGCCCGTGCGGGTCTGGCCAATAAGCTCGGTGTCGCACTCGGCGGCGTCGGCCTGGCCGCTGTGACCGGTTCAGGTCTGAAGGCCGAGGTCGTCGGCAATCCCGTGCGTGCCAGCCTCGCGGCGCTGGACCGCGACGCCAAGCGTGCCGAAGCCCGCGAGTTCTTCGGTTTACCGCAGGAGGGACCGGTGCTCTTTGTCACCGGTGGTTCGCAGGGGGCGCGTTCCATCAACGAAGCTGTCAGCGGTGCAGCCGCAGAGCTCGCCCAGGCCGGTGTATCCGTACTGCATGCCTACGGAAAGAAGAATCACGTCGAGGTCGAGTCCATCCGCGAGGACGCCCCCTATGTCGCTGTCCCGTACATCGACCGGATGGATCTGGCGTACTCCGCCGCTGACCTGATTTTGTGCCGTTCCGGTGCGATGACGGTAGCTGAAGTCTCAGCTGTCGGCCTGCCTGCGGTGTATGTACCGCTGCCACACGGAAATGGGGAACAGGCACTCAACGCCACCGATGTCATCGATGCTGGCGGCGGCATTCTCATCGCCGACGAGTCGCTGACTGCGGCATCAGTTTCGGATATCGTAATTCCGCTGGTCACGTCCCCTGAAAAGCTTGCCGACGGGCGCCGCGCCCTGGCCAATATCGGACATGGTAACGCTGCGGAGAACATCGCCCGTCGGGTGCTGTCTGCGGCTGTGAACTCTAAGAAGTAAAGCGAGCATAAACATGAACGTTAATTTCGATGGCTTTCAGCCGGTAACGGGAGAGCTGCCCGCAAGTGTCCACATGATTGGCATTGGCGGTGCCGGCATGTCCGGTATCGCTCGCATCCTGTTGGCGCGTGGCATTCGTGTTACCGGTTCCGATGTCAAGGAGTCCCGCGCGGTGGTGGGACTGCGTGCGATGGGAGCCACCATCGCCATTGGCCATGACCGTGCGAATCTCGAGCTGGCCGGTGAGGGAGAGTTCCCGGAGGCAGTGGTCATTTCCTTCGCAGCTATTCCGAAGACGAATCCGGAGCTGGCCGGTGCACATGGGCTGGACATTCCGGTGCTCAAGCGTTCCGATGTGCTAGCGCTGTTGATGCAGGACTCCAGGGCCCTTCTGATTGCCGGTACTCACGGCAAAACCTCTACTACGTCGATGACCGTCGCCGCTTTGCAGGCAGCTGGTTTGGATCCGTCTTTTGCTGTTGGCGGTCTAATGAGCAAGGCCGGCGTCAATGCTCACCAGGGCAGTGGTGACGTCTTTGTTGCTGAGGCCGATGAGTCGGATGCCTCGTTGTTGACTTACCAGCCGGAAGTGGCCGTAATTACCAACATCGAGCCCGATCACCTTGACTTTTTCGGGGACGACGAGACCTACTACGCCGTCTTTGACGCTTTTGCAGAGCGCATTAAAGACAGCGGTCATCTGGTCGTCTGTGCTGAGGATCCGCATGCGGCCGCATTGGGCGAGCGCGCGGTGGAACGCGGCATTAACGTGCTGGCTTATGGTGGGGAAGAAGCCTTGGCTAAACACCCGACGCTGCCGGTTGGTGCCGTTTTGCACGGCTGGACTCCCGTCGGTGGTGGCGCCCGTGTGGAGGCCACCGTTGGCTCGACATCGGTGAGGTTTGAACTGCATCAGCCCGGCCGTCACATGGCGCTCAACGCGCTGGCCGCAATGGTTGGTGGCGACTGCGTCGGGGCAGATCTGGGGCGTATGGCGCGCGGTCTTGGTGAATTCACCGGTGTCCGTCGTCGCTTCGACTATCACGGCAGTATCGGCGAGGGGCCATTTGTTGGCGCTCGTATCTACGACGACTACGCGCATCACCCGACCGAGGTCTCCGCAGTTCTCGGCGCAGCTCGGGAATTGGTCACCGAGGCCGGTCGTGGCAATGTCATCGCTGTTTTCCAGCCGCACTTGTACTCGCGTACTCGCAACTTTGCCGACGAGTTCGCTGCAGCCCTGTCGCTGGCGGACAAGGCTGTTTTGCTCGATGTCTTCGGTGCCCGCGAGGAGCCACTGCCGGGCGTCGACGGTGCGCTCATCGCCAACAAAATGACCATCCCTGTGACGTATGAGCCGCATTTCACCAGCGTCCCGGCTCGCGTCCGCGAAATCGCCGAACCGCACGATGTCATCTTGACCATCGGTGCTGGCTCTGTGACGATGCTTGCCGACGAAATCGTGCGCGAGCTCAGCGGAGACAACGACGAACAGGTGGAGTCGTAGCACTGTGAAAACCAGCCGAAAGCAATCTCAGCAGACCGACGGTGCAGACCAGGGCACAGCCGTGTCGCGGCGACAGCGTTCAGCGCGCGCCCCGCGACGCGGCTGGCTCATCGGCGGTGGCCTGGTCGCGATTATCGCCATCGTTGCAGCGGTGGTGTGGTTTTCGCCGTGGCTGGTTGTGAAAAACATTGATGTTGAAGGCGTCGTCCACGGTGATAAAGACGCGATTGTCGACGCCAGTGGTATCTCCGAGAATCAAAAGCTCATTCGCTTGGACACGGATGCCTCAGCGCGCTCCGTGGCGGGGCAGCCGTGGGTCGATAGCGTGACCGTCAGTCGTTCATGGCCGCAGGGCGTGACTATTTCGGTACGGGAATTCACCCCAGTGGTGTTTGTCCGTGCCACTGACGGAGAGCATCTGTTTTCCGCAAATGGGCAGGAGTTCGTCACGGCAGCCCCGCCTCCGGGTGTCATCGAAGTTGTTGATGCACCTCGCGTGGATGAGCCAACTGACGGCAAAGTTGACCCCGAACCGCGCGTTATCAAGGCGGTTTTGAACGTCGTCAAGGCGTTGCCGGAGCCCGTCGCACACCGTGTGGAGCGGATTAGCGCGCCTTCCGAGGCAGAAATCAAGCTATTTCTGACCGATGGATACGAGGTGTACTTCGGGTCCTCGGATAATGCGGCAGAAAAAGCGCGTGCGACGGAGATTGTCCTGAACCGTGGCGAGAAGATTTGGAATGTCTCCAACCCCCGACTACCCGCTGCAAAGGGAGAGTAGAGAATGGTGGTGTCTGGAGTGATTTCTGTGGCTAAACACTATCCCTCAAGTGCAGGTTTAAGGTAGCGACACGCGCTAAAAGGTCGCTGAATTATTTGCAGTTTTCGACCACAATGGGGTCAACAGCTTTTCGGCCATGATGCACTTCTTCCGTGCGGTGTCATGGAGAGCTGTACTGCCCGGCGGTGCCAATGCTGTCGTGCGGCCCATGTGCAACGTGGCTAGATGAAATTATTTAGGACCTATAGGAAAGGGCGAGAAACGCGCAATGACCTCCCCGAATAACTACCTCGCCGTTATCAAAGTCGTCGGTGTCGGCGGCGGTGGCGTCAATGCTGTCAACCGCATGATCGAGGAGGGGCTGAAGGGTGTCGAATTTATCGCAGTCAACACCGACTCGCAGGCCCTGATGTTCTCCGACGCTGATGTCAAGCTCGACATCGGACGTGAGGCAACTCGTGGTCTGGGAGCTGGCGCTAACCCCGAGGTTGGCCGCACTTCTGCGGAAGACCACAAGGATGAGATTGAAGAGACCCTCAAGGGCGCCGATATGGTCTTCGTTACCGCAGGTGAGGGCGGTGGCACCGGTACTGGTGCAGCTCCGGTTGTCGCGAGCATCGCCAAGAAGTCCGGCGCCCTGACCGTCGGCGTAGTAACCAAGCCGTTCGACTTCGAGGGCAAGCGCCGTGCGCGCCAGGCCGCTGAGGGCATTGAAACCCTCAAGGAGGTCTGTGACACCCTTATCACCATTCCGAACCAGCGTCTGCTGCAGATTGGTGAGCAGGATTTGTCCATGATGGACGCGTTCCGCTTTGCCGACGAGATTCTGTACAACGGTGTCCAGGGTATTACTGACCTGATTACCATTCCGGGCATGATTAACGTCGACTTCGCCGACGTCCGCTCGGTAATGGCGGAGGCTGGCTCGGCTCTGATGGGCGTTGGCTCCGCACGTGGCGATGACCGTGTGATGAACGCCGCTACTCAGGCCATTAACTCCCCGCTGCTGGAGTCCACCATGGATGGTGCACAGGGTGTGCTTATTTCCGTCGCCGGTGGCTCCGACCTCGGTCTGATGGAGGTCAACGCCGCCGCGTCCATCGTGGAGGAAAAGGCTGACCCGGATGCCAACATCATCTTCGGTACCATCATCGACGACAACCTCGGTGACGAAGTTCGCGTCACTGTGATTGCTACCGGTTTTGAGCAGGGTAACGGCAACCCGCTGGACAAGCCAGCCGCAGGTGCCGCTGCACGACCGGCTGCACAGGATGTCGAGGCGCGTCCGGCCGCTGAGCAGGCGCCGCGCCAGGGCAGCGCACTGCCGGGCGGTGACAACCTCGGCACTCCGGCTCCGCGTGCGGAGGAAGAGCGTCCGGTCGCACAGCCGCGCGAGCGTGAGGACCGCGACCGCTTTGTCCCGCGCACCAATCCGAACAGCGGTGGTCTGTTCACCGACAACCCGACACCGCGTACGCAGGAAAACCGCAACTACCGTGGTGCTCACCGTTACAAGGATCGCGATGACCGCGATGATCGTCGTGGTGGCTACCAGGCCTCCAGTGACCTGCCGGAGTGGGGCTTCTAAGAAATCATGACTGAATCCCGCCGCAGCCGAAAAATTCTGACGAATCGGCGCGGCGGGTTTTCGCTGCCACCATATGATTCTTTCAATCTTGGAGATCATGTCGGCGATGACCCGTCCGCAGTCGAACGCAACCGCCAGCGCTTGGCCGATTCTCTGGGAATCGACCGCGCCCGCTTCGTCTATATGGAGCAGCTTCACACCAACACGGTCACCGTCGTCAACGAACCACAAACTGAGCCTGTCCCGGCTACTGACGCCATCGTCACGACCACGCCGGGTCTCGCGCTGGTAGTGCTCGTTGCCGATTGCGTTCCCGTCTTGCTTTCCGACGATCATGCGGGTGTCGCCGCTGCGGTACACGCGGGGCGGACCGGTGCCCGCAACGGAATCGTTCGTAAATCTGTCGAAAAGATGATTGAGCTCGGTGCCACGCCCGAGAATATCCATGCGCTTCTCGGTGCGGCGGCTTCTGGGCACAATTACGAGGTGCCTGAGTCGATGGCCGATGACGTCGATAAGCACTTGCCCGGAGCGAAGACGCGAACGAAGCAGGGGACTGCCGGTGTCGACGTGCGCGCCGGCCTGTTGCGTCAGCTCTATGACCTCGGCGTGCGGCATCTCAACGTCGAGCCCAGCTGCACTATTGACAATGAGCAGTACTTTTCCTACCGGCGGGAGGGAAAAACTGGCCGTCAGGCGGGCATCGTGATCCTGCCTGAGCAGGACTAAGTTTCAAAGTTGTAATTTTGGCTCGCCAAATTTGCGCGTGTCTATGCGATATTGCTGACCCAGCCGGTAGGTTGTGGGTAGCACAGACTTAAATTCGCACACTAAGAAGGACGTAGCAGAAGATGGCTGATTTCTTCCGTGGGGTTTCAAATTTCTTCGGTCTTACCCCGACTGATGACGCGGCTTACGACGAGCACTACGACGAGTTTGACCGCCGTGACGAGGAGCGTTTTGATGACTCCTATGCCGACTCGCGTCGTGCGGAGCGCCACCGCTACGAGCTGCGCGAAGAGGCTCCAGGTGAGGCTGCAAGTGTGAACTCCCGTGAGGAGGACTACCGCTACGGCAACCTGCACTCCGTTGCTGAGACCAAGGAACCAGAGCAGGTCTTTATCAAGCCGGAAAGTGGTTTCCAGGACAAGTACTCCAAGGCTCCGGACATCGGTTCACACTTCCGCGACGGTGACATCGTCACCTTCGATCTGAGTGAGCTCGACCCATCTGAGGCTAAGCGCTACGTCGACTTCGTTGCTGGACTGGTTTTCGGTCTGCGCGGCCGGATCAAGGCTGACGGCTCCGTGTTTACCCTGTACCCGCACGGCTGCGATGTCAACGAGGGGCAGTTCGACCGGATGTCCGGCTAGTCAGCCGGCTCGCATGACTTGTTAGTATTTCGTATTTCGATTAATTAGCTAGACTGTTTATTCGTGTCTTCACTACTGCTAGTTCTGCTAATCCTGCTGAAGCTTTTCACCTATCTGCTGTTGGCTCGCATCGTGATTGAAATGATTCAGTCATTTTCTCGATCCTGGCGACCGGGCAGGGTGTTTTCGTCGATTGGCGAAATTGTTTTTGTCATCACCGACCCGCCGGTGAAGCTGTTGCGCCGACTCATCCCGCCTATGCCGATGGGCAACGTGATGGTGGACATGTCTGTGCTTGTTTTGTTCTTCATCCTTATGATTCTGCGAATGGTGCTGCAGGTAGCTCTCGGTGCGGTGGCGTAAATATCGCTAACTGTTTGCTTGGGGTCCACAATGTGGATTTCGGTGGAGCTGTGTTGTTTTGACTGTCCCGAATGTGATGTTCTCGGGCATTGAATTGCTGCCGGGGGTGTTAATCGGGGGCAATAATAGGAACCCGTAGGGGAATGTAATCCCCAACGGGTTTTTGTTGTGTCGGGGGTAAAGCTCTGTGGCTAAAGGTGCAGGGTAAGGGCGAGGTTTAACGTTTTACTAGAACTTTGCCACTGGTTAGAACGTGGGAGATAGAGTCCTGCCCAAAATAAATGGGGTGAGGACTGTGACTAGAGCAGGTAGGATTGGCCGGGTAAACAGTACTACTGGAAATAATTCTCTTAAGATTTCTTAAGAACTGTCCGCTCAAAGTGTTAGGGGAACTCACCATGCCGTTGACTCCGGCTGATGTGCATAATGTGGCTTTCAGCAAGCCTCCGATTGGCAAGCGTGGTTACAACGAGGATGAGGTCGACCAGTTCCTCGACCTCGTGGAGGACGCACTGGGTGAGCTCCAGGATGAAAACGCTGAGCTGCGCCAGCGCGTTGAGGACCTTGAAGGTCAGCTAGAGCAGGGTGGCGGCGCAGACTACGCCGCTTCCGGTGCTGCCGCTGCGACGCCGGCTGTCGATGAAGACAAGCTGCGCAAGGAAATTGAGCAGGAGCTGCGCGCTGAGTACAACGAGCGACTGAACGCTCAGCAGCAGGAGATTGAGGCTCGCTACCAGGATCGTCTGGATGCTCTTGAGAAGCGTGCTTCTGAGGCAGAGGCTTCTGCACAGCAGGCTTCCTCCGCATCTGCGGCGCAGCCGCAGACAGTTGCAGCAAGCACCGGCACTGAGTCGCAGGAAGTTAGCCTCCGTGCTGCTCGTATCCTGCAGGCTGCTCAGGACACCGCCGATCGCGTCACCACTGACGCCGACGCTGAGGCGAACAAGCTTGTCACCGAGGCTCGTGAGAACGCTGACCGCACCGTGGCAGAGGCCAATGAAGAGGCCGAGCGCACTGTCACCAACGCTCGCAACGAGGCAGACGCAACTTTGGCTGATGCCAAGGAGCGCAGTGAGCAGTTGCTGGCTGATGCCCGCAACGAGTCTGAGTCGACCCTCACCGACGCTCGCCAGCGCAGCGAGCAAATGATTAGCGACGCAGACGCTCGTTCCAACGCCACCATCACCGCAGCGCAGCAGAAGGCAACCGCGCTGCAGGAGGATGCAGAGCGCAAGCACCACGAGATTATGACCACCGTCAAGGAGCAGCAGACCGCTCTGGAGGGTCGCATCGAGGAACTGCACATCTTCGAGCGCGAGTATCGCACCCGCCTGAAGACCTTCCTGGAGTCTCAGCTGGACGACCTGAACTCTCGCGAGTCGGCTGCCCCGGCCGACGGCTACAACAACTAATTACGTAGCCAATACGTAGAAAACCACCACGCTCGGCTCCCCAGGAAGGGGAGGCAGAGCGCGGTGGTTTTTGTTATCTTTCCCTGCGACCCAAGCGCATTCTTTGTTTCGGTCAGGGTTGTAGTAGTTGCCTGAGACACTGCTATACTGACACCCATACACGCAATGAGCCGGCCATCACCGGGGAGCGTTTCGGAAGAACAGTCCAGCAATAAATGGGCCCAGTAGAACCGAACGGTTTGGCACCGTTACAAAGCCGTATTAAATAAGCGGGCTATCGCGTGAAACCGCATGGTTCTTGTTCGCAAGAACCGTCGTAAAGCGTGATGCCAAGCGGGGTGGTACCGCGCGAGACTCCTTTTCAGTGTCACCAGTAACAACGCTGAAGGGGCTAGGCACGCGTCCCCGTGGTGAGTATTAATGATGTTCGACCACGGAAGTGACGTAAAAACGGTGTCTAATTCGAACGATGTAAATGCCTCTGCTGAGGCCACTCCGGCAGGCGGCGCGTATCCGCGCACTGCTGACTTTGGTAAGTACACGTCGAGCCCGAAGTTCCCGGAGCTGGAGGAAAAGGTTCTGGAGTACTGGGGTAAGGACAGCACTTTCCAGGCCTCTATTGATCAGCGCGATGGGGCGGACGAATACGTCTTTTATGATGGCCCGCCGTTTGCCAACGGTCTACCGCACTACGGTCACCTGCTGACCGGTTACGTCAAGGACATCGTTCCGCGTTACAAGACCATGCGTGGTTACCAGGTTGGCCGTGTCTTTGGCTGGGACTGCCATGGTCTGCCGGCTGAGCTGGAGGCAGAGAAGCAGCTCGGTATTAAGGACAAGGGCCAGATTGAGGAAATGGGTCTGGCTAACTTCAACAAGTACTGCGCCGAGTCGGTGCTACGGTATGCGGGCGAGTGGAAGGAATATGTCACTCGTCAAGCTCGTTGGGTTGACTTTGACGGCGGATACAAGACCATGGACATGAGTTACATGGAGTCCGTGATCTGGGCCTTCAAGGAGCTCTATAACAAGGGCCTGGTCTACCAGGGGTTCCGCGTGCTGCCGTACTCCTGGGCAGAGCACACCCCGCTATCCAACCAGGAGACCCGCCTGGATGACTCCTACAAGATGCGGCAGGACCCGACCCTGACCGTGACCTTCCCGTTCACCGGCGCCAAGGCCGGCTCTGCAGCGGAGAAGACTCTGGCGGACAACCCGGTGTTCGCTGACACTGCGGCTATCGCTTGGACCACCACGCCGTGGACGCTGCCGTCCAACCTTGGCCTGGCCGTGAACCCGAAGGTCACCTATGCCGTAGTTAAGGTCGGAGGGGATTCCTCCGTGCCGGAGTTTGCAGGTAAGACCTTCCTGCTGGCAGAGGCGCTGATTGGTGCCTATGCCAAGGAATTGGGCAAGGAACACGAGGTCGTGGCTACGTTCGCTGGTGCTGACCTGGAAGGTCTGACCTACCAGCCGATCTTCGAGTACTTCGCAGATCACCCGAACGCCTTCCAGATTATGGTGGCCGACTATGTCACCACCGAGGACGGTACTGGTGTGGTCCATCAGGCACCGGCATTCGGTGAAGACGATATGAACACCTGTAATGAATACGGCATCGATGTCATCATTCCGGTGGACATGGACGGTAAGTTCACTTCCCAGGTGCCGGAGTACCAGGGCAAGTTGGTCTTCGACGCTAACAAGGACATCATCCGTGACCTGAAGGCCGCTGGCCGCGTCGTCCAGCACCGCACCATCGAGCACTCCTACCCGCACTCCTGGCGTTCGGGCGAGCCGCTAATCTACATGGCACTGCCAAGCTGGTTCGTGTCCGTTACCAAGATCCGCGAGCGCATGGTGGAGCTCAACCACAACGAGATTGAGTGGATGCCGGAGCACGTGCGCGACGGTCAGTTCGGCAAGTGGCTCGAGGGGGCACGTGACTGGAATATCTCCCGTACCCGCTACTGGGGTTCGCCTATTCCGGTGTGGGTTTCCGACAACGACGAGTACCCGCGTGTCGACGTCTACGGTTCCCTCGATGAGCTGGAGGCGGACTTCGGCGTTCGCCCGACCACACTGCACCGCCCGGAGATTGACGAACTGGTGCGCCCGAACCCGGACGACCCGACCGGCAAGTCCATGATGCGCCGCGTCCCGGACGTCCTGGATGTCTGGTTCGACTCCGGTTCCATGCCGTTTGCGCAGTTCCACTACCCGTTCGAGAACAAGGAGTGGTTCGAGTCCCACGCACCGGCCGACTTCATTGTGGAGTACATCGGCCAGTCCCGCGGCTGGTTCTACCTGCTTCACGTCCTGTCGGTTGCACTGTTTGACCGCCCGGCGTTCAAGAAGGTCGTCGCCCACGGCATCGTGCTGGGTGATGACGGCAACAAGATGAGTAAGTCCAAGCGCAACTACCCGGATGTCAACGAGGTCTTCGACCGCGACGGCTCCGACGCCATGCGCTGGTTTCTCATGTCCAGCCCGATTCTGCGCGGTGGCAATCTGATCGTCACCGAGCAGGGTATTCGCGAGGGCGTGCGCCAGGCGCTTCTGCCAATGTGGAACGCATACTCGTTCCTGCAGCTCTACGCCTCCAAGCCGGCCGAGTGGTCGGTGGACTCCGACAACATCCTGGACAAGTACATCCTGGCCAAGCTTGCAGCAACTGTCCGTGCTGTCACTGAGTGCCTGGACAACACCGACATTGCTGCTGCCACCGATGAGGTCCGTCAGTTCTGTGACGCACTGACCAACTGGTACGTGCGCCGCTCCCGCGACCGCTTCTGGGCCGGCGATGTCAAGCACCCAGAGGCATTCAACACCCTATACACGGTGCTGGAGGTTCTCACCCGCGTGGCTGCTCCGCTGCTGCCGATGGCCACCGAGGTCATCTGGCGCTCGCTCACTGGCGGCCGCTCGGTGCACCTGGAGGATTGGCCGGACGTCGACAAGCTGCCGACCGATGACGAACTCGTTGAGTCCATGGACATTGTCCGCAATGTCTGCTCGGCAACATCGCGCATCCGCAAGGCCAACCAGCTGCGAAACCGCCTGCCGCTGAAGAAGCTAACCCTGGCATTCCCGGATGCCGAACGTCTGCGTGATTACGCCGACATCGTTTCCTCCGAGGTCAACGTCGACAAGGTGGAGTTCACCTCCGACGTGGACTCGGTGGGACGTTTCGAGGTCTCCGTCAACGCTCGCGTGGCCGGTCCACGCCTGGGCAAGGACGTTCAGAAGGTCATTAAGGCTGTGAAGTCCGGCAACTACGAGGTTGTCGACGGCGCCGTTGTCGCCGATGGTATTCCGCTGCAGGAGGGCGAGTACACCCGCAATCTGGTCGCGATCTCGCCGGATTCCACCGCTGAGGTCGACGGCGTCAATGGCCTGGTCGTGCTTGACACCGAGCTCGACGAGGACCTGGAGTCCCGTGGCTGGGCTGCTGACCGTATCCGCGGTCTCCAGGACGCCCGCAAGAACGCTGGCCTCGAGGTCACCGACCGTATCTCGGTGAAGCTGCAGGTCCCGTCCGAGCGTGAAGAGTGGGCAAACCGCCACGCTGACCTCATCGCCCGGGAAGTTCTTGCCACCGCTTTCGAAGTCGTCGCTGGCGGAGAGCCACTGAGCTACGACGTGGCGGACGGCTGCTCGGCGGATATTGCCAAGCAGTAGGGGAGAGTAATCTCAATGCCGACTTCCGGGCGGTGGGTCCTGCACATCGACATGGACGCGTTCTTCGCGTCCGTCGAGCAGCTCACCCGCCCGACTCTGCGCGGGCGGCCAGTTCTCGTCGGCGGACTGGGTGGTCGAGGTGTGGTCGCCGGTGCCTCCTATGAGGCCCGCGCGTACGGCGCGCACTCGGCTATGCCGATGGCCCGCGCACGTCGTCTCATGCCACCGACCGCAGTGACGGTCAGCGCGCGCAAGGGCATCTACGGGCCGGTGTCGCGCCGCGTGTTCTCTGTAATCCGCGAGCGCGTGCCCGTGGTCGAGCAGCTCAGTGTCGACGAGGCTTTCATGGAACCCGAAGAGCTTCAGGGAGCCTCGAAGGAGCAGGTCATTGCCTGGGCGGAGCAACTGCGGGCAGATATTCGGCGGGAGACCGGCTTGGCCTCGTCGATAGGCGCGGGCGCGGGCAAGCAGTTCGCAAAAATTGCGTCAGGCCTGGCGAAACCCGATGGCGTGTACGTGCTGGACCCCGCACGCAATCACGAGCTACTACACCCATTGCCGGTAGAGAAGCTCTGGGGCATTGGCCCTGTCACCGCTGCAAAACTGCACACACTGGGCGTGGAGACTATCGGTGATTTCGCCGCCATGTCCCAGCGCGATGTCGAGGTTTCGCTGACATCCAAAACCGGTGTGATGCTGTGGCAGCTGGCGCAGGGGACAGACGATCGGCCGGTTAAGGAACGCGATGTCGCCAAGTCTGTATCGGCGGAGTACACCTATCCCGAGGATCTGGAGTCGCAGGCCCAACTCCACGCCGCCATCGATCGCGCAGGTGAGTCCGCTTTTCGACGGCTCAAAAAAGATGGCCGTGGTGCCCGCACCATCACTTGCAAGGTGCGTCTGTCCGACTTGAGCATCCATACCCGATCTGAGACGCTCGCCTACGCCACACAGGACTTCGACACCCTCATGGCTGTCGCTCACCGAATCGCGTTCACACCCGCGGAGGTCGGCCCAGTGCGACTGGTGGGCGTCGGTTTCTCCGGGCTGGATTCACACATACAAGAAGTCCTGTTTCCTGAGCTCGACCGTGCTATCACCGTCGAAGATCGAGTGCCGGCACCTACGCTTTCCGACGCTCCCGCCGGCCTGGTCGAGCTATCTGGAACCGGTGCGTTGCCGACCGTTCGGCTTTCCGACTCCAAGTGGGCACCTACCTCGGATGTGCACCACAGTGAGTATGGACATGGTTGGGTACAGGGGTCGGGGCACGGGATTGTGACTGTCCGTTTTGAAAGCCGCACCAGTGGCCCCGGGCGCATGATCACGCTGAAGGAGGACGACCCGGAGCTGCGCCCGTGCTCTGCGGTGTGCAGTTTGGACTGGCCAGAGTGGCTGGCTTCCGACGAAGAAGCAGCTCTTGACTTGCCGCAACCTGAGCGTGAAAGTGAAGATGAGGTTGGCCCCGATGCGGATGCTTGATGCGGCTGCCTGATGTCGCCGTTATCCTCGGTGCCGTTCGCGCCTCCCTGTTTATGCGCTGACCGTAAACTGGGCCACTATGACTACCGAATCCCGCATTGCAGAGCTCGAGGCAGCTCGCCGCGCCTCGTTGCGCAACACCGATCGAGATCCGAATCCGACGACCACACTTCCCGACGACGGTCTGGATAACCGCCAGCGCATGCTGAACAGTCAGTGGTATATCGCCGATCATCCGGAATCGCAGGCTCTGAACGCGCGAATTGGCCAGGTGGCCGCGGAATTTGACGTCGCATTCCGGGAAGACCAGCAGGCAGCACAGCAAGTGCTAGCACCGGCACTGGGGTCTTTCGGAGAGGACAGCACCGTCCGCCCGCCGATCTACCTGGACTACGGCGATAACATCCACATCGGCGACAACGTTTTCATCAACTTTGGGCTCACCGCACTTGACGTGGTGAAGGTGACAATCTGCGACTACGCGCAGCTCGGGCCCAATGTGCAGCTGCTTCCACCAGTACACCCACTGGGAGCTGAGGCCCGCGCCGCTTATCTAGAGTCCGGTGATGAAATCATCATCGGGCGCAATGCTTGGATCGGTGGTGGAGCCATCATCCTGGGCGGTGTTTATGTCGGCGACGATTCCGTGGTCGCCGCGGGTGCGGTGGTGACTAAGGACGTTCCCGCGGGCGTAGTCGTGGCTGGAAATCCGGCGAAAATCATCCGCATCATCGAGGCGTGAATTAGAACAGCGTCTGCGGGTGCACATTCGCAGCCAGCGCGGCAGCGAGAATGATGCGCGCCTGCGGTGCATGCACGCAACCAGCGCTAATCACACCGTGCCGAGCCAGCGTCGCACCGCCACCGGCACCACCGTAGGCGGCGTGGACATCACCACGCGGGACGCGCGTTGCCATCACGACGGTCACATCAGCGGCAATGGCCCGGTCAATGGCGGCGGCAAACTCATCGGAGACATTGCCCGATCCCAGGCCTTCTACGACAATGCCGCGTGCACCGGCGGCGACGGCCGAATTCAGCTGTGATCCATCTGCACCTAAGTAGGCAGGGATAATCTCTACCTTCGAGCCCGCCAAGGCGGTCAGAGGCAGCGGATCTGGACGAACCGGCTCCTCCGGGGCATTAGTGGCAAAAGCTAAAGGATCGGTCGTGTGCCACTTTGTCGCACCTCGCACCGGCAAGACTGCGTGGCCAAAGACAATAAGAACGCCAATTCCCTGCGCAGAGGCATCGGAAGCAATGGTCACGGCCTCAAAGAGGTTCCCCGGTCCGTCGGTTTCGGGATGATCATAGGGAAGCTGTGCACCAGTAAAGACAACCGGACGCGAGTCAGCATGGAAAATATCGGCAGCCATGGCCGTTTCTTCCATCGTGTCCGTGCCATGAGTTACGACGACACCGTCCACGGAGTCGTCGTCAAGCACTTCGTGAATAGCGGCGAGAATACGGTCAACATCGGTGAACGCGAGATTCGACGAGTCCAGCATCCCGAGCTCACGAACCTCCAGCTCTAACATGCCCTCTGGATAACGCTGCGCGACCGCCGCAACGAGCTCCGCGCCCGAGATGGTCGGGGTTAGCGCACCGCTGCGATCCGTGGTGCAGGCGATGGTGCCGCCGGTGGTGATGACAACGATTCGGCGAGGGGAGGCCGGGATAGACGAGGCCGAGCTAGCCGGGGAATGATCCTGAGTCGACATGTCCACCATCTTACCCAGGCGGTGTTTTGGCCTTGTGTAGGATTATGGAAGGCGTGAAGCCAGCGAATCTTCATGCAGATTTTATTGGAGTAGTGCACATATGAAAGTCCCCTGCAACCAGCGCGTTAGCGGAATGCGTTGGCGCACAGCGCGAGGTGTGACAGTAGCGGCGATGGTCTCGGTCAGCGCACTTGGGCTCGCTGCCTGCGGTGGTGGCAATACTGCAGCGCCGACGACTGAATCGAAGACATCCAGCTCGGCGGAACCCGTCATCATGCTGCCGACGCGTGCAGAGCTTAACGACGTTCTCGCACGCCTCATCAACCCCGATCTACCTATCGAGGAAAAGGCTCTGACCATCGAGGACGGCGATACTGCCGGCGATTTCTTCGACATTGTCACCCACAGTGCCAATGAGCAGGAAATCAGCTTTGATGTCATTGACCCGGTCACGCCTGGATTTACTACTAAGCAGGCCGTAGCCGGTGTCAATATCCTCCGTCCGGAGGAAGATCCGATGCTCGTGGAGCAGGTGGACTTTATCCACCGGGATGGTCGTTGGATGCTGAGCAAGGAATGGGCCTGCAACCTGGCATCGACACTTGATCCGGAGCACAAGCCTGGGTTCTGCCTCGCGCCCGGCGAGACTCCTCCGCCGCCACCTGAGCCAGAAGAGGAAGAAACCCCGGTTGAAGAGGCTCCGGTTGAGGAGGCCCCAGCTCCGGTCGAGGAGCCAGCTCCGGCTGCGGAGCCCGAAGCGCCGGTCGAGGAAGTGCCGCCTCCGCCGCCTCCCGCGCCTGAACCACCGGCTGAAGAGGCTCCGCCTCCGCCACCGCCGCCGGCTGAGGATGCACCGCCTCCACCGCCTCCGGCTTAGGTGCCGTCGGGCCAGGCGTTACGGCCTAGTCCGGTCGGGTGCACTGGCCACACAAAAGAAAGTGTCTAGGTTTATGACAGTTCCGCCCATTTTTTGGGCAGAAAAGTGACATAAACCTAGACACTTTCTCGTCTTCTAACCTTGCGGTGGTACGAGCTAATCTTCTGGGCTACTTCCTCGAGCCGTCGCCGTCCTTAAACTCCAGCCCGCGATGCGTCTGCTGAGTGATGCGCACATCGGAGTTGCCGTCGCCGTAGGTCACGGAGGTAACAAAATCGATGTTGCCCTTCACCGGAAGGGGCTTGGTCAGGTCGATGGTGACGCGGTCGGCAAGCATGTCAGTCGTGGCCTCGACAACCTTCAGTGCACCCTCGCCGCCAGTGTCCAACTCCGTAACGGTCGGCACCTGCTTGACATCGACCTTCAAATTAACAATGTCTCCCGCACGGCTGAGCAGGGTATAGGTCACCTTCTGCGTCATCTTGGTCTGGCCTTCGACCTCGCTTTCGACCGTCCAGGTCGCATCCTTTCCGATGTCCTCGGAGGGGAAGACGATAGGTACGGAATGCAGCTGCTGCAGCGCCATCTCCACACCAGCGCGAGCGGTGTCGGTGGCCTTCTCCGGCGCTCCCAGCTTGAGTTCCTTGACCTCACCTGTGGCCGTTGTTGACGAATCAGAGATAAATCCCTGCGCGGTAGCGATATCCTCATTCAGCTCATCGTTGGAGCCGTGGGGTTTACCCACCTCTGACGTCACCGCACGAGTATCGTTATCACTGGTAACAGTGCTGGTCAGGGGGATTTCCAGGCGGGTGTCTGGGAAAGTCTGGTCGCTATCGGCGTTTCCGCCACGCTGTGCGAAGCCCTGTGTCACCGCCGCGGTCGACTCCTGCTCTGCACCGTCGTCCTTCCAGCGCACACTCGCCAGCTCACCGCTGCCAGCACTGGTCAATTCGATCTTGGGTTGTGCAACGTCCACGGGTTGTGTTTCCACCGAGCTTTCCGACGAGCACGCGGCCAGTGACACCACAGTAGTAGCGGCAACAACTGCGGTGCCGACCCTTGCCAGCAGGCCACGCTTGGTGTGACCAGCTCGGTCGCTGTGGCTAGGTCGACGGAACCACGAGGGGGTTGTGTCTCCTGTGCGTCGTAAAGCGGAGGAGGCCGGAACAAACTGAGATTGGAAACGTCGAGTCACACCGGTTAGCGTACCGGTTTCTTGGCGGATAGGAACCACCCGGGCGGTGTCAGTTGGCTGAATATGGGTTTGTTAGGCCATTATGGGACAGTGACTAAGAAGGAAACGAGGACATATTTCCCGCGGCGGGGGATTCTCGCCGCGGTTATTGTGTCAGTTGCGATTATTGATCAGCTGACCAAGATTATCGCTTTGAAGACTCTCGATGGCCGTCCTGCGGTGCAGGTGCTTGGCGATCTCTTCGAGTTGCGGCTCGTTTTTAACCCCGGTGCAGCCTTCTCCTTTGGCACGAACGCCACCTGGGTTTTTACCACGTTGCAGCTGGTTTACATCCTGGCTGTGATGTGCTGTTCCCATTGGCTGCGCAGTCCTATATCGGCGACTGCGGCGGGGCTTATTGCTGGTGGCGCGCTGGGCAACCTCATCGATAGGCTATTTCGGGAGCCCGGTTTCTATGTCGGCCACGTTGTCGATTTCCTGTCGGTGAAGGGTTTTGCCGTATTTAATATCGCGGACTCCGCGATTACTGTGGGCGTTATTATCCTCGTTATCTGGATGGTTTTTTCCAAGGAGCCGGATCTCTTCGCTGATCAGATTGCAGCGGAGAAGAAATCTGCTCAGAAGAATCAGAAGCAGTTGGCGGAGGGAGGACAGCAGTGAACGACAATGCACTAAATAGCGGTGCAGCACTCGGGGGAGCGCACCAGCCCGACCGAGAAACCCGGCAGATGCCCGTTCCACCGGGCTTAGCCGGAATGCGGGTAGATGCCGGTGTGGCTAAGTTGCTGGGGCTCTCGCGCACAGCGGTGGCTGATTTGGCAGCGGCTGGGGACATCACGGTTGATGGTGTGAGCGTTGGCAAGTCTGACCGCTTGGAAGAAAACGCTTTCCTCTCCGTGTTGTTACCGCCGGTGGAAAAGCCATTGGTTCCCAAAGAGGAACTCGTCGAGGGCATGGACGTGCTCTACCACGACTCCGATTTGGTAGCTGTTCACAAGCCTGTTGGCGTGGCTGCGCATCCGTCGGTCGGTTGGGAAGGTCCAACGGTTATCGGCGGGCTGGCGGCTGCTGGTTTCCGCATTTCTACCTCCGGTCCGCCCGAGCGAAAAGGTATCGTGCATCGCTTGGATGTTGGCACCTCTGGCGTGATGGTTGTCGCCTGCTCAGAGCGGGGCTACTCCGTGCTCAAGCGGGCGTTCAAAAACCGTGAGGTGTCGAAGACCTATCACGCTCTGGTTCAGGGGCATCCGGATCCGCTGTCGGGGACAATTGATGCTCCGATTGGCCGTCATCCTTCGGCGGGGTGGCGCTTTGCCGTCCGTCAGGATGGCAAAAATGCTGTGACGCACTACGAAACGCTTGAGGCCTTCGCCCCAGCAACGCTGTTGAAGGTGAATCTAGAAACTGGGCGCACGCACCAGATTCGTGTGCACTTCTCTGCGCTGAATCACCCATGTTGTGGCGATCCCATGTACGGTTCCGATCCGGCATTGGCCCAGCGGCTTGGGCTCAACCGCCAGTGGCTTCATGCTGTTTCGCTTGGTTTCCACCATCCGGCAGATGGTCGCTGGATGGAAATCGAATGTCCATACCCAGATGATTTGAACCACGCATTGGAAGTTTTGAGGCAGGGCGCATGACGCAGACTCCATTGGGATCCAAGAATCGAGCGCGCCCCGAAACTCGTGCGAAAAGCACCGGTGACGGCAGTATTTCGCCAGTGATGGCACTAATCTCAGGTTTCTGTGTTGTCGTATTGGTGATTGTTTTAGCAGTCGCTTCGACATCCGATCGCGTGAGCAAGCCGCAGAATATCAACGGCGATGCGCTCGGTCCAGACCCGTGGGAAGCAACCGAGCAGTACGTAGAGCGTGCCGACGAGTCCCTCGAGAATATGAAGAAGGAAGACTACCAGCTAAAGAACGGCCAGCCAGTCGTGGAGGACCCGAAGTTCTGGGCGATGGTGACTTTTGACCGGCTGCTCGATGCGCAAGAAGCGGCACAGGTCTATGAAAAAGAGCCCTCTCTGCGAGTATCGACTGCAATCATCGGTGGCGTGAGTACCCGGTATTTGCCGCAGCCGAGCAAAACGGCGAGTGAAGAAAAGCTGCTGCAAGATCAACTGGAGTTAGCGGCTGCCTACGCAGACGTCGCGATTGACGACGAACGGCTCGGCTTCAACGGTTTACTGGTCTATGGAGACGCTGAGGCGTTGATGAATGTCAAGAAACTGCCTGCTGTTAAAGCAGTCGAGGCGCTGCCATCAGATGCGGCACGCGGCCGTTTTGGTATCCGACCGGTGCTGAGTTCCGGTTTCACGGATAAAGATCCGCTTTTTGCGCCGGGGCTGAGCCAGAACTAATAGAAGCCAGAACTAAGTGCCCAAATCCAAAAGACTAGGGTGAAGCGGCTAGAACTCTGCCGTCAGTACGCCGCCAGTACGCAGTCAGTTTCAACGAGAACGAAAAGGAGTCAGTCAACAGTGATTCAGGCATTCGGTGCGTACCTTTTGTGGGCGCTGTTTCCGCTCTACTTTCCGCTGCTGGAGCCGGCGGGGGCCGTGGAGATTTTGGCGCATCGATTCGTCTGGACGCTTGTCTTTATGGCCATTGCCCTCAGCTTCATGCGCGCATGGCCAGAGCTGAAGGCCGCGAGCGCCAAGACGTGGGGCACTATTTTTATTGCCGCACTGTTGATCTCCGTCAACTGGGGCGTGTACGTCTACCTGGTCAACAATGGGCAGGTGGCGGAGGCCGCACTCGGCTACTTCATTAACCCGCTGGTCAGCGTTTTGTTGGCGATGATTTTCTTCCGTGAAAGCATCTCGCGGTTGCAGCTCGGCAGTGTCATCTTGGCAACCATTGCGGTCATTGTTCTCACTATCGGTGTGGGACATCCGCCGTTGGGTGCGCTGGCGCTGGCGTTCAGTTTCGGTTTTTACGGACTAATGAAGAAGCGGGTATCGCTTTCCTCGGCAGCGTCGCTGACGGCCGAGTCCGCTGTAATCACACCGATCGCGCTGGCCTACATCTTCTGGTTGAGCTCCAACGGGCAGAGCACCTTTACCTCCGAAGGAACCGGCCACACGCTGCTCATGATGAGCGCCGGTGTTGCTACCGCCATTCCGTTGCTGCTCTTCGGCGAAGGTGCCAAGCGCCTGCCACTAGCCACCTTGGGCCTGATGCAGTACATCACGCCGGTTCTCCAGATCACTTTGGCAGTCACCGTGCTCGGCGAGGAGCTCGAGCCGGAGCGCTGGATTGGCTTCTTCATCATCTGGGGTGCCGTCGCGCTGTTCATCTGCGACCTCATCCTGAAGATGCGCCGTCAGCGTCGGGTACGCCGGGAACTCCGCAAGGCTGGCATTGAACCGGCCACGGTTCCCGACGATGCCGCCGACCAGACGGATGGGGCGGTTACCCGGGACGTCGTAAAGCCTGGAGATAACTAGCAGAAAAGGTCGCGTAGGTGCTCGTTGAGGAAGATTCCCTGCGGGTCGACCTTTTCGCGTAACGCCTGGACCTCGCCGAACAGCGGGTAGCGCTGCGAAAAATCCTCCGCGCGGAGCGTGTGCAATTTGCCCCAGTGCGGGCGACCTTCGTGGGCCTTGAAAATCGGCTCAATGAGGTTGAAGTACTCTCGGTAGTTTTCCTTCCAGTAGCGGTGGATGGCGATGTAGGCACTGTCGCGGCCGTACGCAGTTGACAGGGCCACATCATCGGCTTTTGCGGAGCGCACCTCGATGGGGAAGGAGATTTTCATCCTCTTGCGGGCAATCGCGTCGCGGATTTCTCCGAGGACATCGGAAGCGGCCTCGAGCGGGACGGAGTACTCCATCTCGGAGAAACGAACGCGGCGCGGCGAGACAAAGACCTTGTGCGCCTCGTTGGAGTAGCGGCGCTCGGGCACTGTGTTGGTGGCAATCCGGTTGATGGTATCGGTCGTAGCGGGAATGGCTTTGGCAATCTCGCAGCACGCCAAGAGTCCCATGTTGTTGACGACTTCGTCGTTAAGATACGTGCGCGCGCTGCCCAGGCGCTGCTTCAGGCTATTGCGGCTCGGGCGGCGGTGGCGCTGCGGTTCGATGCGAGTATTGTGCTTGACCAGCGTCTCGCGCTGTCCCGGGAACCAGAAAAACTCCAGGTGGTCAGCTTCTTTGCAACGCTCGGCGAAGCTCTTGCGCAGGGAATCAAACTCTTCGCGGTGTTCGTCGGCGTGCAGATCAAACGCCGGTACGACGGACATCGTGACCTCCGTAAGCACGCCGAAGACACCCAGCCCCAGCCGTCCGAGGCGGTAGAGCTCGCCGTCGATTCCCTCAGCGTCCGGATGGCAGTGCCTGACGACGCCATCCGCGGTGACAATCTTGAATCCCTTAACGGTGCCTGCGAAGCCGGTGAACCCAAGCCCGGTGCCGTGCGTGCCAGTAGAGATAGCGCCGGCCAGCGACTGCGGATCGACATCGCCCTGGTTGGGAAGGGCCCAACCGAGTGGGCGCAGAATACCTGGAGTATCGCGCAGACGAGTGCCGGCACGCAGGGTGGCGGTCTGGTTGGCGGCGTCGAGTTCGACCAGACCAGAGCAGCGGTCGAGTTGAACGCGGTGCCCATCGGTGGTGGCCACGGAAGTAAAAGAATGACCGGCCCCCAGCGGGCGCACCGTAGTTCCTTCGGTCTTCGCTGCCTTAATTACCGAGATGACGCCCTCGTCATCGTGCGGCTGATGCATATAGGACGGGGTGCACGATTGCGTGTGAGCCCAATTGTTCCAATGAGACTTGGCAGCAGCTTTCGCCTGCGCACGCCGACGTACGCGTGGTACGCGGGACTCAACTGTAGAGACTGTGAAGCGGGCGTTGTTGCGTGAATTGCTCATGTGAAGATCAATCCCTTTCCTCGGTACGTGGGCCAGTGGGCGATGATGGCGCCATCTCGAACTGCAATGGCTTCTTGTGTGTGTTCGGCTATTTCGCCGGCCTTGGCGTGGCGGAACCACACGGGATCTCCCAGCGAAATTGCATCGGCGGTCTTGCCGAGCAACGGAGTCTGCACCTCACCGGGGCCTTCCTCTGCCGCGTAGCGCAGGCCAGTGGGGTACCAGGGGGTTGGCAACCGATCATCTCCCGCCGGCCCAGAGGCAATTCGGCCACCGCCGGACACCGTGATCACGCCTTTCTTAGGGCGTCGCGTCGCCGGCAACACAAACCAGGACGCCGGGCGCAGATTGAATGCGCGATAGTTATCGAACAGTGTTGGTGCCAGGAATCCCGACCCCGCCGCTGCCTCGGTTACTGCGGCTTCGGCGCACGTCGACTCCAACGACCCCGTACCACCGCCGTTGACAAACTCCAGGGGTCCCGCCACTTTCTCGACTGCAGCGACAACCTTCGCGCGGCGCTTTGCCAACTCCTTCTTTGAGACGGCCTGCATCATTCGAATTGCTCGTGCACGCAGGGAGTTTCCGGCATCGCCCACTCCGGCAATGTGCCCCTCATACATCATGATTCCCGCCAGCTGTAGCTCCGGACGGGCAATGATCTGCTTGGCAAACGCCGCTGCCTGCTTCGGCGAGAACAAGCTGGAGCGCAGTGTACCGATATGCACGCCGGGCAGAGGGCGAAAGGACGCATCGACGTCCATGCACACGCGGATTGGCGCATTTTCGCTTGCCGACGGCGCCAGCACCTCCAGATGTTCGGGACGGTCAACCATTACGCAGATGGCGGCGCGCGCTGCATCATCGTCGGCAAGCTCTGAGATAGCGCGGGCGTCAAGTGTTGGGTAGGCGACGACGATGTCGTCGCTAATTCCTTCTCGGAATAGGTACAGCGCCTCTGCCAGCGAATATGCCAGCACGCCCTGGAAACCGGGGAAGGCCAGGACGTGCGAAATAAGCTGTGGAATGCGAATCGATTTCGAGGCCACGCGGATAGGCATACCGTTTGCGCGGCGGAGCATATCGCGGGCATTGGCTTCGACCGCCGCGAGGTCGACGACGACTGCAGGAAAGGAAGTGCAGTTAAGCAGCGTGTCGGTAGCTAGCGGCGGGCGGGCTGTCTGGGGCATCTGCGGCGGCAGCGCCTCAGGCAGGTGAGACATCGATGTCGGAGCCGGGCGGGATGTGCCCGAGGACTCCGGGGCAGAAGCTCGAGAAAGTTTCATGCCCTAAAACGTAATCATTGGAAACCTGTACTGTCTTTGATTTTGAAAAGAAAGTCAGAATTTCCCAGGCCTGTGCTTTTTAGACCAGCCAGCTGTAGCGGGCTGCATCCATGTTGGAGGTGATGACATCGCCATCGATGAGGTAGCCGGCGGCGACGGGGCGGCGGTCGATGGTGGCAAGAACCTCGTCAAGCTCGGGCTTGGGGAAGTAGGTGAAGTGGCCATCGGAAAGTGGTGCGAACACTGTGTTGCTCCTTCGATTCTTGGCTTTGGATTAACGGGAAAGGCTAACGGACGAGAGGAAATATGAGGACGTCCTCAAAAACCGTGATGTCGAGTATTGTCGACTGGTTTTGGAAAGTAAAGGATAGGAAGGGGTGATGTTGCACACGTCTGTAGCTATAACTGTGCAGACATAAGGGGGCTGCTTCATTTTGAGTGTTCGAAGGAATCGTGTTCAATCCGGGGGATTGTCTACAATCTGGACTCATGGCTAACTCCTCCTTCGTGCACCTCCACAATCACACCGAGTATTCCATGCTCGACGGTATGGCGAAGATTGATTTGCTTGCCGACGAGGTTGCGCGACAGGGAATGCCTGCGGTCGGTGTCACCGACCACGGCAATATGTTTGGCTCAAATGCTTTCTATCGGCAGATGAAGTCCAAGGGCGTCAAGCCGATCATCGGCATTGAGGCCTATATGGCGCCGGAGAGTCGCTTCAACAAAAAGCGCATTCAGTGGGGTGAGCCGCATCAGCGTCGAGATGACGTCTCGGGTCGCGGTTCCTACTTGCACCAGACCATGTTGGCAGCGAATGCGCAGGGTCTGCGGAACCTGTTCTACCTGTCGTCGATGGCGTCGTATGAGGGACAAATTAGTAAGTACCCGCGAATGGATGCGGAGTTGGTGGCGGAACGCGCCGAGGGCATTATCGCAACCACTGGGTGTCCGTCGGGTGATGTGCAGACGCGTCTGCGCCTGGGGCAGTTCGACGAGGCTCTGCAGGCTGCCGGTATGTGGCAGGACATCTACGGTAAGGAAAACTACTTCCTTGAACTGATGGATCACGGGCTGGATATTGAGACCCGTGTGCGCAGTGAGCTACTGGAGATTGGCCGGAAGCTGAACTTGCCGCCACTGGTTACGAATGACTGCCACTACGTTACCCGTGACCAGGCCAAGGCTCACGAGGCCATGCTCTGTGTGCAGACGGGCAAGACGCTCAATGACCCGGACCGGTTTAAGTTCGACGGTGATGGCTACTTTATTAAGTCCGCCGAAGAAATGCGCGCGACCTGGGATCATCTAGTTCCGGGTGCCTGCGATAACACGCTGCTCATCGCGGAACGCGTCGAGGACTACGACGAGCTGTGGGAAGAGCACCCGCACGACCGCATGCCGAAGGCGGACGTTCCGGAAGGGGAAACGCCGACGACATGGCTGCACCACAACGTGATGGAGGGGCTGCGCAAGCGCTTTGAGGGCCGCGAGGTACCGGAGGAGTACATCCGGCGCGCGGAGTACGAAATTGAGGTTATTGACGGTAAGGGCTACCCGTCGTACTTCCTTATCGTCGCGGAGCTGATTCGGCATGCCCGTGAGGTAGGAATCAAGGTTGGTCCGGGGCGTGGTTCCGCTGCCGGTTCTCTGGTTGCATACGCGACGTGGATCACCAATATCGACCCGATTGAGCACGGCCTTCTCTTCGAGCGATTCCTGAACCCAGAGCGTCCGTCCGCGCCGGATATCGATATCGACTTCGATGACCGCCGCCGCGATGAAATGATTCGCTACGCGGCCGATCGCTGGGGCGAAGACAAGGTAGCGCAGGTGGTCACCTTCGGTACGGTGAAGACCAAGCAGGCTCTGAAGGACTCGGCGCGTGTGCAGTTCGGTCAGCCGGGTTACCAGATTGCAGACCGCATTACTAAGGCGCTGCCACCTGCGATTATGGCTAAGGACATTCCGCTGAGCGGTATTGTCGACCCGGAGCACCCACGCTACGGCGAGGCCGCCGAGGTCCGACAGCTTATTGAAACCGATCCGGATGTGGCTCGAATTTACGAGACGGCTCGTGGTCTCGAAGGCGTCGTTAGGCAGACCGGCGTGCACGCCTGTGCCGTGGTGATGGCGTCGGTGCCACTTTTGGATCACATCCCCATGTGGAAGCGACAGGCTGACGGCGCGATCATCACTGGCTGGGACTATCCGGCGTGTGAGGCTATCGGTCTGTTGAAGATGGACTTCCTAGGTCTTCGAAACCTGACGGTTATCGGTGACTGTATTGAGCACATCAAGTCCAACCGAGGCGAGACAGTTCTGCTCGATGACCTTCAGACCGATGATCCGAAGGTCTATGAGCTGCTGTCGCGCGGCGACACCCTCGGTGTGTTCCAGCTCGATGGTGGCGGCATGCGTGAGCTGCTCAAGCGCATGCAGCCAACGGGCTTTGACGACATCGTGGCTTCGCTGGCGCTGTACCGTCCGGGACCGATGGGTGTGAACGCGCACTTTGACTACGCGGATATTAAGAATGGTCGCAAGCCTTATAACGCCATCCACGCGGAACTGGATGAGCAGCTGAAGGAAATCCTGGAAGAAACACACGGCCTGATCGTGTACCAGGAGCAGATCATGAAAATCTCGCAAAAGCTGGCGAATTACACCGCGGGCCAAGCAGATGGTTTCCGTAAGGCCATGGGTAAGAAGAAGCCCGAGGTGCTGGCCAAGGAGTTCGTGAACTTCGAAGGCGGCATGTTGGAAAATGGTTTTTCCAAGGATGCTGTCCAGAAGCTGTGGGATATTATTCTGCCCTTCGCCTCGTACGCGTTTAACAAGTCTCACGCGGCGGGCTACGGCCTGGTGTCCTATTGGACCGCGTACTTGAAGGCCAACTACACCGCTGAGTACATGGCGGCGCTGTTGACCTCGGTGGCGGATGATAAGAACAAGCTGGCTATTTATCTGTCGGACTGTCGCCACCTTGGCATTAAGGTGCTGCCGCCGGATGTCAATGAGTCGGGTATGGATTTCGAGCCGGTCGGTGAAGATATTCGCTTCGGCCTCGGCGCTATCCGCAACGTTGGCCATGATGTGGTCGCGTCGATTGTGAAGACGCGCGAGGAGAAGGGCAAGTTCACGTCCTTCTCGGACTACCTGGACAAGATTGAAACGCTGCCATGTAACAAGCGCATCACCGAGTCGCTGATTAAGGCTGGCGCTTTCGACTCGCTTGGGCACCCACGAAAGGGCCTTGCGCTCATTCACGAAGAAGCCATTGACTCGGTGCTGTCGACCAAGAAGGCTGCAGACAAGGGACAGTTCGACCTGTTTGCTGGCTTTGGTGGCGAAGAGGACACCGGTTCGGAGAGCATCTTTGAAATCCGTGTGCCGGATGAAAAGTGGGATCGCAAGCACGAGCTGACCCTGGAACGAGAAATGCTGGGCCTCTATGTCTCCGGTCATCCACTCGATGGGTTCGAAGAATCGCTGGCCGCACAGACCGATACCGCTTTGACCACGGTCGTCGGTGGGGAGGTCGCTAACAACACCGAAATCACTATTGGTGGCATTGTCTCCAGCGTTGACCGCCGCGTGAATAAGAACGGTCAGCCCTGGGCGATTATCGGTATTGAGGACCACAACGGCGCGCGCGTGGAAGTCATGGCTTTTGCTCGTACATACGCGATGATTGCCACCAGCATTGCTGAAGACGCCATCGTGCTTATTCGTGCTCGTGTTCAGTACCGCGATGACCGCATGAGTGTGGTCTGTGATGACCTGAAGCTGCCGGATCTCGGCCGCAATGGCTCCACGTCGGCGCCGCTGCGTCTGACCATGCGCACTGATCAGTGCACACCGGAGATGATTGCCAAGCTGAAGTCAGTCCTGTTGGACAATCCCGGCGACTCGGACGTCTACCTCAAGCTTGTCGACGGTGATTCCCACACCACTTTGGTTCTCGGCGAGCACTTGCGGGTCGACCGGGACGCCAGCTTGATTGGTGATCTGAAGGCGACGATTGGGGCCAGCATTTTGGGGTAGCTCATCGCGGCCCTGATTGTCGCAACCGATTGTATGACCGAGTAGAGTCATAGCTCATGAGTGAGAATTCTGTGCCTGCTTCCCAGACCGAACGCCGACTTGTCCACGCGGCCGATATTCAGATTGCGCAGGCACGAATTTCTTCGGTTATTGCGGCCACTCCGCTGCAGTTCAGCCCACGTCTTTCCGAAATCACCGGCGCTAAGGTATTCCTCAAGCGGGAAGACCTCCAGGACGTGCGCTCGTACAAGATTCGCGGTGCCTACAACGCCATGGTTCAGGTCACCGACGAAGAGCGGGCAGCAGGCGTCGTTGCGGCATCTGCAGGAAACCACGCTCAAGGCGTGGCATATGCCTGCCGTCAGCTGGGTATTAAGGGGCGCATCTATGTGCCCAATGCCACGCCGAAGCAGAAGCGCGACCGTATCGCTTACCACGGCCGCGATGCCGTTGAAATTGTCGTTGTCGGAGACTCCTTCGATGAGGCCGCCGCTGCTGCTCGTGCCGACGCACAGCGCACTGGTGCCACCATGGTGGAGCCATTCGACTCTTTCAACACCATCGTCGGACAAGGCACTGTCGCAGCTGAAATCATTGCGCAGCTCTCCGGTCAGGGGTTGACTCTGGATACCATCTGCGTACCGGTCGGCGGCGGTGGCCTGCTCAGCGGTGTCACCTCTTACCTGTCGGATATGTCGCCGAACACCCAGGTCATGGGCGTGGAACCTGCGGGCGCGGCCTGCATGCGCGCAGCCCTGGAGAACAACGGCCCGATTACGTTGGGGCACACCGATCCGTTCGTCGACGGCGCCGCGGTGGCCCGCTTTGGTGACCTACCCTGGCACATCCTGGAGGCCAACCGCAACCGCGTTCATCCGATGATTGCGCCGGAAGGTGCCGTCTGTGAGGCCCAGTTGGATCTCTACCAGAACGAAGGGATTATCGCGGAGCCCGCCGGTGCGCTGTCTGTGGCAGCTCTGGAGCAGATGCAGTTTGAGCCGGACGAGGTTGTTGTCTGCATCATCTCGGGTGGCAACAACGACGTGCTGCGCTATGCCGAGATCATGGAGCGCTCGCTGGTCTACCGCGGCCTCAAGCACTACTTCCTGGTGAACTTCCCGCAGAAGCCCGGCCAGCTGCGTATGTTCCTCAGCGATGTTCTCGGACCGGATGACGACATCTCGCAGTTCGAGTATCTCAAGCGCAACAACCGCGAAACTGGTGCGGCCCTCGTCGGTATTGAGCTACGTCATGCCTCTGACCTCGATGAATTGCTCGCACGCATGGATGCCTCGCCGCTGAAGTGTCGCCGACTAGTGCCCGGCACACCAGAGTATGACTTTTTGACCTAGACTTGCTGGGTCCAGCTGGGAAACTTCCGAGGGAGTCCTCCCAGGTCCATTAATTAAATGAATCTTTTCGAGCAAGCTTTGTAGCGAAAGGGAGCGTCCACCCACAATGACTGGGGCAAGCAGTGTCGACCAGGGTGTCCGAGTGGAAAATACCGTGATTGTCGAAATGTGGCTGGCTGCCGCAGAGCAGGATCTGGCCACCCGGATTCCAGGGCTGCTGGAATCTGCCACACAGGCCAAAGTTGAGCCATTGTTTGTCTGGTCAGGGCTGTCGATGGACGAGGTTGAGCGTATCGACCGCTTCTTGGGAACGCTCCTGGCCCATCATCTGGCTGGTGGTACCGCTGCCGATATTGATGCTGCGAAGAGCGTCGTTGACAATCACCCGCTGGTCACCCTTGCCTCGCTGGTAGGGCGCGCCGCGCGTGTTGCGTCGGCAAGCGAAATGTGGCTGGACTGGCCGGCGGCTCTGCAGCTGGATCCAGACGCTGACACTACCGGCGCGCTCATCTCGCACCTCGCCGCCGCTGTGCCGACGATGCTGACAAATGCCGGTTTGCCTAACGACGTCGACAGCGACCAGGCCGATTCGGATGAGCTGCAGCAAGCGGCACAGGTGCTTCTGCTGCACGCGGGTGTGCAGCTATCGGTGATGCCACTGATTATCGAGCGCTGCGAGGAACTTGCCGGGGTAGCGGAGCTGACCAATCCTTCGGCCAATGACCTGGTACAGGCGTTGTCGAAGGTACATCCGCTGCTCGAAGGGCTGCTGACCGAAATAGCAGAGGCCGAAGATGGTGTCTATCCGCTGGCGCTGCGTCAGTTGGCCAGGACGGCACCTCGTCAGGCGCACAAGTTGTTTAAGGCAACCCTCGGCTACGCCATTGCCACCGCCGCTGATCCGGCCAACTGGGAGGCTCGGGAAGAACTCGGTCAGCTCGATGCGGGCCTTCCGCCCATGCTGGTGGCCGCTGCACGTGAAGAGCTGCGTATGCGCCCGGCGGGTACTGCGAATCGTCGTGAAGCCGTGGGCGTGGTGGCAACGACCGGACGCCCGCAGCTGTACTTCGATGAGCTGACGCAGACCGTTGGCGTACAGCTACCGACGCCGCTGGATCCGGCGGGGCGGACCTGGCGTGTCACCTTCGGCGGCACGGTAGCAACGACCCCGGTGGTGGGCCTGCAGGATTCGCTGCCGCGTCCAGTGGTGACCATCGATGAGCCGGTGCGCGATGTGCTGGTGGAAATCGGCGATGAGAAGCACTGGCGAGTTCCGGCGATTAGCACTGAGGACCCGATTCTCATTTTCGGTGCCGACGGTCAGTCGGTCACAGACAAGGTCTCGCTACACTCGACGTCCGCTACGGTGGTCTACCCGGTTGATGCCACACTCGTTGACCCCGTCACGGGTGCTGAGGTGCCATTGCTATCGGACCCGCGCCCATTTAACTGGAAGCTGTGGCAAGTCGCTGAGATCGATCTTCGCGATGTTCATGCAGTTCAGGTTCGTCGGTCCGGGGCGGCGGGCGAGGTTCGGTCAGCGTCACCGCAGCGTCAACCGCGAATGACCATGCCCCACGCGCGTCTCGACGGCACCGTGTCTGCCTACGGCACCCCGGTTTACGCCGGTGGTCCGGTCGCTGTGTTCCCGCCGACGCTGTCCGGTAAGGACGAGTCCTGGCGCGCCATCGTCACCGATTTTGGCGGCTATGGTGCGTTTACCACGGATTCCGTCATGGTCTATGACCTTGACGTACCCGCCGCGGGTGGCGAGGTTGAGATCCTTACCGATGACGATTATCCGTGGGTCGGCGAGTTCGTGGTTCGCCTGGTCAATCCGCGTGGCCGCAGCTTCCAGAAGCACTTCGCCATTGCGGAGCAGGCAGACCTTACGATCACTTACAGCGGTGGTGGTGACGGCTTCCGCATCCCAACCGTCGACGGTCTGAGCCCCGCTGACATCCGCGTTGTCTCCGGCGAAAAGCCGCTTAATGCCGAGCCCGCTATCGTGCGCCTCGGGGCGGACGAAGTCACCGGTGCCGTCGAGCTTTCCACCGACGAGGGCGCATGGCTGCAGTTGCAGGTCACGCCAGGCACGCTGCAGTTTGAGGTTCCGCTTGCCGACGAATCCGTCGCCCGCCGCACCACTACATTGGTCACTCGTCCCAAGCGTGTCGATGCCTTCGGCAAGATTGTCGTCAATGCTCCGGGTGAGTTGCGCCATGCGCATGTTGCAGTTTCCAGCGGTGAGCGCGACATCTGCCGCGTCCCCATCAAGCGATTCGGCGATACTGGCTACGCGGAGTTCGGCAAGTTCGCTGACCGTATCTCCCTGCTGAAGGCTCTGCGCATCAGTTTGGACTGGACACGTGTGACGGGACGTAAGCGCCTGTCTGTACCGCTGGTGGAGGCTTCCTCCCGCAATGCCATCCGCCAGATTGCCTTCAATGATGAAGCCACTGACATCATCGAGGTTGATGTCGCGGACGATGTTTCGCACTTGCCGATGACTCTGTGGCTCTGGGCTGCCGGTCAGCCGTGGCGTGAACCCGTCGCTCTGGAAGTCGTGGAGGCTGAATGCGAGCTTCCCGACGAGCTCCGCGGCCTTGGCCCATTTGTCGCGCAGGTGACTCTCGGTGTGGAGAAGGAACGCCACCCGCAGTGGCCGGCGGCCGGGTCGACCATTCTGCATCACGTCGATGATGCCGAGGCTGTTGACCTCGATGGCGAGGACACCGATCCCGTTGCTCGCGCGCAGGAACTGTGGGGCGAGCTAAATCAGGATCAGCTCGCACGTTTGTGGACGCTGCTGGCGACCTTGCGCGCTGGTCGTGCAACCGACATGGCGCAGGCGAATCCGCTGCTGGCCGCACCTAGGTTGGGTGCAATCCTGTGTGCTGAACCCCGCGCAGGTCTGGCTGCGTTGAACCGTTCAGTCATTGCGCTCGACGATCAGCCGGGTATGTTTATCGCCTCCGGACTCGTGCTGGGAGACTTCAGTGCCACCAAGCCGGTGCCGGGGCGTCGCCGTGTGCCGTGGCTCGGTGCATTGGCAGCATTGGCGGATCTCACTGATGAGAGCGTGGACCGTTCTCGTCAGCTGGATTACCTGCGCACAACTGGTGGCCAGGGACTGCTGGACATTGCTGCCAGCGGCCAGGACACCACTCTGGAGTCCGCCACTATCGACCAGAGCTCGGTGCAGATTACCTCGCTGCCGGAAGCACAGGCCAGTGCTATTTTGTCGCAGGTCTTTGATCCATACCGCATGGTCCCGGGTCCGCTGACCGACGATGACGCTCGCTTCACAGCAATCTACGAAGTGGTACGCAATCGTGCTGAGATTGTGGAATCCGGTGTGATGACCCAGCTTGCCGCCGCCTCTCGGGTGTTGTTCAAGACGGTGTCGAAGGCATCACCGCGACTGCGCAAGGCGGTCAATGTGCGCTTCCACAAGCTCGACGGCATCGATGCGGATGACCCTTCGCTGCACTGGACTCTGGTGCCAGGCACTTCGCTACTTATTGCAGTGGCTGCTCGCGTATTGGCTCGTACTCAGGCTGAGAACTCTGATGCCAGTGTCGCCGCTGTCCGTGAGCTGATTCCGATGTGGGCTCAGCTGGCGGACCTGGTTCCGACTTTGGTGATGAGCGATATTCTCATCGCCGATGCGTTGGTGGCTCACGTCCTCCACGGTGATGTCACCGAGCTGCCGTGGCCAGCACCCGAGACGGGTGCTGATGTCGAAGCTGATGCTGACGCTGCGGCCGACGCTGCGGCCGACGCGGATCCTGAAGGCACGGCTGACGCGGAGGACTAGCCTGTCTGACTAGCTGAGCGAGACGACAGCGTAGCCCCACGCTGGAAGCGAGATTTCGGGACCAGCAGCTTCGTCATTGACGATGCTGGCTGCTGCGTCTTCAAAAGTGTGCAGCAGGTGGGCGGAGCCGAACTCGGAATCCAGGCTGACGCTGGTTTCGGCGTCGGAGAAATTCGCAACCAAAGCGACAGTTTCAAAGGCATCCGAGTTTCGGGCCCCCATTTCGCGCTCATCCTGGCTGCGCACAACGACAAGGCAACGATTGTCCTCGTCATACTCGGTCACCACAGATGCCGACCACGGCGTGCGAAGCGACGGGTGGGACTTCCGCAGCGCGAAGAGATCGCGGTAGGCCGCCAGAATAGTGGCGTGCGAGTCCTCCGAAACCTCCTGCCAATTGAGCTTCGAGCGGTGGAAGGTCTCTGGATCCGATGGATCGGATACCTCCTTCGGATCCCACCCGGCACGGGCAAACTCACGTAGTCGTCCTTCGCGCGTGAGCCGCTGCAGCTCCGGATCTTCATGGGAACAGAAGAAAGCAAACGGGGTAGAGGCGCCCCATTCCTCACCTTGGAAGAGCATCGGGGTGAAAGGACTGCAGGCGATAACTGCTGCCTTTAAAACCTGCTGCGCCGGGGTGAGGTTCATCGACGGACGGTCGCCGACAGCGCGGTTACCCGTTTGATCATGCGTGGTCGTGTACGTTACAAAAGCATGCATGGGCTGGACAGACAGGTCAAAGGGGCGGCCGTGAGTACGACCGCGGAATGTCGACATTGTGCCCGTATGCCAGAAGCCGGTTTCCAAAGCGCTAGCCAGCGCTTCCACCGAACCAAAGTCCGAGTAGTAGGCGTGGTCTTCACCAGAGATCAACGTGTGCAGCGCATGGTGGACGTCATCATCCCACTGAGCGTTGAGGCCAAAGCCACCGGCAGCCCGCGGGCGGACCAAGCGCGGATCATTTTGATCGGACTCTGCAATCAAGGAACGCGGAATACCAGTCTCAGCTGCGACAGTGTCTGCGACAACCTGCATCTGCTCCAGAATGTGGAATGCGCCCTCGTCATGCAGGGCATGGACCGCATCCAGGCGCAGACCGTCGACGTGGTAGTCCACCAACCATTGGCGTACCGCATCCAAAATGTACGCACGCACCTCATCAGAGTTGTCGCCGGTGAGATTGACAACCTCACCCCAACCCGTCGAACCACCAGCGGTGTAGGGCCCGAAAAATCCCACATAGTTGCCGTCCGGACCGAAGTGGTTATAGACCACATCAAGAATGACGGCCAAACCCTTGCGGTGGCAGGCATCAATCAGCTTCTGTAGTCCCTGCGGGCCACCGTAGCCCTCGTGCACACTGTGCCAGGACACACCGTCATAGCCCCAATTACGGTCACCGCCGAAAGGCTGCACTGGCATCAGCTCAATGTGTGTTACCCCCAGCTCAATCAGGTGGTCTAGATGTTCCAGCAAACCTTCGAAATCACCAGAATCGCTGAAGGTGCCCACATGCAGCTCATAAATCAGACCTCCTGGCAGAATCCGTCCTGACCAGGTCGAGTCCTTCCACTTATAGGCACCTAGGTCGACAACCTGGGAGAAACCATGCGGGCCATCTGGCTGGGACTGGGAACGCGGATCGGGCAGCGGTATTGTCCAGTCGCCGACAGCGGGGGAGGAGCCGTCCCCCGACTCGCCGTCAGGCGCGCCGTATCCCGCATGTGCCCGCAGCGAAAATGCGTAGCGATCCCCCGGTGTGCGAGCCACATCAGCTTCGAACCAACCAGAGTTGGCGCCGTAGCCATGGGTGGCATCAGCGATTGGATGCATATCAAAAATCGCAGGAGCGTCAGGATTACCCAACAACAGACGGACTTCGGAAGCGTACGGGGCCCAGACTCGGTAGTTGCTCATGAGCACCATGGTAGGTCAGTCAGCGGATTGGCACAGTGAAACTTTTTCGAACACTGCGGATTTGAGGTGAGCCCAAGGTGAGGTCGAGATAGTAGGGTGAGGTCGAGATAGTAGCGACCGACGGTGATTGGGCGTGCCCGAAGCCCATACGCAACAATGGACACTATGACCACCGAGCCATCCACTTCGACCGAAGCGACGCAGAATCAGCGTGACATCGAGCTGATTGTCCCCGCCGACGGTGACATCGTCACGCATGAAATCGAGATTAAGAAATCGCGCTTCATTACGTGGATCGCGCGTGGCGACGACGAAGGCAGCGCCCGAGAGGTCATCAATTTGGCCAAGGCGGAGTACCCGGATGCTCGCCACCACTGCAGCGCATACATTCATGAGGTCGTCGGGGGAAATCGCGTGGAGCGATCCTCAGATGACGGTGAACCCGGTGGTACGGCAGGTCGCCCGATGCTCGATGTGCTGCAGGGCTCTGGAATGACGAATGTCACCGCAGTAGTGATTCGCTATTTTGGCGGCATCAAGTTGGGCACGGGTGGGCTTGTGAGGGCCTATTCGGATTCGGTCTCAGAGTGTCTAGAGAAAGTCACCCGCATGCGGCGTGTGCAAAGAGCCTTGAGAGTAGTGAGTGTTTCCGCTGCAGATGCGGGACGCATCGAGGCAGAATTGCGTGCTCGTGGCTACGAGATTGTGGAAACCCGGTGGGGCCAGAACGTGGAGTTTTCCATCGCGGTGACTGCCGAGGGGATTGCCCAGCTTGACGGAGAAATGCAGGCGCTAACTAAGGGAGCTAGCGAGCCCTCTACGGACGGTGGCGAAATCTGGTGGGAGCTGCGCGCCTAACAGCCACTACCCCTGGTTCGGGGATTCCTCGCCGTTGTGTGCACCGCGATGGCGCTTGAGAATTTCCACCAGTTCGTCCTTGTTTTCCGCAATCTTTTCCGGCCGACCGAAGACGCAGACCGCCGCGACAGTAGCACCGTCTTCCTCCACTGCGATAGAGACACCGTCAACGCCACCGCCCTCAGCAATACCCGGGGCAGCACAAACTCCGGTCTCTGCGATTTCCCCGGCCTGGCGGAGGAAATCATCCACATAAACCTGGTCTTCGGGCCGCGCGGAGTTCAGGTAGGACCACAGTTCGCGCTTTTCAAACCGACTCATCAAAACCCAACCTGCAGAGGTGCGCAGCAGTGAGCGCGGCAGGAAGTTCTCCGTCAGGTACTGGTAGCGCATGGATTCGCCGACGGTTTTAAGGTAGAAAAGTTTGCCACCAACTGGCAGCGCCAGCACGGTAATCAGTCCAGTTTCGTTGTGAATCGCTTCTAGCTCGGCCGTTGGAACGTTGACCATGCGACGACCGGCCATGACATTGAGCAGAAACGGTGCCATGCCGAGCGTGTATCGCTTGTTGGACTCGTCAAGGTAACCAGTAACGGTCAGACCGTTGACAAGGCCCTGCGTGGTACTGAGCGGATAGTTCAGCGTGTGGGCGATGTCAGTGAGAGTTAGGCCTTCGTTAGAGCGTGCAACGAGTTCGAGGATCGCCGCAACGCGGTCGACCATGCGGTGGCGGGGGCGGACAGTTTCTGACATAGGGCTAACTTTAGCAACCTAGCTACGCCATTGTGTTATTTACCTACCCAAATAGGAATATTTAGCAAGTTTGCCTTCTCTGGTGGGATTTATCCCGAATTGTATGGCCCATCGACTTAGGCGATGCGTCAGTGCGACCAGAACACTCTAATATGTACCCCATGAGCTATCTTCAGCCCCAATCTCAGAATCCCATTGAGCTCCGCAAGAACGCGGTGCGAAAGTACTCCCGCAATGCCGTTGTGTGGGCAGGCAGCGGTGTCGTCGGCGGTGCAGTGCTCGGACTTCTTGCCGGAAGCATGTCTCTATTCCTCATCCTGGCAGTGGTCGGCCTGGTCGGTGGTTTTCTCAATTGGCAAAAGGTTCAGCGGATTGTGAACTACAAGGATCCGCAGTAAATGCCTGCTCAGCAGCAATTGTCTACCGAACCAGTGCGTATCGATGCCTGGATTTGGGCGGTCAGGTTGCTGAAAACGCGCTCATTGGCCGCAGATGCGTGCCGTGGCGGCCACGTCAAAGTCAACGGCGAAGCCGTGAAACCCTCAGTTCTAGTCGTCCCAGGGGACAGAGTGCGATTGTGGGCAAACCACCGCGAACACATTGTTGAGGTCACCAAGACGGTGAAGAAGCGGGTCGGAGCTCCGGCGGCCAGGCAGTGCTATATTGACCACTCTCCGCCGCCGCCTCCGAGGGAGATTCTCGCCTCGATGCCGATGCGCGACCGCGGTGCCGGGCGGCCTACGAAGCGCGATCGCCGTCAGCTCGATCGTCTTCGGGGACGTCGCTCATAGGCATCCCGGCCTCCGCTAGTTGCTGTAATCGTGCGCGCAAACGAGCTGGTCGACGCTTCGGGTTATGGCTGGTATCCGCAGTGGCCTTAATGTGCTTGTCGCCGCGAGCCGCTAGTAGTAGGTCATCGATAACACGAACATGACCTGGGTTAAAGCGGTACTTCATGGCCTTGCTTACCGCGCTGAGGCGCTGCGGATTAAGTAGCTCTCGCAGCTGCCCGACAGTGCGAATGCCATTGCGTTCGAGCAGCTCTTCTGCCCAGCCGTAGTGCTCTGATTTTGAGCGGGGTGCATCTGGAAGCAGTATCGTCAGCACACCGGGTAGGGTTTCCTCAGTTACCACAATGTCATCGGCGGTCGTCTTTGCCGGAACTGAGGGCTGTTCGCCCTCTCCATTCGCGGAATTGTCGGGTGCAGATTCCTCCAGCACGGCAACGACTTGGTCGAACTGCTGGTCCGCGAGCTCAATAAGACCAGCGGCCAGCGCAAAGGCCCTATCAATCCGCGGGTCTGTCGCTCCTTCAGGGGCCTTGTAGCGAATATCGTGTTCAAACTCTGCCCATGCATGCTGCAGAACCGTGCGCAGTTGCACCTCAAACTGCATGTCCGCATATGGAGTTAGCTCTGCTGGTGCCGCCGTCGACACCTTGCAGATCAAGTGCTGGGAGCCGTATCCCAACCGGCCGCTGATTCGTGTCTCCGCGGTCTTGTCAATCGTGCGCAGCACAGTCAGCGAATCTCCCAGCGCATCCATAATCGCGGGAATCTCCGTCGAATGGTACGTGGTTACACGCACGCCGATGATGTCGTGGATATCGTGCCACGGGTCAGGGTAGACGTAGCTGCCGTCCGCTTCACGACGCAGGGCCTTCTGCCGCAATGAGCGGAAAGACTTCACCCGCGCTGTGACATTGTCAAAGGCCAAACCGGCATCGGAGAGAATCTCTTTAATCGCATCGACAAAGTCCTGCGCGGCAGTGGGGTTCCGAGTTGCCCACGAGTCGTACTTCGACTGCAGCGCACGTGTAACCTCTCGATCCTCCGCCAACTGAGCCTTGCGGTTCTGCTCGCGGGAATCGTCGGCAAGCGAATCCTTCATCCGATTAGTCGTCATCGTCCTCGCGTACCAGCAGTGCTACTGGGAAGGAGCTGAACAGAGAAGCCACGGCGATGGTACCCGACCAGGTATGGCCGGTGAAACGGTCGGTCCAGAATCCCTTGGGAAGTGTCACTGTAGTGTCGCCCCAACCGCCTTCGCGCTGCAGCCCCAGCGGACGGCGCGTCACCAGCGCGATAACATCTTCCGGCTCGCCCTTCGGTCCACGCGCTGCACCGACCAGATGGCGCTCACCCACACCGACGGAAAATACTGGCTGGTAGGCACCGCCGACGAAGGACTCCGGGCGCTCCGCACGCAGCTTCACGCCGTGGTGAGTCACCATCAGCTTTGCGACGTCCGCATCGGCATCCGTAAAGTCCTCCGGCAGCTCAGCTGGGTGCTCTGGACTCTTAGTCACCGACGTGACCTCATCGCGGGCAACCTTATCCAGCGCCGCGACGCGCGCATCGTAGTCGACGAAGCGGCGGTTGTCGGGATCAACCAGGGAGTCCTCTGTGAACTCCGTCCCCTGGTAGGTATCGGGGATGCCGGGGCCGACAAGCTGGAGGAGCTTGCGCGACAGAGACGTGGTCAGGGCAGCTGGCGCAATGGAGCGGACGAACTCTGTGATGGAGTCGGTCAGGGGGCCGTCGAGAAGCGCGTCGATCCAGCTGCGGATGCCGAGTTCGAACTCCTCGACCGGCTCCGTCCAGGAGGTGTGCACATCTGCCTCGCGGATGGCCTTGATGGTGTAGTCGTGGAGGCGTTCACGCAGTTCATCGGTAATTACGCCGTCGGTCGGCCAGACTCCGATGATGTTCTGCAGCAGGAAGTAGCCGGTGGCATCGTCCGGGGCGGGGGTGATGGCCATCCAGTTGCGGACATTTTCAGCCCAGTCGCCGGAGACATCGGAGAGCTGGAGAATGCGGGCGCGGACATCTTCGCCGCGCTTGGTGTCGTGAGTAGACAGCGTGGTCATCGTTCGTGGCCAGAGGCGAGCACGTTCCGACTGCAACAGGTGGAATTCCGCTGCCGACATGCCGTAGCGACCGAGATCACCGCCGACTTCGTTTAGGCTGATCAGGCGGCAGGCGCGGTAGAAGGTGGTGTCTTCGACACCCTTTGCCATGACCGCACCACAGACCTGCGCGAACCGCGTGGCGGCCTCACCACCGGCTACCAAACCTGCCGAAATGAGGTCGAGAGCAAAGACGCGCGAGGGGAAACGCGCTGCCATTTCACCAATGACCGTGGAAGCCACTCGCGACAGGGAGACATAGTCCGAACGGTAGACAGGCATTGCAGCGACCAGCTTGCAGATGGTGTCGATAAGCACTTCATCGCTGACGCTGGTGCCGCTGATAGACCAGTTGTCCCGGCGCAGAGCCCGCGCTAGACGACGGACCTCCGCAGCCAGCTCGTGAGCAGCGACATCGTGCTTGAGAGCCTGCGCAGTTGCCTGCACGGCAGTCTTGTCCCAGGTTGAGCCGGACTGCTGCAGAGCCAACATGCTCATGGCGTCTCGGGAGTCGCGGTTGACGAAGACATTGTCGAACTCACGCAGGGCGTCGTAACCCGTGGTGCCGTCAACCTGGAGCCTTGGATCCAGTGGCTCTTCGGCACCCAGAATCTTCTCGATAACCAGCCACTTGTCATCGCCGAGTAGACGGCGCAGCTCACTGAGGTATCCGAATGGGTTGCTGAGACCATCCGGGTGGTCAATGCGGACACCGTCAATGATGTCCGCAGCCAGCAGCTCGCGGATGATGCGGTGTGTGTGCTCGAATACCACCGGATTTTCCTGGCGGATGCCGGCCAGACCGTTGACGCTGAAGAATCGACGGTAGCCAATGACCCCGTCCTTCCAGTACATCAGGCGATAGGCCTGGCGATCATGTACTTCCTGCGGGGTGCCGTCCTCGGTTCCAGGGCGCACCGGGAATTCATTGTCGTAGTAGCGCAGAAGTGGGTCATCGCCAGAGGTGTCGAGCTCCAGCTTGTCGATATCTTCCAGGGAGCCCAGAATCGGCAACCCCATCTTGCCGTTGGCACCGTTGTCCTCGTGCCAGTCGATGTCGAAGTATGGCTCGAACTGAGAATCCTTGCCATAGGTCAGAACGTCCCACCACCAGGCATTGAGCTTGGGTTCCTCAACACCGAGGTGGTTCGGTACCAGGTCGATAATGATGCCCAGACCGGCCTTGTGCGCCACCTGCGCGAGCTTCTGCAGCTCTTCCATGCCGCCGAGCTCCGGGTTCACAGTCGTCGGATCGATGACATCGTAGCCATGGTTCGACTCCGGTACGGAAGTGAGGATAGGCGACAGATACAGGTGTGAAATTCCGAGGTCTGCCAAGTAGCCGACCTGTTCAGCCGCGTCAGCGAACGTGAAAGCGCGCCCGTTTGGATCGGCCTTGGGGCCACGGAGTTGGAGACGGTAGGTGGACGTAATTGGTCGGCGACTCATGTTCCCCTTTATACCGCCCACCAGGAAAAGCTGCTGCCTGACCGCTGTGGCAGCAGCTAGCCCCAGAGCCTGCGCCCGCCTTCCGAATGCGAATTTCTTCCCGTGAACGTGGCCTAGAAGGGCGGCATTCCGTCATCGCCGGGCAGGGAAGTGGAACCAAACAGCGGAACCGACTCACTGGAGTTGTTTCCGTCGCTGGCGCTAGGCGTCCCTTCCACAGTGCCTCCTGCTTCGGACGCGCCATCCTCTTCCGGATTCAGCCCGAGTGCAGTGAAGAGCTCCTTCTCGCTCCAAATCTGGATTTCCTGGCCTTCGGCCTGCAGCTGTCGAGCCCTCTTCTCCTTCGACGTCACCGAATCCCACGGACCGGCGACCAATATGGTCGTTTTCTTCGTAACACCCTTATTGATATTCGCACCTGCAAAGGCAATCTTGTCCCACAGAAAACCCTTGTCATACGGTGCAAAATCGCCCGTCAGTGTCACACGCTGCTGGTACAGAAGGCCGCTTGGATCCGCGTCCGGATTCGGGTCTGGAATGGTGTCCGGTGTCTTGGCTGCATCCCATTTCGCATTGCGACGCGGCCGACGTGACGGCGTGGAACTGCCGGACTGCGCACCAGCACTAGCACCAGTGCCCGCGTTGGTTCCGGCTCCAGTGCTGGCGACACCAGACGGGTCATAGCGCACCATCCGCACTCGTCCACTGCCAATCTGGCCCAAGCTCAGCGAGACCTTCTTGCTCAAATCAGCCACCGATGTCGCGCGCTGGTGCTCCATCAACCACAGCGCTACCTCAGCACATGCGACCGCATCCGCCGTCGCATCATGATGATTCTCCAGTGACGCTCCCGCGGCCTCCGCCAACGTCGGCAGCTTCAAGTTGGGCAGCCCCAACTGCATCTGCCGAGCCCACATATAAGTACACGCAAAATTCAACTTCGGTGCTGGAATGCTTTCCGCCCGGCACGCCCGCGACAGGGCTGTGAAATCAAACCGCGCATTGTGAGCAACTACGTCCAAATCCCCGACGACGTCAACAAACTTCGCCAGCTGCTCCGGAAATGACGGCTCACCGGCCACATCTGCTGCCGTGATGCCATGAATCGCGACATTGGCTTCATCAAAATACTCCAACCCCTTTGGCGGACGGCACATCCAGGAATAACGCTCCGTCACCTTCCCGCCACGCACGACCGCAACGCCAAGCTGAATAATCGAGCCGGTGTCTTCGTTCGCTGTCTCTACATCGAACGCCGCAAACGGTGCGATGTCCGACACCGCAACCTCATCCCCCGAAGGAAGCGGCGCAAAAGGCACAGAGTGCTTTACGACGTCGCCCGCGCCCTCAACCACACTCACGCCTTCGGTGACCGCCGCGCGCTGTGCCATCCACGGCATCAACGTGGAAGTAAAAGCATCAGCTGAACTGTAGAACTCCGGATTCTTGGCCATCTCCGCCATGAGGTCTGCCAGCAACTGCGCTGCTGCCTGGCGATGAGACATCACACGAGCCTTTGGCAAAGCTACTCCGAGGTCTACCGTGCCGGGGAAGAAGCGGTTGGCCGGAGTGTAGACACCGTTTTTACTTGCCGATGCGACCTCGGCAACGTCGGCAAGCGGGAGGGGCTTCGCGGGGGCGGTGCTAGCCGTGTTGATGGTGTGGGTAAGACGGAGCCCATCTGCGGTAATAGTCACCGTGTCGCCGGTGAGCTCGAAGACGACGGCGGGCTCGGAGGATGGCGTGGTCGTAGTCATGCACTAGATGGTAGCGCCGATGGCGGATTGAGCCCTATAGAGGCTGCGGTACCTGCGGTTCTAGCCGAGTACATGTGGCTTCCGACAATGTGGAAATGTCCACAGAAATAGGAATATTTATGGAGCGTTCGGACAGTGGGGGTGTCTGTACCCCTGAAAACCACATGTTTTGGGAGGTTAAATGTCCGGATGCATTTTGAGCGGGCGCTCCTTATACTTTTCGACGAACGGCGGTAACTGGTCGTTCGAGCTTTCGAGCTCAAGCGAAGGGCAAAGCGGAAACAACGTATGCCAGTGAAGCGATGAAATAAGGAGTAAATATTTTGAGCACGCATCCTGTGCACCCTGGTTCTATCTTGAACGATAATTTCCTCGAGCCGCGACACCTCTCTATCTACCGACTGGCTCTTGCCATCGGCGTGCCAAGCTCAACTCTGGAGCGCTTTCGCACCGGCCGCACTGCGGTCACCACTGACCTCGCAAATCGACTGTCCGACTACTTTGACACCGAGCCTGAGTACTGGTTGAACTCTCAGGCGGAGTTTAATATGCGCGCATCTGCGTAAGAAGACTTCACGCCAGCTCGGCTCCCGCGGTGCTGTGTTGACCCAATGCGAGTTACTGACTGCGTTTATGGCTGGCGGCGGTGGGTCGATGCGAGTTACTGACTGCGTTTATGTCAAAAATGGCCCGAAAAATGGCCTGAAAGCGTCATAAACTCACACAGTTTCAAATTTGCAGCCCTCAATTTTTGCTACGTACCCCTGTTTTGAGTTGAACTCAGAGCCGAAAATCTCCTGTCAGTGGAAGAAAAGTCTTCCGCCGACAGGGGATTTTTGTGTAGGACCCAACGCGGACGCGGCTAGTGTCGCTCGATCAGCACAATGGTCGAACGGGCCGGCACGCGGAGCTCGCCTTCCGGCTCAACGATGCGCTCGCGAGTCGGTCGACCCGTGATCTCTGCGGTGTCGATGATGACTTCCCAGCTGTGTGCGTATTCGGTGCCCGGAATTTGGAACATGATGTCCTCGTGGTGGGCGTTGAAGCACAGCAGGAAGGAGTCATCTTCAATCCGGTGACCTCGGCGATCAGGTTCAGTGATGGCATCGCCGTTGAGCCAGACCATCAACGACTTGCCGAAGTCGAAGTTCCAGTCATCGGTAGTCATGACACGACCCTCATAGGTCAGCCAGGCAATGTCACGATCATCGGTTTCCGCACCGAGCGGGCCACCGCGCAGGAAGCGGCGGCGCCGGAAGACTGGGTGTTCCGCACGCAGTTCAGTCAGGAACTGGGTGTATTCGACCAGTTCAGAGTTGGTACGAGTCTGATTCCAGTCCACCCATGACAAACGGTTGTCCTGACAGTAGACGTTGTTGTTGCCCTTCTGGCCGCGTCCCATTTCGTCGCCATGGCTAATCATCGGAGTGCCTTGGGACAGTAGGAGAGTGGTCAGGAAGTTACGATGCTGACGGGAGCGCAGAGAAAGAACGCGCTCGTCGTCGGTCGGGCCTTCCACACCGCAGTTCCACGAACGGTTGTGGGACTCGCCATCGCGGTTGTCCTCGCCGTTGGCCATATTGTGCTTCTCGTTGTAGCTGACCAAGTCGTTGAGAGTGAAACCGTCGTGCGCGGTAACGAAATTAATCGACGCAGTGGGGCGGCGGTCATTGTTTGCATACAGGTCCGAGGAACCGGTGATACGCGAAGCGAACTCGCCGAGCGTGGATGGCTCGCCGCGCCAGAAGTCGCGGATAGTGTCGCGGTACTTACCGTTCCATTCAGTCCACTGTGGCGGGAAGTTACCGACCTGGTAACCGCCCTCACCGACATCCCACGGCTCTGCGATGAGCTTGACCTGGCTGACAATCGGGTCCTGCTGCACCAAGTCAAAAAAGGCAGACAGGCGATCCACATCGTGGAATTCTCGAGCCAGGGTGGAGGCCAAATCGAAGCGGAAGCCGTCGACATGCATCTCGGAGACCCAGTAGCGCAGCGAATCCATAATCAGCTGCAGGGAGTGTGGGTGGCGCACGTTCAGGGAGTTACCGGTGCCGGTGTAGTCCATGTAGTGCTGTCGGTCACCCTCGACCAAACGGTAGTAGGCCTCGTTGTCGATGCCTCGGAAGCAGATGGTTGGGCCCATGTGGTTGCCCTCAGCGGTGTGGTTGTAGACCACGTCGAGGATAACCTCAATCCCCGCATCGTGAAATGCGCGCACCATGCCCTTGAACTCGCTGACTGCGCCGCCTGGCTTTTGGGAAGCCGAGTAGTCCTGGTGTGGCGCCAGGAAGCCGAAGGTGTTGTAGCCCCAGTAGTTGCGCAGCCCCTTTTCGCGCAGGTGGTCGTCCTGGAGGAACTGGTGGACAGGCATCAGTTCGATAGCCGTGGCACCAAGGTCCTTGAGGTAGTCAATAATCGCCGGATGAGCGAGACCGGCATAGGTACCGCGTAGCTCCTCCGGAATATCCGGGTGAGTCATGGTCATGCCCTTGACGTGGGCCTCGTAAATCACGGTCTCGTTGTACGGCGTGCGAGGTGCGCGGTCAGCGCCCCAGTCGAAGAATGGGTTGATGACCACGGAGGTCATGGTGTGTCCCAGGCTGTCCTCGGTGTTGCGCTTCGAGTGGTCATGAATGTCATAGTTGAACAGTGATGGGTGACCGTCGAATTCGCCGTCGAAAGCCTTGGCGTATGGGTCGACCAGCAGCTTGTTGGGGTCACAACGCTTACCGTTTGCCGGATCGAATGGGCCGTGTACACGGTAGGCGTAGCGCTGGCCCGGCATGATGGACGGGATGTAGCAGTGCCAGATATGCGCATCGACTTCTTCCAGCGCAATGCGTGTTTCTTCGCCTTCGGCGCTGATCAGACAAAGCTCCACCTTTTCCGCGACATCGGAAAAGAGCGCAAAGTTGGTGCCAGCGCCGTCGTAGGTAGATCCGAGCGGGTAAGGCTCACCCGGCCATACTTGATAATCGCCGACTGTATTTGCTTGGTTCATGTGACTACCTTAACCGTTTTGTAAAAAACATGAGCCATTTTCAGTCCAGTGTGAGCGCGCAAACCGACCCATTCGTCGAGCGCACTTCGCAAAAACGACCCCCAGACAAAAAGTCGAGTTGAACGGTTAAGTGCGTAAACTTCGCGCGAAAATAAGTATTTAACCCTGCAAGTGGGCAATTTGACACTCTAAACGCACCTTGGTGGGCACCGAATCCCCAATATTCGCGGTCACCAACGCGCGAAGATTCCCAAAGGCCTTTACTTTTGGAATTATGAGTCCACGAACCATTGGTGTAACGGAAGTAGCGTTCCGAGACGCTCATCAGAGCCTCATGGCAACGCGAATGGCTATGGAAGACATGGTCGATGTCTGTGAAGAAATGGACAAGGCCGGTTTTTGGAGTGTGGAGTGCTGGGGTGGCGCAACCTTTGATGCCTGCATCCGCTTCCTTAATGAAGACCCCTGGGAGCGACTGCGGACATTCCGCAAACTGATGCCGAACAGCCGCCTGCAGATGCTGCTGCGCGGTCAGAATCTCCTCGGCTACCGCCACTACGAGGACATGGTGGTTGACAAGTTTGTCGAAAAGTCCGCTGAAAACGGCATGGACGTATTCCGTGTTTTCGACGCCCTCAACGATCCACGCAATCTCGAGCACGCCATGCGCGCGGTCAAGAACGTCGGCAAGCACGCGCAGGGCACGATCTGCTACACGACGTCTCCGCTTCACGACGTCGACGGGTACGTCAAACTCGCTGGTCGTCTACTGGATATGGGGGCGGACTCCATTGCGTTGAAGGACATGGCAGCGCTGCTGAAACCCCAGCCGGCTTACGACATCATCCGCGGCATCAAGGAAACTTACGGCGAGGACACCCAGATTAACGTCCACTGCCACTCGACCACCGGTGTCACCATGGTGACTTTGATGAAGGCCATCGAAGCTGGTGCGGATGTCGTGGACACGGCAATTTCGTCGATGTCGCTGGGGCCGGGGCACAATCCGACCGAGTCGCTGGTGGAAATGTTGGAGGGAACCGACTACACCACCGACCTGAACATGGATAACCTGATCACCATTCGTGACCACTTCCGCAAGGTGCGTCCGAAGTACGCAGAGTTCGAGTCGAAAACCCTGGTCAATACCGACATTTTCATGTCGCAGATTCCTGGCGGCATGTTGTCGAACATGGAAAACCAGCTCAAGGCCCAGGGCGCGGGCGACCGCGTCGAAGAGGTCATGCGTGAAGTGCCGATTGTCCGAAAGGACGCCGGCTACCCGCCGCTGGTGACTCCGAGCTCGCAGATCGTCGGCACGCAAGCTGTGTTTAACGTGCTGATGGGACGCTACAAGGTCATGACGGCTGAGTTCGCCGACCTCATGCTCGGCTATTACGGGCAGTGCCCGGGTGAGCGCAACCCAGAGCTGATTAAGCAGGCAGCGGAGCAGACCAAGAAGGAAGAAATCACGGTTCGTCCGGCTGATCTCCTCGAGCCAGAGTGGGACGACCTGGTCGAGCAGGCCAAGGAGCTCGACGGTTACAACGGCACCGCCGAGGATGTCCTGACCAACGCGCTGTTCCCATCTGTCGCACCGGGATTCTTCACCGCGCGCGGCGAAGGGCCGAAGAACGTCGGCAAGACCGCCGAGCAGCTCAAGCGCGAGGCAGAGCAGGCCTCTGGTGCTGCCAATGCCATTCGCGAGCCAATTCGCTACAAGGTCACCGTCGGCGGTCGCTCGCAGACCGTCCAGGTGGAACCCGCCTAGGAACATCGGGAGAAGAGATAGCAATGTCGCAAAGTTCAGCAAACCAGCCGACTTCGGCGGATGCCGTCGCGCCGGGCGTCGATGCCTCGATGGCGGAGCGCCTGGATTATTTGGATGCTCAGCGTCGCCGTGTTGAGGCCGGTGGCGGTGAAGCTCGGCAGGCCAAGCAGCACGAACGTGGGAAGATGACGGCCCGCGAGCGTATCGACAACTTCGTCGACGAGGGCACTTTCCGTGAAACCGGCATGTTCATGACTCACCGCACCACCGACTTCGGCATGGATACCGCCGATGCGCCTGCCGACGGTGTGGTCACCGGCACTGCCGCGGTTCTCGGCCGGGCAGTGCACGTGGCCTCCCAGGACTTCACAGTCATGGGCGGCTCCGCTGGTGAAACGCAGTCCCGCAAGGTTGCAGCCACTATGCGTGCCGCTGCCGACAACGGCACTCCGTTCGTGTTTATCAACGACTCCGGTGGTGCTCGCATTCAAGAGGGGATCGACTCTCTGTCGGGCTATGGCCAGGTCTTTTACAACAATGTCTGGCTGTCCGGTCTGGTGCCGCAGATTTCCATCATTGCAGGTCCATGTGCTGGTGGCGCTGCCTACTCGCCAGCGCTGACCGACTTCATCATTCAGACTCGCAAGGCACAGATGTTCATCACCGGTCCGGGCGTTATTAAGTCTGTGACCGGCGAGGAAGTCACCTCCGAGCAGCTCGGTGGCGCTGATGCGCACATGGCTAAGGCCGGTAATATCGACTTCGTTGCCGACGATGACGAGCAGGCCATCCTGATTGCGCAGAAGCTCTTAAGCTTCCTGCCACAGAACAACACCGAAGAGCCGCCGGTTGTTGATCCGGTATTCGATGCCGAGCCGGATCCAGAGCTCCGCGACATCGTCCCCGTGGACGGCAAAAAGGGCTACGACGTCCGCGAGGTCATCATCCGTATCGCCGACAATGGCGACTTCCTCGAGTGCCAGGCGGGTTTTGCCACCAACCTGGTTGTCGGCTTTGGTCGAGTTCTGGGCCGTACCGTGGGCTTTGTCGCAAACCAGCCGAATGTGATGTCCGGTGTGCTGGACATCAATTCCTCGGACAAGGGCGCAAAGTTCATCCGCTTCTGCAACGCCTTTAATATCCCGCTGGTCACCCTGGTTGACGTTCCTGGCTTTATGCCGGGCGTCACCCAGGAACACGGCGGCATCATCCGCCACGGCGCAAAGATGCTCTACGCATACTCCGCAGCGTCTGTGCCCAAGGTGACCGTCGTCATGCGTAAGGCCTACGGCGGTGCGTACCTGGCGATGTGCTCGAAGGACCTCGGCGCGGACTACGTATTCGCATGGCCGACCGCAGAAATTGCGGTGATGGGCGCAGAAGGCGCGGTCAACGTGGTCTTCCGAAAGGAAATTGCGGCCGCGGGCGACGAGGAAGAGCAGGCACGCGTGCGCGACGAGCGTATCGCCGATTACAAGACACGCTTCTCGACGCCGTATGTCGCTGCCTCGCGAGGACTGGTCGACGACGTGATTGACCCGGCGGAAACTCGCCTGCGTGTGGCTGACGCACTGTCGGTTCTGCGTAACAAGCGTGAGGTTCGCCCGGCCAAGAAGCACGGATTGGGGCCACAGTAATGTCGGACAGCATCGGTGAGATTAAGGAGCTGCGAGCGCTCGTCGCTGAACTGACCGACCGGTTGGATGCGACCTCGACAAGCTTGCAGAAGGCCACGGCACGCCTGAATCAGGCAGAAAGCGAGTTGGCTGAACTGCGCAAACGCGTGGACGCAGATATCCCCGAGGACACTGTCATCGCCATTTCGGCAGCGGTGTCTGCGTACCTAGGCAATCGCGGCAAGGTGAAGGCAATTCGTTACAACCGCCACAAGACGTGGGCTGCGCAGGGCCGCCAGATCCAGCAGCAGCGCAACCTGCGTTAGTTGGAAATTTTCGATAACCGACTTATTTGAGCCTGATTCATTGACTTTTGCTACGTGAGGATTGTTGAGCCATGAAATTGAAAGTGACTGTCGGCGGCATTGCCTACGATGTCGACGTTGAAGTAGTTGAGGAGCCCAAGCGTCTTTCGCCCATCGTTTTGGGTGGGTCGTCTAGCGCTTCCGTTGAGCCAGCCACCGCTAGTGTCTCGGGTGTCTCCGCCAATTCGGTGGTGGCGCCACTGGCAGGTTCGGTCAGCAAGATTTTGGTCGAGGAAGGCCAGACGATTGAGGCCGGGGAGGTGCTGCTCATTCTCGAGGCAATGAAGATGGAAACCGAGATTACGGCCCCAGCTGCAGGCACCGTCGGCTCTATTCACGTCGAAGTCGGTGACGCAGTGCAGGGCGGCCAGGGACTCGTCTCGATTGATTAGTCGCATTAGCCGGGGTGTAAAGATTTTGGGGTGAAATCTTTCTAGCCCCGGTTGCTGGAAATACTTAAGGTTGCCTTAATATTTTCCTTATGAATGCCGTTCTTCTCGCCGTTTTGGTGATGCTAATCCTGGCGGTCTGCCGGGTACACGTTGTGCTAGCGCTGTTTATTGGCGCCTTGGTCGGTGGTCTTTCCGCCGGTATGGGGCTCGATGCCACAATGGTTGCCTTCCAGGAAGGCCTCTCTGGTGGTGCGAAGATTGCCCTGAGTTACGCCATGCTGGGTGCCTTTGCCATGGCAGTGGCATCCTCTGGGCTGCCCAAATTGCTGGCCGATTGGCTGATTGCCAAGATTGGCGCCGAGGATGAAGGCGCTAAATCTAAGGCAGAAGCATGGACCAAGTGGGGTATGGTGGCCGGTATTTTGGCCATGGCGATTATGTCGCAGAACCTCATCCCAGTTCACATCGCGTTTATCCCGCTGATCATTCCGCCGCTATTGCCGGTATTTAACCGTCTCAACATCGACCGCCGAATGATAACCAGTGTGATGACCTTCGGTTTGATCACCACGTACATGTGGGTTCCGGTCGGATTCGGTTCTATCTTCTTGAACGACATTCTGCTGGGCAACATCGAAAACGCCGGCCTTGATGTTTCCAATATCAACATCATGATGACGATGGGCATCCCGGCTCTCGGTATGCTGACTGGTCTGGCCATTGCGGTGTTCTTCTCCTACCGCAAGCCACGGCATTACGAAGACCTGCCGATTGCCGAGTCCTCGCATATGGAATCGCAGTCTGATGAACCTGTGTCGAAGTACCGAGTCATCGTTGCTCTCGTCGCCATTGTGGTGACCTTCGTCGTCCAGATTGTGATGAACTCCATGGACACCGATGCCGATCCACTGCTGATTGGTGCCCTCACTGGTTTGGCAATCTTCATGCTTACCGGTGCGGTGCGCTGGCGTGAGGCGGACGACGTATTCACTGCCGGTATGAAGATGATGGCCCTGATTGGTTTCATCATGATTTCCGCACAGGGCTTCGCCTCGGTGATGTCGGAGTCCGGCCAGGTCGAGCCGCTGGTGACCGCCACTGCAGACCTGTTTGCGGGCAACAAGCCTGCCGCTGCATTCGCCATGCTGGTCGTCGGTCTGGTGGTCACGATGGGTATTGGTTCATCCTTCTCGACGCTGCCGATTATCTCCATCATCTACGTGCCGTTGTGTTTGTCGCTGGGCTTCTCGCCGATGGCTACCGTCGCCATCATTGGTACTGCAGGTGCTCTGGGTGACGCTGGTTCGCCGGCATCGGACTCGACGCTCGGCCCGACGATGGGTCTCAATGCCGATGGGCAGCACGACCACATTCGCGATTCGGTTATCCCGACCTTCCTGCACTTCAACCTGCCGCTGTTGGCAGCTGGTTGGGTAGCAGCTCTGGTGCTTTAATGCCAGGGTTTGGCTATGACCGCGAATGCTTCAGTGGGGCTTACTGACCTGCGGTTCCCTTAATCCCGGCAACCCCCGCAATTCCGGCGATAAAGAGCTCGGTTCCCAGTGCAATGCGCTGGCGACCGAGCTCTTTTGCCTGTTCAGCGGCATCTTCAGAGGAAGCCTCGGCCGCAGCGCCCGTACTAGCGTTGTTCTCGCCATTAGTGTCACCCTTGTCAGATACAGACTTGGCGCCGTTCAGATTAAGCGCGATGGCTGTCTGCTGGTCGACTGTCGCGCCGAGAATGAAATACACGAGGACGGACGCGGTATCAGTCGCTGATGGGGTGCTGATGGAGGTTTCGGGTGCGTTCTCCAGGACGTCGGCAAGCAATTGCTCGGGGCGAATCGTGGCGGTGCCCGTAGCCAGCGCGGCCGAGACGACCTCGGCGCCATCCCGATGAGCGGTGAGGCAGGAGTAGAGCAGCTCGGCGATGACTTCGGTGTCGGCGCGCCAATCGCCTGTGGCGGAAAACTCTGTGCAGGGAGTCAAGATGCGGTCAGCGACGGCGCCGAGCAGTGCCTGCTTGGAAGGGTAGTGCCAGTACATTGCGCCAGCGGCGGTACCCAAGTGGCGAGTCAGACGGCGGATTGTGAGATCGCCGAGTCCGTACTCGTTGAGAATGGTAAGAGCTGCGTCGACAATGATGTCCTTGGTCAATTGCACACTGCCTACCGTAGACGAAAGAAGAATCATCTGGAAGATGTCTCAAGACTGAAATGCGGAGCGTAAAACCGCGACACGACGGGAATTGAACCCTGTTCGACATTCTGTAGATGCGGTATTAAGTTTGATAACTGAACAACTTCTCAAACAGTGTTCAAGTTTTATCCCCAGCCTCAAGGAGTGTCGCCCCCATGACTCAACAGCAGCAGGACATTTTGGAACTCGCCCGCGAAAAGGTGCTCGCCCGCGGAGAGGGGCTGAACTACGAGGAGACCCTGGCGGTTCTCAACCTCGACGACGACAGCATCGAGAATCTGCTGGCGCTGGCTCATGAGGTGCGCTTGAAGTGGTGCGGCGAAGAGGTCGAGGTTGAAGGCATTATCTCGTTGAAGACTGGCGGCTGCCCAGAGGATTGCCACTTCTGTTCGCAGTCGGGTCTGTTCGAGTCTCCGGTACGTTCGGCATGGCTGGATATCCCGGCTCTGGTGGACGCCGCCAAGCAGACTGCAAAGTCTGGTGCGACTGAGTTCTGCATCGTTGCTGCAGTAAAGGGGCCGGATGAGCGACTGCTCAGCCAGATGGAACAGGCCGTCGCCGCCATTCAGGCAGAGGTTGACATTAATGTGGCCGCATCGATGGGCATTCTGACGCAGGAACAGGTGGATCGCCTGGCCAAGGCTGGTATTCACCGCTACAACCACAACCTTGAGACCGCCAAGAGCTACTTCCCGCAGGTCGTGACCACCCACACTTGGGAAGAGCGCCATGACACCCTGCGTATGGTCGGCGAAGCTGGCATGGAAGTCTGCTGTGGCGGCATCCTGGGTATGGGCGAGACCCTTGAGCAGCGCGCTGAGTTTGCTCAGGACCTGGCGGCGCTCAACCCGACCGAGGTGCCGATGAACTTCCTCGACCCGCGCCCGGGCACTCCGTTCGCCGGTCGCGAGCCGATGCCAGCCAAGGATGCACTGCGTGCCATCGGTGCCTTCCGTTTGGCATTGCCGAAGACTATCTTGCGTTTTGCTGGTGGTCGTGAGCTCACCCTGGGAGACCTGGGTGCAGAAAAGGGGCTGCTCGGCGGTATCAACGCTGTCATTGTCGGTAATTACCTGACCACGCTGGGCCGTCCGGCGGAGCAGGACCTGGACATGCTTGGCAAGGTACGACTTCCAATTAAGGCCCTCAATGCAACTGTCTAAGCCTCGGACATCTAGCCCGCGCGCGACGTGGAGTAGGAAAGTCGACTCCACAGAGCTGCTCCAGGCCATGGTGCTGGGAGACGAGCCCAAATTCGATCCTTTTACCGGCGCCGACCTCCAAGCTGGTGAAGTGCGCGAACGCTCTTATGGTGCAAAAGCTGGATTGGAGGCACCTCGGTTCTGCCAGCTCTGTGGACGTCGGATGGTGGTGCAGGTGCGTCCGGACGGCTGGACTGCAAAGTGCTCGCGCCACGGCGAAGTAGACTCCGTTATGTTGGAGCAGCGATAAAAGGTGCTGGTTGTGCAAATGCGCCTTTCAGGCGCGCTAGTACTGGATGCGCGCCGTGAGGTAAGTTTGTCAACTATGACTATGAAAAATACCCGAGTCCCACACGTTGAAAAGCAGAGCGTGGCAATGACCTCGGGTATTGTTCTCTTCTCCGTTGTAACGGGATCGGTAACGGGAGTGGCCTGGGCATTCCTGCGGCCCAAGCAGCAAGTGCAAATGCTCCCCAATAACCAACTAGCGATTATTCAGGAAACCGTTGACGCTGGTTTTATTGGGCTGCTCTGGTTTGTTGCTGTCACTGCCATCAGCGGCCTGGTGCTGGGAATTACTACCTTCCGAAACCGTGCCATCACGACCCCTGTACAGATGCTCACGGCAATTGGATGGGCAGGTTTCTCCGCGTTGATGAGTGCAGCAGTGACGTACCTCGTCGGTCAGTCGATTGCGGCATTGCTCCAGCCGAATCTGGCGGGAATGCAGCCGGGCGATAAGTTCTCGGTGATTCCGGACTTCAAAACCTATGTAGCACTGCTGGTCGCGCCACTGGTTGCTATGCTCGCACTGTGGTCCCGGGTGTTGTTCCAAACGGACTTCACGGGAGGCAACGAGAGCGCTGCGGACAATGCTACGGACGCAGATTCGGTCACTAAGTGAGACAGTGAGGTTCTGCGCGGGGGCCGTCGTAAAGCACTACTTCCTACTGAACAGGGGTAGTTATTGGGAAATAGGCTTATACAAGCCTTACAATTTTGGGAAATAGGTTCGTCCTCGATGCCGGTATTCGCCCCGATTTAGGGGCATTTTCGATATTGTGTGGCGAGCTTAGGTCTCTTGCACTTGCCCGTTTGAGTCCGCTGCGAATGCGTCCGGGGATCGTTGCCGGTAACGGTGACGGCGTTTTCTCCGGTCGTAGCCACAGCCCATTGAAGTAAGGACGTAGTTTTCCGTGAATACCAGCCTTGCGGCCAATGCTTCCAGCCTGCCGCGCCTTGAATCGGATCTGTACGAATCGGTAGTCGATAAAGATGGCCGCTACGGTGGCGTAATTGCAGATGAGCGCTGGGCTCAGGAGATTAAGCGCCTCGCCCGCGAACGCAATGCCGTAATTCTTGCGCACAACTACCAGCTGCCGGAGATTCAGGATATTGCCGATTACACCGGCGATTCCCTCGGGCTTTCCCGCATCGCTGCGGAAACCGATGCCGATGTCATCGTTTTCTGTGGTGTCCACTTCATGGCGGAAACCGCCAAAATTCTGAGCCCTGAGAAGACTGTCCTTATTCCGGACGAGCGCGCCGGCTGCTCCCTGGCGGACTCCATCACTGCAGACGAACTGGCCGAGTGGAAGGCTGAGAATCCCGGCGCACTGGTGGTCAGCTACGTCAACACCACGGCAGACGTAAAGGCTCTGACCGACATCTGCTGTACTTCCTCCAACGCCGTCGACGTGGTCAAGTCCATCCCGGAAGACCAGGAGATCCTGTTCAACCCGGATCAGTTCCTCGGCGCACACGTCCGCCGTGAGACCGGCCGCGACAATATCAAGGTATGGGCTGGTGAGTGCCACGTCCACGCCAACATCAACGGTGAGGAACTCGCGCACCGCGCGGAAGAGAACGCCGATTCGCAGCTGTTCATCCACCCGGAGTGCGGTTGCGCGAACTCTGCGATTTACCTCGCGGGTGAAGGCACCATTGAGCCGGAGCGCGTGCAGATGCTCTCCACCGGCGAGATGCTGACCGAGGCGCAGAAGCTGAAGGAGAACAAGCCCAACGGCAAGGTGCTCGTGGCCACTGAGGTGGGCATGCTGCACCAGCTGCGCAAGGCCGCACCGGATGTCGACTTTGAGCCGGTCAACGACCGCGCTTCCTGCTCGTACATGAAGCTCATCACTCCGGCGGCTCTGCTGCGCTGCCTCGTTGAGGGCACCGATGAGGTCGACGTCGCTCCTGAGGTCGCCGACAAGGCGCGCGCCTCGGTCGAGCGCATGATCGCCATCGGTAATCCAGGCGGGGGCGAGTAACACGTTTGGTCTGCGCTCATCATTCGACAGTTGGACACTGACGTGTGACTTCCTCGTCATCGGCGGGGGAGTCGCAGGGCTCAGTGCTGCGCGTAGGGCCCTTGAGCTCGGCCTCGACGTGCTGGTTATCGACAGCGTCGAGTGGCGCGTCGGTGCCCGCAAACAGCTGCGTTTCGCCGATGCCGCCACGAATCTCGCACAGGGCGGGCTCGCGGTCGTCGGGCTTGACGACGACCCCAGCGGCCATGTGGCCAATGGGTTCGAGGACACCACTGATTCCCATATCGCGGACACCCTCGATGCCGGTGCCGGCCACTGCGATGAAGCGGCCGTGGCTTCTATCATCCGTGCCGGCGCTGCGGCGACCGAGTGGCTGATTGGGCTAGGCGCCACATTTGACCCGGCGCCGGATAACCCGGCCGTATATTCCCGCACCAAAGAGGGCGGACACCACGCGCGGCGCATCATTCATGCCGGTGGTGACGCCACTGGTGCTGAAATTGAGCGCGCCCTAGAAGCCTCAGTTACCGGCGTGCGAGTACTGCAGAACGCTACAGCGCGCCAGCTCATCGTTGGCAAAGACGGCCGCGTGCTGGGGGCGCTGGTAGCGGATCCCCGTGGTGGCGGCGCTATTCGCGCAGGTGCAACTCTGCTGGCTACCGGTGGCGTGGGGCATATTTACCGCGCGACTACGGCGCCTTCGGGCGCCCGCGGTGAGGCTATCGGCATGGCCTCCGATGCTGGCGCGGAGATTCGGGACATGGAGTTTATCCAGTTCCACCCGACAGTGCTCTATGACGAGCGATCGGCATCAGACGGCACCGGCCGACGCCATCTCATCAGCGAGGCTGTCCGTGGTGAAGGAGCCATCCTCGTCGATTCCCGGGGAAACAGTGTGACCGCCGGCGTTGACCCACGCGGAGACCTGGCTCCGCGCGATATCGTCTCGCGTGCCATCGCGACTCGCATGCGTCAGCTCGGCGAGGACCATGTCTTCCTCGACGCACGTCACATCGACAACTTCGCCGTCCGCTTTCCGACGATCACAGCGGGCCTGACCGCAGCGGAGATTGATCCGACCAAGGACCTCATTCCCGTGGCCCCGGCGGTCCACTACACCTGTGGTGGCATTGCCGTCGACCCATTCGGTGCAACTAGAGCGCCGGGTCTCTTTGCGGCCGGTGAATGCTCCGCGACGGGGCTGCACGGTGCCAACAGGTTGGCTTCCAATTCGTTGCTGGAGGGACTGGTCGTCGGCAAGCGAGTGGCCGAAAAAGTCGCTGAAACACACGCTGTGCCGGTCGGGGACGAGGAATTCGCAGCGGCGGTTGAAGGCCTGCCGCAGCCACGGCCGGAACTGGAACCGCGCCAGCTTTTCCGGTTGCAGACTGCGATGCAGGAAGGCGCTGGTGTAACGCGCAATGAGCAGAGTTTGCGGCAGGCATTGGCGGTTATCGATCGGCTCCCGCAATCGGTTCAGGTCGTGGCCGCAAGGAAAGTCGTCGAAGCGGCATTGGCACGACCATATACTTTGGGGTGCCACACTTGGTTTGAAAAGGACGGGGATTAGCTAGCCATGACTCTTGAGAAGGACACTCTGCGCGGGGTGCTGAACGAAAACATCACCCGCGGACTCATTCGGACGGCACTGCAGGAAGATATGAGCTTCGGGCCGGATGTGACTTCGCTGTCGACAGTCTCGGCAGCTGCGCAGGCACGCGCCCGCCTGGTGGCCCGGCAAGAGGGCGTTATCGCGGCTATCGATGCGGTGGAGTGGACGCTGCAGGAGGTCATCTCGGGTGAGTTCACCGTCGAAAAGCACGTTGAAGATGGCACCCTGGTGCGTCCTGGCACAGTGCTGGCAACGATTTCTGCGCCGACTCGGGGGTTGCTGACTGCTGAGCGGACAATGCTGAATATCCTCACGCACGCCAGTGGTGTAGCTACTGCGACGCGCCAGTGGGCTGACGCAATCGTTGGCACCGGTGCGCGGGTGCGCGATTCCCGAAAGACACTGCCGGGTCTGCGCAACCTGGAAAAGTATGCGGTGACCTGCGGTGGTGGAATTAAACACCGCTATGCATTGGGCGATGAGGCACTGATTAAGGACAATCACGTGGTGGCCGTCGGTTCCGTGTCCGGTGCGTTGAAGAGGGTGCGGGCTCAGTATCCGGAGCTGCCGTGCGAGGTGGAAGTCGATACCCTCGCACAGCTCGATGAAATCCTGCCGATGAAACCGGACATCGTCATGCTGGACAACTTCGAAGTTTGGGAGACCCAGATTGCGGTACAGCGCCGCTCGCAGATTTCTCCGGCAACCCAGCTGGAGTCCTCTGGCGGACTGACCATCGATGTGGCTCGTGAGTACGCGTCCTGTGGTGTCGATTACCTGGCTGTGGGCGCGCTAACCCACTCGGCCAAGGTGTTCGATGTCGGACTCGACTTCGACGAGCAGTAGCTGAATCAGCCCCGGTTTCGCCTCGTAGCTTCGCCTACAGGCGACGGGCGATCTCTGCCCCAATCTCGCTTAGTGCTGACCCCCAGCGCTCCCGCGATTGCTCATCACAGGTTTTCTGTGCGCGGTAAAGCGCCTTCTCCGCAGCACCGGCATCGCCCAAATGCAGGTGGCACTGTGCAATTTGTGCAAGCAGAGGCACGGCCTGGATATTGAGCTTGTCGGACTGGAAAAGTCCCGCCGCCAACTCCAGGTGATCAATGGCGCGCCCCTGATGTCCTCGACGAATCTCTGCCTGGCCGTTCAAGGTGTGCCACATCGCCCAGCGCAAGTGGCGCGGTGGGGTGTCCGCGGTCGGCTCGAAGCCGTCTTTCTCCAGGTTATCCAGCAGATCCAACCAATCCGCGGCCTTGTCCATCAGCTTTGGTGCAGAGCCACGGATGGGGCGCCCCAGACTGTCGGTTTGCGGGGCATCAGCCTTGTCGCCGAGCTCCTCGAACCCCTGCATCAGAGTTAGGGCTGCTTCCCAGAGGTTGTTTTCCTCAGCCAATGCCGTGGCGGCGTCGAAAAGCTGCTGCGGGCTAGAAGTCGCGGAATCACCAGAAGTAGTCATGACCTAACACTCTACTTTGTGCCACCGCCAGCACCGAAGTGGGCGGGGCGCTAGTATTCGTCGTCAAGCGACTGAATAATGATGACGTCAAGGGCATCGAGAACAGGATGGCCTTCCCACACGTCGCGGGGCAGAAGCTCTTCGACGCGCCGAGCATAGGCGGCGGCACCGTCGGAATCACCCGCGTCGAGACGGTAGCGAACCCCCGCCAGCAGCGCGCGGGCGGCTTCCTCGCCATCGCCGGACTGCAGGTAGCCCTTCGCGGCGGCTTCCACATGGTTGATGGCCAAAGTGTCGCGGCCAGCGGAGTAGAAGACGTAGGCGGCATCGTCGTGCCAGTCGGCGAGTGACCAGTCGTCGGAGATGAGCTTCTGAGAACGCAGCAGAAGGTCCTCAGCCTCGCTGAGCGTGTGGTCAATGGCGGCGGAAGCGTCCTCAGAGACGATCTCGGCGGTGAATTCGGAGCCCTCTTCGGAAATGACCAGGTCAATGACATGAATGATAGAACGCGCAGCCTGACGGTAGGCCTTGGCAGCGCCCTTGGTATCGCCGTTGCGTTCAAGGTGCTCGCCGTGCTCGATGAGCAGCTTTGCCGCCCGGCGGGGATTATTGCCGAGCCCCGCGGCTGTGGAGGCAATAGAAAACGCCGCGTCGGTGCGTTCTTCATCGGCGGTAAATGCTGACCAGTGCGCAACTGGTTCGGCAAAGCGCAGCGCCTCGTCAACCTCGTCGGCATCGAGGAGACTGCGGGCCAAAACGAGCTGGATATCCATGGTGATGGGGTTGACCGGCATGCCCTCGGCGCTGGCGAGCGCGCGGCGGGCAAATTCGGCGGATTCCGCGAAATCGCCGTGGGCGTTGAGAAGCGCACAGAGCAGACGCACGCTGCGAAGCACCGCGACCGTGAGTCCTGCATCGAGACCAGCCTGCACGATTGGGCGTAGCTGGCGGATTGCCTCCGCTTCCTCACCAGCTTCCAGAGAGAGAAAAGCCAGAAATTGGCGCGCTTCAATCGTCGTGGTGACGGGTTCCGACTGAGGAGCCGCTGCGACGCTGGCAGCGATGCGGGCGGCCCTGCGCAGTTCACCACGGCTGTGCGCGAGCTGCGCCTCCAACAGCTTCCGATCGTCGAAACTGCTTCGCTTTGGTGCCCAGCGTGCGGACCATTCAGAGAGCTGACCGGCGATTTCCGCCCGGCGCGCCAGCGATGCTGCGGCGCCGGCAACAGCCGCGCTGACCAGGTAGTAATAGGCCTCGCCGGGCTGTGGAGTGGTGGCGACGATGTCCTTAGTAAGACTGATCAGCTCAGGGATTTCGGAGTCCTCGGGGCGACGGCCGGTGATGGCATCACCGGGGTTGGCGTCGATGAAGGCCTCAGCCTCGGCGAATGCTCCGTAGGAGCGTGCGTGCAAGATCGCGGGGCGAATGTTGGCCTCAGTTGCCCAACGCAGCCACTCGGCGCGTGCAGCAGTGGCTTCTTCTACTAATTCGAGTTGGTCGGCAACTGCATGCCTGAGTGCGTGGAATTCGCCAATGACATCGGGGGAGTTTGTAGGTGCGTCGGCCAACCAGTGCGTGTGGGCGAACTTGGTGACCGCGCGCCAACTGGTGACGTGGTCGAGCGTGGCGCCGGCCTTGCGGGAAATAACCAGCAGCTCCGGGAGGGAGTCCGGCAATGCCTTTAGCGGATTGGGCAGGGGAGGAAAGTCCAAGGGGTCGGACGAGTTCTCCGTCGCTGATGCGTTTTCCGAATTCACTGACACGTGGTCGGCAGCGATGCCGGCTTCCCAATCGCCAACTTGAATTTCAGACTCAGAGTTTTCTTCTTCCCACCAGACCATTGGACTATCTTCGCCCGTGGCATCGGGAAGATGCAAAACTGCTTTGCTTTTCAGACCTGTACAGCCGGATGCGCTGTTAATCCGGGGTTGAAAAGCTACGCATTAGTCCACGAACTTCATCGCGCACCGGGTGATCCGGGCCGACTAGGTCGCCGATGCGAGTCGCGAACCGGCGGGCGCGTTCCTCATTGTTGTCACTAGCAGCAGCACGCACTGCGATAGTCAGCGTGCGGGCGGCATCGGCAGGGGCGTGGGCTTCTAAGAAAAGCTCGGCAGCTTCGTCGGCGTACTTGTACACGCCGTCGTTGTCCCATACCGACCAGCACAGCAGCGCCTGCGACTCGTGCCACTTGGCCGATTCCCAGGACCCAACCACGTAGCCACGCGAGCGTTCCATCAGGTGGTCGGTCAGCTCGCTTGTGGCGCCCACGTTACTGAGCGATAGTGCGGCATCCATCAGAGTTTCCGCAGGTGAAATCGGTGACGAGTATCCGGCACGAATATCGGCCAGCGCGTCGAAGAGCACTGCCGCATGTTCAGTATTTCCCTCTTGGACTGCCGATTCCGCCGCAATAGCACAGGAAAAATCAGTACGCGCGGAATCCTGGGTAGGCTCAGACCACTTTGCAACCGACTCCGCTTCCTGGCCGGCGTGGCGGAAATCTCCGAGCTCGTACAGTGCCGTTGCCTTCAGCAGCGCGATTTCCATGGTGATTTCACAGTCGGGGTAGTCTGCCGACACGTCCTGGGCGCGCTGAGTCAGCTTCAGCATCTCCTCGGCATCGGGCTTGTTGTGTGCCACCTCGAAGTTGATGTCTGCCATCTCACGAACCGCGAGAATATAGTCAGTGTCCAGTCTGTGCTGGTCCGCGACTGCCACGTTGTTCGACAGCATTCGGAACGCGGTATCGCTATTACCGGTCTCTATCGAGTACCGTGCCAAATTCTGCCTCAGCTCAAGGCCCGCGATTACGGAGCGGTTACCGATTGCATTGAGCTGTGAGGCGCAAAGTCGCGCTGCGTCGACGACCTTCCCGGCTCGGTGCAGCAGTGATGCCTCCGTCAGAGTCTTCGCCAGCGCAATCGACTCAAACTTATCCTCATTCGGCAGTGCCCGAATCATCTCGTGCAGCTCCCGTGCCAAGTCCTCGCGGTTGACCTTTCGCAAGGCGCTCGCAATCCGAATCAGCGCGTCAGTCAGTGCCGCCCGCTTCTTCCACTGGCGGGGGCTAAACGGCTCATCCGCTTCTTCGCTTGCCGACGATTCCTGCGGCCGCAGCCCATCCGCATCCGTGGTCACCGCGCTGTGGCTGCCGGTTGGGGCATCCAAATCGTCGGCAAGCACGAGTGCCCGGTACGAGGTGATTTCCCTGCTCATGCGTGCGATGAGGGGGATTTCGGTCTCTGCGGCAGCAGAGGTTTGACCATCGGCGATAAAGGTGGTGTAGCGGCGGGCTTCGTCTGCCGCCAGCCGTGCCCGGGCGCGCCAGTACTCCGGCACGTTGTCGTTATCGGATGCCCATACCATCCAGTTCAGGGCGGCATCGTGCGCAGCTGTCATCATGCCGAGCGATTCGGTGACCTCGCGGACAATGCGGTAAAACGCGCCGACGTGTTCGATAACGCCGTGGGCTTCCGGGGCAGAAAAGAGTTGTGGGTTGTAGAAATGATGCGCGAAAACTGATTCCAGTTGGCGCGTGGCCAGGGAATTGTCGGCTGCGGTCGCGTCTGCGTAGGCTGCGACGAGCTCCGGCAAATCCGGGCTGTTTCCTACCTGGTTCAACAGCTGACCTTTCTACGACTGGTTACTACTTTCCTTAACACTGTAATGGGTCACTGTGGCGGAGCTAACTTGCGCCACAGTATGAGGGGTTAAATGGGGCAATCGGTATGAACCTAACGTGAGAAATATATGCTTAGTTCATACTCAAGGGTGCCTTTAAGGGCGAATAGTAGCGAAAACCGTGGATAAAGTCTTTGGCTTTGACCCAGATTTTTAATACTTTGTTGTCATTTCTTTGTCACTCTGAAGTGCTCACGTATGAATCCATCGTGCGAATAGGCGGTTACTAATTAATTATGTTGTCCACTATTGATCTTCGCGGTCAGACTCCCACCACCGCCACTCTGCGTCGAGTGTTGCCGCGCGGTGCGGCAGACGTTGATTCCATGATTCCCACGGTCAAGCCCGTTGTCGATGACGTGGCAGCCCGTGGTGTGGAAGCGGCCATGGAGTACTCCGAGAAGTTCGACCGGATTCGTCCGGCATCCATGCGCGTTCCAGCGGAGGTTATCGATGCCGCGGAAGCCGCGCTGGAAGACGACGTCCGCTCTGCTCTGCAGGAGTCCATCGGGCGCGTGCGCGCGTTCCACGCTGCTCAGAAGCCGAATGACAAGACTGTTGAAATTCTTCCCGGCGGCATTGTCCGCGAGAAGTGGATTCCGGTTTCGCGCGTCGGTCTTTACGTCCCCGGGGGCAACGCCGTCTACCCGTCGTCTGTATTGATGAACGTCATCCCAGCTCAGGAAGCTGGTGTGAAGTCCCTCGTCGTCGCCTCTCCGCCACAGGCCGACAACGACGGCTGGCCGCACCCGACCATCCTGGCTGCCTGCAAGCTGCTTGGTGTGACCGAGGTGTGGGCCGTCGGTGGTGCACAGGCCGTCGCACTGCTCGCATACGGCGATGAAAATGAGAGCCTCGAGCCGGTCGACATGGTCACCGGTCCGGGCAACATCTTCGTTACCGCCGCTAAACGTCTGTGCCGCTCGGTCGTCGGTATCGACGCCGAAGCTGGCCCGACCGAAATCGCCATTCTTGCAGATAACGCCGCTGATCCTGTCTCCGTCGCCTACGACCTGATTTCCCAGGCAGAGCACGACATCATGGCCGCCAGCGTACTTATTACCGACGACGCCGATTTCGCCGCCGCTGTCGACCGCGAGGTCGAAAACCGCTACGAGGTCACCATGAACGCCGACCGCGTTCGTGAGGCGCTCACCGGCAAGCAGTCTGGCATCGTGCTTGTCGACGACATGAATATCGGCATCCAGGTTGCAGATGCCTACGCCGCTGAGCACCTCGAGATCCACACCGAAAACGCGCAGGCCGATGCCGAACGCATTACCAATGCCGGCGCAATCTTCATCGGTCGCTTCTCGCCGGTGCCACTGGGCGATTACTCGGCCGGCTCTAACCACGTGTTGCCGACCTCCGGCACCGCCCGCCACGCCTCGGGCCTGTCAACGCACACCTTCCTCAAGTCGGTCCACATGATTGACTACAACGAGGCCGCGTTGAAGGAAGTTGCCGACAGCGTAGTAGTCCTGGCCAACGAAGAACGACTGCCAGCGCACGGCGAGGCCATCCGTGCCCGCTTTGAGACGCTTCTCGGCTCTGAGGACAATGGCGCAGAAAAGGGGAACAACTAATGAGCAACCAGCCTGAGAATCAGCCACAGCCGTCGGTAGCCAAGTTGGCGCTGGCAGATTTGCCACTGCGCGACGAACTGCGCGGCGAGGAAGCCTACGGTGCCCCGCAGCTCGACGTCGATGTTCGCCTGAACACCAACGAAAACCCGTACCCGCCATCCGATGACCTCATCGCCGACCTGGTGGCGCAAGTGGAGAAGGTCGCCTCTGACCTCAACCGCTACCCGGACCGTGACGCAGTAGCACTGCGCAGCGCACTCGCCGATTATGTCACCCGCCAGACCGGCGTGGACATCACCGTCGACCAGGTATGGGCCGCCAACGGCTCCAATGAGATTCTCCAGCAGCTGCTGCAGGCATTTGGCGGGCCGGGGCGCAGCGCAATGGGCTTTGTGCCCAGCTACTCGATGCACCCGATCCTCTCGTCCGGCACGCAGACGGAGTTCATCGGCATCGCCCGCGACCCGGAGACCTTCGACATCGACATGGATAGTGCGCTCGCGGCCATTGCCGAGCACCGTCCTGACGTCATCTTCATCACGACTCCGAACAACCCGACTGGCAATCTGACCACGCTCGCTGACCTGCGCCGCATTATTGAAGCCGCGCCGGGCATCGTCATTGTCGATGAGGCCTACGCCGAGTTCACTGAGGAGCCGTCGGCGACAACGCTGCTGGCTGAGTTCCCGTCGAAGCTGGTTGTCTCCCGTACGATGAGCAAGGCTTTCGACTTCGCCGGAGGCCGCCTCGGCTACTTCGTTGCTAACCCGGCATTTATTGATGCTGTGATGCTCGTACGTCTGCCATACCACCTGTCGACGTTGACGCAGGCCGCTGCCACGGTTGCACTTCGCCACTCGGATGCGACGCTGTCGACCGTCGCAAAGCTTGCCGACGAGCGTGATCGCGTCGTAGCCGCCCTGAACAGCTATGGCTACGACGTGATTGACTCGTACTCGAACTTCGTCTTCTTTGGGCGCTTCGCCGATGCCGCCACGGCATGGCAGAGCTTCTTGGACGAGGGAGTACTCATCCGCGATGTTGGCGTGCCCGGTCGTCTCCGTGCCACTATTGGTCTGCCCAGCGAAAATGATGCGCTGCTGGCGGCGGCCAAGAAATTGGCAGCGACCGCGCTGGCTTAAGCGAAATGCTGCCGGTACATCCCACTACAAGGAGAGATCTGACTTATGCACTTCAGTGATAAGGACCATCTGGAGGCAGAGCGCACTGAGCGCGTTGGCCGTGTCGAGCGCGCCACCCGCGAATCGAGCATCGTCTGCTCGGTGAATCTCGATGGCACCGGCAAGACCGATATTTCGACCGGTCTGCCGTTCTTCGACCACATGTTGACCGCTTTCGGCTCCCACGGCAGCTTCGACCTGACTGTGCACGCCAACGGCGACACCGAGGTCGATGCACACCACACGGTGGAGGACACCGGCATCGTTATGGGGCAGGCGTTTGCCCAGGCGCTGGGGGATAAGTCCGGTATTCGCCGCTTTGGTGACAGCTTCATTCCGATGGACGAAACGCTGACGCACGCAGTGGTTGACGTGTCTGGCCGTCCTTATTTTGTTGGCACTGGCGAGCCAGAGCAGATGTTGACTGCCGTTATTGGTGGCCACTACGCAACGGTTATCAACGAGCATTTCTTTGAGTCCTTCGCCCTAAATGCCCGTATTGCGCTGCATGTTCGCTGTCTCTACGGGCGCGATCCGCACCACATCACCGAGGCTGAGTACAAGGCTGTGGCCCGTGCCCTGCGTGCTGCCGTCGAGGACGACCCGCGCGTCCACGGTGTGCCGTCAACCAAGGGCACTCTGTAGGTCGCAGCTGTAGTAGACGGCCGCTGTAGGAAACCGGAAAATCCGCCTTAGCTGGCATTTTAGGGGAATCGATGGTAACAACGTCTGTAGACGTGCTTTTAGCGCAGGTGTCTACCGCATCGACGCTGAGCACTTATTTTTTGTTCATTGTCGCTGGTCTGCTGGTGGGCGGAACATGGTCACTCTATAAGTCCGGATCGAGGGTCGGAACAATTGTCCTTGGTCTCTTATCTGTGATCGCGCTCGCCGGCGCAATTTTGTGGTTGATAGGAGTGATGGAGTAAATGGCGTCCCGGGTGATGGACCGCAGGCAGTTGGACGAACTGGACAGCATGTGGAAAGCGCCCGGACTAGTACCTACGCTAGTCGCCGTGATGGCCGCCTTCGGTGGCTGGTCACTCCTCATGCCTGTCATTCCGCAGGCAATTCTTGACGATGGCGGTGGAACCTCGCTCGCCGGTGCCTACACCGGTGTTTTTATGGCCGCTACCGTTCTCACACAGACGCAGACTCCACGTATGTGTCGCCGTCTTGGCTACGGCATGACCATGCTGATTTCAGGTCTGTTTCTGGGCTTGCCGACGATTCTGCACATCTTTGGCACCGATGCTGCTTTGGTGCTCATCATTGCGGTTCTCCGCGGTATGGGCTTCGGTGCGTTGACTGTCGCCGAGTCCGCATTGATTGCCGAGCTAGTGCCAATGAAATTTCTGGGTAAGGCCTCTGGCGTTCTCGGTGTGGCAGTTGGTTTATCTGAGCTCATTTTCTTGCCACTAGGACTAATCATTGCGGACAAGACGGGTTCTTACACCCCTGTTTATGTCCTGGGCGCCGTCATCTCGCTTGTCGGTTCGTTGATGGCACTCTTTATCCCGAAGATTAAGCCAGCGCCGAAGGAGGGCAAGGGCGGCAAGGAAGACGTCGGCGATCCTGTGCCCGGATCTGCAGCAACTCAGCCGAGCCCCGTTGAGCACGTTGCCACATGGAAGCTGGTAGCCATTCCCGCGCTCGCAATTTGCACGATTGCGATGGGCTTTGGTGGTATTTCCGCATTCCTTGCCCCGGCAGCTCGCGAAATTGATCTGGTCTCCGGTGCGGTTGTGGCTGGCCTGTCGCTGTCTGTTCTCGGTGGCGCGCAGATGGTGTTCCGTTACTTCGCAGGAATCTACGCCGACCGGAAGTCGGAGGCTGGAATTCTGCTGATTCCGGCATTGATCAGTGGTTTTATTGGCCTGCTGATGATGTCCGGCGTGGTTCTCTTTGATCTGTCGGCCTGGCTGCTGCTGGTTGCGGCCATTTTCTACGGCGCGGGCTTCGGCATAGTGCAAAATGAGGCTCTGCTGCTGATGTTTGCCCGCCTGCCGCGTGACCGTACTGCTGAGGCCAGTGCCTTCTGGAACATGTCCTTTGACTCGGGCACTGGTATCGGCTCGTTCGTTCTGGGAGCCGTAGCCGCGGCTGCACTCCGTCCGTACCCGGCTGTCTTTGCCTTTGCGGCAGCTCTGCTGGCAGTTGGTCTCATTGGTGCGGTGCTCGACCGAATCATCGGAAAGCACCGCGTGGCGGAGTACCAGAACACCCGCGCTACGCTGCGTCGTCTGGGGGATGCCGTGAAGCGTCGTACGCCGGAGGCCGCTGTGCGTGTTGCCCGCCCGGCAAAGAATGCAGTGACGCGTTTGACGGTTCGGGACCGCAAGAAGAAGTAACTACACACAAAGAGACATTTGAAAAAGAGTGGCTGCGCAAGTTCTTGCGCAGCCACTCTTTTTGGTTATTAGATGCAACCCCCGGCGTGGGGCAGCCGTGCCTGTTTATGCGACGGCGACGTCCATCTCGGTGAAGAGAGCCCGCAGGCGGGTTTCGATATCGTCGATAAGCGACTGGAGCTCATCGTCTGCGAGATTGTCCGGATCCGCGACATCCCATTCCACGTAGCGGTCGCCGGGGACTGCTGGTGTCTCGTCGATGCCCATGAGTACGACAACATCGGCGCGGTGGGAAACGCGGGGAGTAATCGCCTTTTGGGTGAGGCGTGAGGTGTCCACGCCACGGTCGTGAAGAGCCGCGACGACGCGAGGGTTCAGGCCATCCTCTGGATTGAGGCCGATAGTGCGGATAAAGACTTCGTCACCAACCAGGTGGTAGGCCAGGGCAGTGGCAATCTGGCTACGGCCGGAACCGCGGCTATCGGCAAAGAGAATCTCTTGGCGCGGGGCGAAGTCCTTGCATCCGCTCGCGGCCTTGATGCGCTCGGTGGCCTCGCGTTCGGCGAGGACGGGGAGGAAGTTAGTCACCTTCGCAGAGCTGGACAGCTCTGCAATGACATCGTCGAGGATGGAATCGATAGTCGCAGCATCGCAGGCTGCATCGTAGAGCCGGTGAAGGTCCTCGCGGACAATGGCAAATGATTTACTAAGAACGGATGCGGTAGTCATAGCGTCTGAGTCTCTCTGTGAAAAATAATCAGGAGTATTAGGGATAAATCAATAACTTAGTTAACCTGTTGTTAATCTTGAGTTTACCAAAGTATTCGGTGGGCGTATACCAGCGCTTTTGCCTGTCCAGGCAGTTTTCTTGGGGTAAATGGGAAACATCGATTCCCAGCGCCTTAAAATGTCCAACTATGGAACAAGTCTCACCTTCGACGAAGACCCCGACCGTTGCCATCCTTGATTACGGCTCCGGTAATTTGCGTTCAGCTGAGCGCGCTGTGGCCACCACGGGTGCCGAGGTTATTGTGACCGCCGATCCGAAGACCGTGATGGAGGCCGATGGTCTCCTCGTTCCCGGCGTCGGTGCCTATGCCGCATGCATGGAGGGTTTGCATCGAGTGCAAGGGCCGCGCCTGATTGGCTCTCGACTCGCAGGTGGTCGGCCGGTGATGGGAATCTGCGTTGGTATGCAGGTGCTCTTTGACCGCGGCGTCGAGTACGCCGACGGCATCCATGCAGCGGAGACCGACGCATCCGCAGCTGTCACCGGCACCCCGGGTTGTGGTGAATGGCCCGGTACTGTCGAGCGCCTCGAGGCGTCGATTCTGCCGCACATGGGCTGGAACACGGTTGAGGTGCCGGAAGGCTCAAAGATGTTTAAGGGGCTGGAAGATCAGCGTTTTTACTTCGTCCACTCCTACGGTGTGCGCACGTGGGACCTTGATACGGATTCTCGCATCGCTCCGCCGCTGGTGACGTGGTCTGCCCACGAATCCGATCGGTTTATCGCAGCCGTAGAAAACGGTCCGCTGTGGGCTACACAGTTCCACCCTGAGAAGTCTGGCGAAGCAGGGTTGAAGCTGCTGCAGAATTGGGTGGACACGCTGTAGTTGCCCAATCGGTAGTATCTTCCCTAACCGCACTACCTGGCAGGTGACGGAATTTCGCCACTTAGACCACCTATACTGAGATAACTAGCAACAAGCGTCGTGGCGACTATGGCCACAACGCCCAAAAGTCGAAGAGAGTAGAGCCCCCATGAGTTTGACCCTGCTGCCCGCTGTAGACGTAGCCGATGGCCAGGCTGTGCGCCTTGTTCAGGGTGCTGCTGGAACCGAGACTTCCTACGGTGCACCGCTGGAAGCTGCCATGAATTGGCAGAACGCAGGCGCTGAGTGGATCCACTTGGTCGACCTCGACGCCGCGTTCGGTCGCGGTTCGAACTACGACCTGCTTGCCGACGTTGTGGGCAAGCTCGACGTGAAGGTGGAGCTCTCCGGCGGTATCCGTGACAACGCTTCGCTCGAAGCTGCGCTGGCAACTGGCTGCGCCCGCGTCAATATTGGCACCGCCGCACTGGAGAACCCGGAGTGGTGCCGCGAGGTTATCGCCAACTACGGCGACCGTGTGGCCATTGGTCTGGACGTCCTCAACGAAGAGGGTCAGTGGCGCCTGCGCGGCCGCGGCTGGGTCTCCGACGGTGGTGACCTCTGGGAGGTGCTGGAGCGCCTGGATGCTCAGGGTGCATCCCGTTTCGTGGTGACTGACGTCTCCAAGGACGGCACCCTGCAGGGGCCGAATGTGGAACTGCTGCGCGAGGTCGCTGCTGCTACCGATGCTCCAATCGTCGCTTCCGGCGGTGTCAGCAGCCTGGACGACATTGCAGCTATTGCCACGCTGGTCGATGAGGGTGTTGACTCCGCAATTGTGGGTAAGGCGCTCTACGCAGGGCGTTTCACTCTGGAAGAGGCCCTGGCAGTAGCTCGCGGCTAAAGAGAACACTTTCGTGGCCGGGCCGGGGAGACGTCGTCAAGCGAAAGCGTTAACGAGCAAACGGCACCCCGGCTGAGACGGCGGATGAAGGACTTAGAAAGTATGGATGCCCTGGAACCGCGGGCGATGCTCGCTATTGCTGAAGCGGCGCTCGATGAGGTTGAAGGCCTGTTCACGCAGCAGGTGGGCGCGGACCCGGTTGTCATGAAGCCGCGCGGGGATTTCGCGACGGAGACCGACCTGGAAATTGAGCGTCGTCTGCGCCAGCTCCTCACGCAGTATTCTGGCCTGCCCGTCTACGGCGAGGAATTCGGTGGCAAAGTCCCCGAGGAACATACCGCCTGGGTCATCGATCCGATTGACGGCACCACGAACTATTCCAACGGCTTTCCGCTGTGTGCCATGCTGCTCACACTCATGCATGAGGGGGAGCCGGTGGTCGGCATTACCTCCATGCCTCTGCTGCGCCGTCGTATCACCTCAGCTAAAGGTAGCGGCACATTTGTCAACGGCCGTCGCGTCAACATCGATGCCGAGGCCGGTCGCCCGGTTTCGATTGCCTTCGGCTCCGTCATTGCGAGTACCGACGGCACACTCCCACGTAAGTGGCGCCAACTGTTGCTGTCAAAGGTGGGCGAGCGCTATCCGACGATCCGAATTACTGGCTCTGTCGGAGTGGACTTGGGCTCCACCGCGATGGGGGCATTCGGCGGCACGGTGACTTTCTCACCGCATGTATGGGATAACGCAGCCGGCGTACTGCAGATTTCCGAAGCTGGTGGCGTGGTCACAGACTTGGCAGGCAATCCCTGGCGGCATGATTCCGTAGGCGTGCTAGCGGGAACTCGAGATGTCCATGCCACGCTGCGGTCGATTATTGACCAACTGGGTCGTCCGGAGACTTTCCGGAGCTAAAACTTGGGCGACGCCCCGAGCTGGGTGGTTGCGCAAACCGTCGAGCCACAACTTTGAGCTAACACGAGGAGAACTTAAAAACTATGTCTCTGGCAGTACGCGTGATTCCTTGCCTGGATGTCAACAATGGGCGGGTCGTCAAGGGGGTTAACTTTGAGAATCTCCGCGATGCCGGCGATCCGGTCGAGCTGGCCCGCCGCTATGGCGAGGAGGGCGCTGATGAGTTGACATTCCTGGACGTCACGGCTTCCAAGGATGGCCGTGGCACCATGCTCGACGTGGTGCGCCGCACCGCGAGTGAGGTCTTCATTCCGCTGACGGTCGGCGGCGGCGTGCGCAGCGTCGAGGATGTCGATCAGCTGCTTCGCGCCGGAGCCGACAAAGTCAGTGTCAACACCGCTGCGATTGCACGTCCGGAACTGCTCAGCGAGCTGTCGCGTCGTTTCGGCGCACAGTGCGTCGTCCTGTCGGTGGATGCCCGCCGTGTTCCCGAGGGAGGCACGCCTCAACCGTCGGGCTTCGAGGTCACTACGCATGGTGGTTCACGCTCGGCCGGGATCGACGCCGTCGAGTGGGCGCGCCGCGGCGAGGAGCTTGGCGTCGGCGAGATTTTGCTGAACTCCATGGATGGCGACGGCACCAAGGATGGTTTCGACCTGGAGTTGCTGGAGAAGGTCCGCGCTGCCGTCGACGTTCCGGTGATTGCCTCTGGTGGTGCGGGTAAGGCGGAGCATTTCCCGCCAGCCGTGCGCGCCGGTGCCAACGCGGTTTTGGCTGCTTCCATTTTCCACTTCGGCGAGGTTAGCATTGTTGAGGTCAAGGAAGAGATGGCCCGTGAAGGAATCGAGGTACGTCAGTGACGGACCTAGCCCCAGGAGCTGCAGCTCACGGTGCAGGAGATGATCCGCGGGAGTACACGCTCCCAGCAGATATCGCGAACATCGCCAAGTTCAATGCTGACGGCTTGATTCCCGCTATTGTGCAGGAAGAGTCTACAGGCCGTGTACTCATGATGGCGTGGATGGATTCCCACGCCCTGGCGTACACCATCGCCACCAAGCGCGGCACCTACTGGTCGCGTTCGCGGTCGGAGTACTGGATCAAGGGACTGACTAGCGGCCACTTCCAGACGGTGACATCGCTGGCGTTGGACTGTGATGGCGATACCGTGCTGATGCAGGTAGTGCAGGACGGCGCCGCATGTCACACTGGCTCGCACAGCTGCTTTGACGTGCATCCCGTGTTCGAGGACTAGGCGGTCAACCTTGGCTGCCGAGGTGGGGTTTCGTCGTCAAGCGCGCCCAACTCCGGTGAAGTCCGGGGTTAAGTGATGTGCAATCCGGGGTGCGTGGCACAATAGCGGCTATGACTCGTATCACCATGACCACGCGTGAGCGTTTCCGCGAACTGGCTGCACATCATCGGGTCGTACCCGTGGTTCGCAAGGTTTTGGCGGACGGCGAAACGGCGCTGTCGGCCTACCGCAAGCTCGCAGCCGATCGTCCCGGCACCTTCTTGCTGGAGTCCTCCGATGTGGGGCAGTCGTGGTCGCGCTGGTCGTTTATCGGTTGCGGCAGTCGCGCCGCGCTGACGGTGGATGATGCGGGGGAGGCAACTTGGATTGGCAACGCGCCGTCGGGCGCGCCAGAGGGCGGAAATCCGCTGGATGCGCTGCGTCGCACGCTGGAGCTGCTGCACACGGAACTCCCGCTTGCCGACGATGCTTCGGTACCCAAGCTCACCTCTGGTCTCGTCGGCTACTTCGGGCATGACATTGTCCGCTACATTGAGCCGCAGCTGCCGGATACCACTGACAATGATTTGCAGATTCCGGAGCTCATGCAGCTGCTGGTGGAAGATTTGGCTGCTTTTGACCACCACGAGGGTGTGCTGTGGCTGATTTCCAATGCCGTCAACTGGGACGGCTCGGATGAGCGGATTGATCAGGCGTATGACACCGCCTGTGATCGTGTCAATGCGATGGTGGAGCGGCTTTCGGAGCCCTCTGATCTGCGTCCGGCGGAAGTTAGCTTCCCAGAGCCGGTGATTCGTCGCCAGCGCGCCGCCGAGGACCACATGGATCGTATTGAGCGTTGCAAGGACCACATCCGCGCCGGTGATGCGTTCCAGATTGTGCTCTCGCAGCGGTTCGAGATGGACACGCAGGCCTCCGCCTTTGATATCTACCGCATCCTGCGGGTTTCCAATCCGTCGCCCTACATGTTCCTGGTCAACGTTCCAACCAAGGACTTCTCCGGTACTGCTTTCCAAATTGTCGGTTCCTCCCCAGAGTCGCTCGTGGCAGTCCAGGGCAGTGAGGTCATCACCAACCCCATCGCGGGCACGCGTCCGCGTGGTGCTACGGTGGAGCAGGACAATGCGCTGGAAGCTGATTTGCTGGCAGACGAGAAAGAAAATAGTGAGCATTTGATGCTCGTTGATCTTGGCCGCAATGACCTCGGACGTGTCTGCCGCCCAGGCAGTGTTGTTGTGCACGACTTCCGTCATATTGAGCGCTACAGTCACGTTATGCATCTGGTCTCTACGGTCACCGGCGAGCTTTCCAGCGACGCCACTGCCGTCGACGCGTTCGCGGCCACCTTCCCAGCGGGAACGCTGTCGGGTGCGCCGAAGCCTTCCGCGCTGAGCATTATCGACAAGCTCGAAGACACGCGTCGGGGTGTTTACGGCGGCACTGTTGGATACTTTGACTTCCGGGGCAATACCGATCAGGCAATTGCCATCCGCACAGGTGTGAAGAAGGGCGATACGGTCTATGTTCAGGCTGGCGGCGGAATTGTCAGTGACTCTGACCCGGTGGCAGAGGATGAGGAGACCCGCAACAAGGCCGCGGCCGTGCTGCGAGCTGTCGCGGCAGCTGAGACACTAGTCCCAGCGGAAAGGAGCTAGGTTTTCGATGAAGTCGACAACGATGCTCTCCGGTGGCCTCATTGGTGTGGCCGCAGCGGGAATGTGGTTGTGCAGCCGTAGTGCGTGGCTGACGGTCGATACTGTTGATGACAAGTCCGGTCCAGCGACCACAGATTTGGTGGGCGCAGTCTGGGCTCCAGAGTTGACGTCGATTGCGCTGGCAATGGTGGCTGCACTGTTTGCCACCACCATTTTGGGCTCACTGGGGCGCCGTATCGTCGGTGGCCTCGCGGCGCTGCTCGCAGTTGCGGCGTCGTGGACTCCGATGACTCTGCTTGCCAGCGGAGAAGACGGGGTGGATTCCCAGCGGGCACTGGATTTGTTGACGTCGGGAAGCGCCTCACAACGCGCCAGTGATGCGGTGACTGTGGCAGACTGGGCGCAGATCTCAGCGATTGAAGTGCATGCGATGGGGCCATCCCTGGCCTTGCTGTGCTGCGCATTGGCGCTGGTCGGGGCGGTATTGTTGGTGCGTCGACCGGGTACTGTGAAGAAGCAGAAGTCCAGCGCGTATGAGACCCCGGAGGTACGCCGTCAGCGTATCGCCGAGGACCTGGAGGAAGACCCACAGTCGGGTCGAGTTCTGTGGGATGCTTTGGATGCCGGTGTAGATCCTACGGATCTGGATAAGGAGTAAGGCCGTGGCTAACGTTCTGGACAAGATTATTGAGGGCGTGCGGGAAGATCTCGCTGCTCGGGAAGCCAAGATTTCCTACGGTGAAATCAAGGAGCTCTCGCTGAAGGCGCCGTCGCCGATTGATGCCGTGGCGGCACTGGCTAAGCCCGGGGTGCAGGTGATTGCAGAGGTCAAGCGTGCCTCTCCGTCGAAGGGAGAGCTGGCTGACATCCCTTCGCCGGAGGTCTTGGCGGCAGAGTACGAGCAGGGTGGCGCGGCTGTCATTTCCTGTCTGACTGAGGAGCGCCGCTTCCGCGGTTCGCTCGCCGACCTCGATGCCGTGCGCCGCGCGGTCAACATTCCAGTGCTGCGCAAGGATTTCATCGTCACTCCGTACCAGGTCCATGAGGCCCGCGCACACGGTGCCGACCTGGTGCTGCTGATGTGCTCCGCTTTGGATCAGCCGACGCTGGAATCCTTGCTGGATCGCACCGAGTCGCTTGGCATGAACGCTCTGGTTGAGGCGCACACCGAAGAAGAGGTCGAGCGCGCCGAGGCCGCTGGTGCCAAGATCCTCGGCATCAACGCCCGCAATCTAAAGACCCTCGACGTGGATCTCTCCGTGTACGAACGCCTTGCGCCGATGTTGCCGGATCATGTTGTGAAGGTGGCAGAGTCCGGTGTCAAGGGGCCGGAGGAACTGCGCTACTACGCCTCCCACGGCGCCGACGCGGTACTGGTGGGCGAGGGCCTGGTTACCGCGGGCAAGCCGGGTGAGGCTTGCCGACGTCTCGTTGCCGCCGGTGTCCACCCGACACTCCGCAGCGAGTAGTGATAGACCGCAGTTGCGATAAGCAGCTGTACCGCGCTGCGAACTGCGCCTCTTTGGGTTGCCAGCCACACCTGTTGTGCTGGCACGCCACAGTTTCTTAGGCCTTATGTCCCCGCAACGGGTGGGGATAGTCCACAATAGATAACTGTGAGTGACCAAGATTTCAAGAATCATGATGCCCGCGGTGACCGCCTGCCCACGATGGGTGAGGTAATCGCGGAGCCAACGAACCACGAGTCAGATGCCATTGGGCACTGGGGTAAGTGGGGCGGCCAGTTTGTGCCGGAGGCGCTGATGGCCGTTATCGGTGAGGTCACCGATGGCTACGCGAAGGCCCGCGTTGATCAGGATTTTCTCGATGAGCTCGACCGGCTGCAGCGTACTTATGTCGGACGTCCCTCGCCGCTGTACTACGCGGAGAAGTTTTCCGCTGATATCGGCGCTGACGTCTGGCTCAAGCGCGAGGATTTGAATCACACCGGTAGCCACAAGATTAATAACGTCTTGGGTCAGGTTCTGCTTGCTAAGCGCATGGGTAAGAAGAACATTATTGCCGAGACCGGTGCCGGCCAGCACGGTGTCGCAACCGCGACTGCCTGTGCGCTGCTCGGCCTTAACTGCCGTATCTACATGGGCAAGGTCGACGCAATCCGCCAGCGCCTCAATATCGCCCGCATGCGCCTGCTTGGTGCCGAGGTTATCGAGGTCGAGATTGGCTCGAAGACTCTCAAGGACGCAATCAATGAGGCCATGCGTTTTTGGGTTTCACACGCCGATGACACCTACTACTGCTTCGGCACTGCAGCCGGCCCGCACCCGTTCCCAACAATGGTGCGCGACTTCCAGCGCATCATCAGCGCCGAGGCACGCCAGCAGATCCTTGCGGAAACCGGCTCGCTTCCCGACGCTGTCGTGGCCTGTGTCGGCGGCGGTTCTAATGCGATCGGCGCGTTCCACCACTTCATCGATGATGAATCGGTTCGACTGATTGGCGCTGAAGCTGGCGGTGACGGTGTTGAGACCGGTCGCCATGCAGCACCGATTTCGGCCGCCGGTAATCCGGGTGTGTTCCAGGGCTCCTTCGCCGCCCTGATGCAGAACGAGGACGGTCAGATTACAGAGTCGCACTCGATTTCCGCGGGTCTGGATTACCCGGGCGTGGGCCCGGAGCACTCGTACCTGGCCGATATTGAACGCGCGTCCTACCTGCCGGTGACCGATACCCAGGCGATGCAGGCATTCCAGGACCTGACTCGGATGGAGGGCATCCTGCCCGCTATCGAGTCCGCACACGCGGTGGCTGCCGCCCGACTCATCAGCGATGATCTGAATGAAGAGCTGGGCCGTAAGCCGCTGATTATTGTCAATGTTTCCGGTCGCGGTGACAAGGATGTCGACACCGCTGCTAAGTGGTTTGATCTGATGGAGGAGTCCTAAATGAGTCTGAGTGACGTCTTTGACAAGGTCCGTGAGGAAAACCGCGCAGCATTCATCGGCTACTACCCAGCGGGTTTCCCGACCACCGATAAGTCGATTGAGAACATCAAGGCGATTGTCGACGCTGGCGCCGACATCATCGAGGTCGGCCTGCCTTTCTCCGACCCGATGATGGATGGCCCAACCATTCAGGATGCTGCCAACGTGGCTCTGGATGCGGGCTTCCGCACCCGTGAGATTATGCGCGTGGTTCGCGAAGTCACCGAGTACGGCGGTACCTGTGTGGTCATGAGCTACTGGAATCCGATTCTCCAGTATGGTCCGGAGCGTTTCGCCAAGGACTTGGCCGCCGCTGGTGGTCGTGGCACCATCATCCCGGATCTTATCCCCGAGGAGGCCGGCCAATGGCAGCGTGCGGCAGAGGCCAATGGTCTATCCAACATCATGCTGGTGGCCCCGTCATCGACCAATGAGCGTCTGCAGCTAACTGCCACCGCGTCGACCGGCTTCGTTTACGCCACCAGCCACATGGGTGTCACAGGTGCCCAGGCCAGCGTCGACTCGGCCGCCGGCAAGTTGGTTGCCCGCACTCGCGAGGTCACCGATACACCGGTGTGCGTCGGTTTGGGCGTCTCCAATGGGGAACAGGCCGCGGAGATTGCCGAGTTTGCAGATGGCGTAATCGTTGGCTCGGCACTGATCAAGGCCGCGATGAAGAGCACCGATGACCTGGTAACGCTCGCCCGTGAACTTGCCGCGGGCGTACGAGGAGAGAGCTAGCGCATCTATGAGTTCCACCCTTGTTCTCGCTGAGACTGCAACGACGTATCTGGCCAACATTCCCTCTCCGCCGCAGGGGGTGTGGCAGTTAGGGCTGCTACCACTGCGCGGTTACGCGATTTCCATCTTGGTTGGCGTACTCGTCGGCATTTACTGGATGCAGCGCCGCTACGCGGCCAGGGGTGGAGACCCGGAGTTGGTCCTCGACATTGCCATTGCGGTTATTCCTGCGGGCATTATCGGCGGCCGTCTCTACCACGTCGCCACCGACTGGGAGAAGTACTTTGGCCCCGGCGCCAATCCCGCCGATGCACTGAAGATCACCAATGGTGGTCTCGGTATCTGGGGAGCGGTGGCGCTGGGGGTGCTGGCCGCGTGGGCGGTCGCTAAGTGGCGGAAGGTGCCGTTTGCGCCAGTTCTTGACGCGGCCGCACCCGCAATCATCCTTGGTCAGGCCATTGGGCGTCTGGGCAATTGGTTCAACCAGGAACTCTACGGCGGCCCAACGTCGCTTCCGTGGGGTCTGGAAATTTACCAACGAGTTGATGAGTTTGGCCGAATTGCCCCTGTCACCGGAACGTCGACAGGCGAAGTGCTGGCCGTGGTGCATCCGACGTTCCTCTACGAGATGGTGTGGAACGTCCTCGCCTGTCTGGTCATTGTCTGGGCGGACCGAAAGTTCAAGATGGGCGGCGGCCGCGTCTTTGCACTCTATGTCGCAGCCTACACTTTGGGACGTTTCTTCATTGAACTCATGCGCGTCGATGACGCAACGCTGATATTCGGTGTGCGTATTAATAACATCACGTCGCTCGTGGTCTTCTTCTGCGCTGTGATTGCTTTGTGGATTCTGCGAGCGAAGAGCCGCGAAACCGCAGCTGAAGTCAGGGGAGAGTGCGAGGCTGCTGAAGCTCACAGTGTTTCCAACTGACGCATAGCCCGTTAAGGGACTAGGCTGGAGGCCGTGCTTAGACGAACGAAGATTGTATGTACCCTCGGTCCAGCAGTTGCTTCGCTGGAGGGGATTACCGGGCTGGTCAACGCCGGCATGGATGTTGCCCGTCTGAATTTCTCTCACGGTGAGCATGAGGACCACGCTCAGAACTACCACTGGGTGCGTGAAGCATCCGATGCTACGGGACGTGCGGTTGGTATTCTCGCCGATTTGCAGGGGCCAAAGATTCGCCTCGGTCGCTTTAAGGAAGGCTCGACGTATTGGGCTGACGGCGAGATTGTGCGCATCACCGTCGACGATGTCGAAGGCACGCACGACCGCGTCTCCACCACGTACAAGAACCTCGCTGATGATGCCCGTCCGGGCGATCGCCTGCTTGTCGACGACGGTAAGGTGGGCCTGGAGTGCATCGAGGTAGATGGCAATGATGTGGTGTGCCGTGTCATCGAGGGCGGTCCGGTCTCTAACAACAAGGGTGTTTCCCTGCCGGGGATGAACATCTCGGTGCCGGCTCTGTCGGAGAAGGATATCGCTGACCTGCGCTTCGCTCTGAAGCTGGGGGTGGACTTCATTGCGCTGTCCTTCGTCCGTTCGCCTTCCGACGTCGAACTGGTCCATGCGGTCATGGATGAGGTTGGCCGTCGTGTCCCGATTATCGCCAAGCTGGAGAAGCCAGAGGCAGTCGAGTCTCTTGAGGCGATTATCCTGGCCTTCGATGCCGTGATGGTTGCTCGTGGCGACCTCGGTGTTGAGGTGCCGCTGGAAGATGTTCCGCTGGTTCAGAAGCGCGCTATTCAGATTGCCCGCGAGAACGCCAAGCCGGTCATCGTGGCCACCCAGATGCTCGACTCCATGATTTCGAATTCGCGCCCGACTCGTGCGGAGGCCTCCGACGTGGCCAACGCTGTGCTCGATGGTGCAGATGCCGTGATGCTTTCGGGTGAGACCTCAATTGGTAAGTACCCGCAGGCCACGGTGAAGACCATGGCTCGCATCGTTACCGCCGCTGAGCGCGAGGGGGAAGTTCCTGCGCTGACTCACATGCCGCGCACTAAGCGTGGTGTTATTTCCTACGCAGCTCGCGATATTGGTGAGCGCTTGAATGCCCGCGCTATGGTTGCTTTCACCACCTCGGGTGATACCGCTCGCCGTGTGGCACGCTTGCACTCTCGCCTGCCGCTGCTGGTATTCACTCCGAATCAGCAGGTTCGTTCGCAGCTTGCGCTGACGTGGGGCGCGGAGACCTTCTTGGTGCGCGAGGTTAACAGCACGGATGAGATCATGCAGGTCATCGATGAGCAGCTCTTGACCATGGAAAACTACAACGCTGGTGACACGCTGGTCGTTGTTGCTGGTACCCCTCCAGGAAATGAGGGCAATACCAACATGATTCACGTCCACGTTATTGGCGAGGACGCACGCTAGCTCTTTGGCACATTTGAAAAGCCGGTAAGCCCTTTTGGGGCTTACCGGCTTTTTGCTAGAGCCTTTCAACCTGGGCTGTCTTTTTGTCCCTGTGCGCGGTGGCAAGTGGCCGACAAACAACCTTTACTTTGCCAGGTAGGACAGCACGGCGGCAGCGGCGGCAGAAGTCGCGGAGGTAGCCGTTGGCTTGAAGTCCGGCAGGAAGGTCGGCATGTGGTTCGACGGTACGTCTTCGACCACGCGGTCGGCAGCAACGGCGGCTTCCCACGTATCCCGAGGTGTGGCGCCAACTGTCCAGTAGACATACGGGCAGTTCAGGCCACGGGGAAGGTCTGAGAAGTCCTCCGACGCCGTCCACGGCACGGCATCGGTGGAGTCTTCGCCGAGAACAGCGTCCAAGACCGGGCGAATCGTGGCAAACGCGTCCGAATCATTGTCAGTGACTTCGCCGTGATCCGAGTAGTCAATCACAGGTTCAACCTCAGTACCGGAAGCCAGGCACTCGCCACGAACAACGCGCTCAATGCCCGCAATGAGCTTGGCGCGTACCTCGTTGGAGTAGTAGCGAATGTTCAGCACAATCTTGGCCTGACCTGGGATTGTGTTATTCGAATTGCCAGACTGCAGCGTGCCGACGGACAAAACACCAAACTCGTGGGGAGGAATCTCGCGCCCCACAATTCCTTGCAAGCGCAGAACGATCGCGGCGGCCAAGTACGTCGGGTCAATGGCGTTGTGCGGCATAGATCCATGCGCGGAGCGACCGGTCAGCGTGATGCTGATGGTGTCACAGCCAGCAAGTGCCGGGCCGGGCATGGTCATTACCTGACCTGCGGGGCCGGGAACAATGTGCTGGCCGAAGCACACATCTGGGGTGGGGATGAGGTCTGCCAGGCCGTCGTCAATCATGGCCTGTGCACCGCAGGCCAGTTCCTCGGCGGGCTGGAACAAGGCAATGAAAGTACCCGACCACTCAGACTTAGTCGCTGCCATCAGGCTAGCCAGGCCAAGACCAGCCGTCATGTGCATATCATGGCCGCAGGCGTGCATGACGGCGGTGGCGGAACCATCGCGGGCGGTACCGGTGGCTGAGGAAGCGAAGTCCACACCTGTTTCCTCGAAAACTGGAAGCGCATCGATATCAGCGCGGAACAGCACAGTGGGGCCGGGGCCATTTTCCATGACACCAACCAGTCCGTGGCCACCGATTCCCTCATGCACTGTGTAAGTGCCCATGTCGCGAAGAGCACCGGCCAGATAAGCGGCAGTTTTCTCCTCTGCTTGAGACAGCTCCGGGTGCTGGTGCAGGTAGCGGTAGATTTCCCACTGCCTGTCCAACGGCACTCGATGGGTGGCGATGAGGTCGCGAATGCGGCTCAGTCGTGCTTCATTGTTGCTCACCTGGATTAAGACTCCTTACTTCTTTCTCTATTTTCTGCCCAGAGGCCTACAGTCGCGTTCCGTCCTCGACAAGCGGGTTGTACTTCAGGGAATTCGGCAGGCACTGGCACTCGGTCGCAATGTGAATGCTGTCCGAGATCTTCCCGGTCTCCCGTAGACGGTACATCTCTGGTACGACGCGGTCGCGCAGATCCCATGGGGAGATGGTGTTCAGATAAATCTTGGTGCCACCTTCAAAGCCGGCCAAGTTCGAGGTGCGCCACTTAATCATCACCCGCCATGGCATGCGGGCATCCAAATCGACAGGACGGTGATGCCATTCCTCATTGCATGGAATGGTGGGGCCGGCAGCGGCATGACAGGCGTGAATCAGATCCGACATGGCGTCGATTTCAGCGCGGGTTTGCAGCCACGGTTCGCAGATGTCCGACTTCGAGAAAATCTCCAGCGTGGGGTAGCGGTGTCCGAATCCGGCAAAAGCCACTGCATGCTCATTTTCCGCGATGATCAGATTGTGGCGGGCAGCATAGTCCACTGCGAATTCGTTGTAGATATTCGGGTTCTTGCGCACCGCTTGCACTTCGCGCTTGAGCTGCTCGCCGTGCTCATCGATGGCCACAAGCTGCTTGTGCAAGTGATCGAAGCTCGCGCCTGCCGGCTTCAGCCAGTTTTGGAAAGCGGCCACATAACGCACGTAGCGGTTACGTCGGTACAGGTCAGCAATCGACTCGACGGTAAACGCAATGAGTGCGCGGTGCTCGGCAACGCTCAACGTGCCAGAAGAAGCCAGCTGGTTATCGTGAGTAGCGCCGTCCACAAAGTGACGACGGGCAACGATTACATCGTGGCCACCGGCGAAATAGCTCGGGGCTCGGCGCAGCAACTCCTCGTCGGAAAGCGAGCTGATTTCCTCTTCGCTGCGTCCAGCGGCGCGGTAGCGCGTGCGAATGATGTTGAGCACATGCTCGCGGCCCATCGGGTCGTCGAGGTAGGCCTCCATACGCTGCTGAGTCTCGCGGTCGGGCTCGAATCCGTAGTTGTCCGCCCAGTAGTCATACGAGACGATTTCGAACAGGTTGGGCACGCGGCGGAATTCCGCAGTGGTGTCGAAGAGCTGGTCAGGCAGTACTCCGGTCACTGTGGTGTAACCGCCGAATACTGAGTCATCGAGGACAACGCGGGCCTTCTCTGGTGGGGTTTGCAGCAGATTGTTCCAGCCGAAAGAATCGCGGGAACCAAAATCCTCCTCGCTCAGTGGCTGCGGATCCGTGTGCTTAATTCCCAGCGGCCGATTGCCACGACCGGGGACTGTCCACACCTGGGTACCGGAAAAAGGATTGACTTGCTTCACCGTGCCGTCGGCAAGCGTGATGAGAGGATTGCTGAAAGCCTGCATAGGTTCAACACTACGTCTTTGCTGGCGGTCGGCGCGTCAACGTAGGGGGATAGGAGCTTGACGACGGTTAGTTATTGTCTGGCCGTCTCGCGTGGCTTAGCCTGTGAAGTTATGTCGAAGATTGTTTTTCACTGCCTGGTGAAGCCGACCGAATCGGAGGCGCTGGCCGAGGCATTTCGTACTAAGTTGAGTGAGTTTGACCGCGCCGGGCGAGTTAGTGATGTGGCTGTGTCGGTGGCGTCGGCGGACACTGACGCGCAGTTGGTGGAGCAGTGGGAGCGCGAGAACCCGAAGGAGCCGCTTGGAGAGAGGAAGGTATTCCGTTATCTCTTGAGCTTCGATCAGCACGGTGGTTCTCTCAATGAACTCGCTATGGACCTCTCGGAGCTACTGACTCCGCGTGCAGAATTGCCCCCGGATCCGGTGCTGCGTGAGTTCGACGAATTACTCGAATCTGTTGCGACGTATCCCTGGAATGTTGCCGTATTTAGGTAATTTCCTACCTAATCGGTGAAAAGTGTAACTGGTCACAGTGGCGGTGCTTGGCTCAGAGAGCGGGTGTAGTGCGAAACACTACGAGTTTTCCCAGCAATATGCCGTTGTATAATTATGTCCGCTTCAATATCAACAGTTGCCCAGTCCTTGTGCACACAACCTGTGCCACCGAGATACGGCAACCGAGAAGCGGTTTACAACCGCGGACTGGTTGTTCTTCGTGGGCGCCATAATGGTTACGCAGAGAGGTTTATTTTGAATATCGAGCAGAAGGTTTCGGGACTCTATGACCAGATTCTTACCCGAAACGCCGGTGAGCCGGAGTTCCACCAGGCAGTGGCAGAAGTTCTGGAGTCCCTGAAGGTCGTCCTGGAAAAGGATCCACACTACGGTGACTACGGCTTGGTTCAGCGTCTGTGTGAGCCGGAGCGCCAGATCATTTTCCGCGTGCCGTGGGTCGATGACCAGGGCCAGGTTCAGGTCAACCGTGGCTTCCGCGTTCAGTTCAACTCTGTGCTGGGCCCGTACAAGGGCGGTCTGCGCTTCCACCCGAGTGTGAACCTCGGCATCATCAAGTTCCTGGGCTTCGAGCAGATTTTCAAGAACTCCCTGACCGGCCTGCCAATCGGCGGCGGTAAGGGCGGCTCCGACTTTGATCCGAAGGGCAAGTCTGAGCTGGAGATCATGCGCTTTTGCCAGTCGTTCATGACTGAGCTGCACCGCCACATCGGCGAGTACCGTGATGTCCCGGCCGGTGACATCGGCGTCGGCGGCCGCGAGATCGGCTACCTGTTCGGTCAGTACCGCCGTATGGCCAACCAGCACGAGTCCGGTGTCCTCACCGGTAAGGGCCTGACCTGGGGCGGCTCCCTGGTCCGCACCGAGGCCACCGGTTACGGCTGCGTCTACTTCACTGAAGAGATGATGAAGGCCAACGGTGCTGACATCAACGGTGCCAAGGTCATCGTTTCCGGTTCCGGTAACGTCGCTATCTACGCCATTAAGAAGGCTCAGGAGCTCGGCGCTACCGTCATCGGTTTCTCTGACTCCTCCGGTTACGTCTCCACTCCGAACGGTGTCGACGTCGAGCTGCTGAAGGAAATCAAGGAAGTCCGTCGTGCTCGTGTCTCCGAGTACGTGGCCGAGGCTGAGGGCGCTGAGTTCCACGAGGGTGGCAACATCTGGGAGCTCAAGGCCGATGTTGCACTGCCGTGTGCAACTCAGAACGAGCTGAGTGGCGAGTCCGCCAAGCTGCTGGTCGAAAACGGCTGCCGCTTCGTTGCCGAGGGCGCAAACATGCCGTCCACCCCGGAGGCCATCGAGGTCTTTAAGTCCAACGGTGTCCACTTCGCACCGGGCAAGGCTGCCAACGCTGGCGGTGTTGCTACCTCCGCTCTGGAGATGCAGCAGAACGCGACCCGCGATTCCTGGTCCTTCTCCTACACCGATGAGCGCCTGAAGCGCATCATGACCAACATCTTTAAAAACTGCGAGACCACCGCAGCTGAGTACGATCACGAGGGTAACTACGTGCTCGGTGCCAATATCGCAGGTTTTAAGAAGGTCGCTAACGCAATGCTGGCTCAGGGCGTCATCTAGTTCGCATCGAGTCCGCTAACGTCTCCGCTTTACGACGGGTTCCCGGAGACCCCGCCCGTGGAGTAGCCAAAAAGCCCACGCTGTAAACTCCCTCCCATGGAGTTATCAGTGTGGGCTTTTGTCTTTATCGTGGCAACGATTTTCATCGGGGCACTGATGCAGCGAGTAGCTGGCATGGGACTCGGCCTGCTGGGAGGGCCAGTCCTCTCACTGATTGCAGGCCCAGTAGCAGGTATTTTGATTATCAACGTGCTCGCCACCGTCAATGCGGTCATGCAGACTATCTCGGTGCGAGAAAACGTCGACTGGAAGAAGTTCTGGCTAATTGGTCCGGTGATGGCTTTTGGGGCGCTGCCAGGCGCCTGGGTGGTTCACAACACGCCCAGCGGGCCACTCCAGGTTCTGGTCGGTGGGCTAGTGCTGCTTGCGCTGCTGGTGACATCCTTTATGCATCAGCGCATGCGTGTTGACGGCCCACAGTACGCCGTTGCCTCTGGCGTTGCCGGCGGCTTTATGAATACCTTGGCCGGCATCGCGGGCCCGGCCATTACCGTTTACGCGCAGGCCTCTCGTTGGCCAGCGCAGACGTTTGCGGCCACCTTGCAGCCGCTTTTCTTTGTCTCCGGCGCATTGTCCTTGCTGTTCAAGGAAATCAGCGCTGACGTCTCCGTCTTCTCCACCACGCCGGTTATACTCTGGCCGCTGTGTCTGGCTGCCATGGTGGTGGGTATATTTTTGGGCACTCGCGTTTCTCGGCGAGTGCCCATTGTGCAAGCCCGAAAGCTCGCGGTCATTCTGGCGACTACCGGCGCGGCAGTCACTATGCTTCGCGGAATCTCCGCAACTTTTGGCGCTTAGGCTTGCTGTTCCGCCTGCCAGCCTCCCCTGGCTGTTACTTCAACGGCTGTTACTTCAACAGCGAAGACAGGAAGTTGCGGGTGCGTTCGTGCTGTGGATTCCCCAGCACCTCATCCGGGGTGCCCTTTTCCACAACCACGCCGTCAGCCATGAACACAACCTGGTCGGCGACTTCGCGGGCAAAGCCCATCTCGTGCGTCACGACGACCATGGTCATACCCTTATCGGCCAGACCATGCATGACGTTGAGAACCTCACCGACGAGCTCCGGGTCAAGAGCGGAAGTCGGCTCATCGAAGAGCATTAGCTTCGGTTCCATGGCCAGTGCACGAGCAATGGCAACTCGCTGCTGCTGGCCGCCCGAGAGCTGAACAGGGTAGGCGTCGGCCTTGTGAGCCAGACCAACAGTCTCCAGCAGCTCCATGGCACGCTTTTCAGCCTGCTCCTGGGAGACACCCTTTACCAGCACTGGTGCCTCGGTGATATTTCCCAGCACCGTGCGGTGCGGGAACAGGTTGAAGTTCTGGAACACCATGCCAATATCGCGACGCTGACGGGCAGCTTCTGCGGAGGAGATTTCGTAGAGGCTACCGTTCTTTTCGCGGTAGCCAATCAGGGAACCATCGACGTAGAGACGGCCTGCATTGACCTTCTCCAGGTGGTTGATACAGCGCAGCAGTGTGGACTTGCCGGAGCCCGAAGGGCCAATGAGGCAGGTAACCGTACCGCGTGGAACCTCCAGGTCGATGCCCTTGAGGACCTCGAGACGGCCGAAGTTCTTCCGAACCCTTTGCGCCTCAACCATCAAATCTTTGGTAGTCATTTACTGCGGATCCTCTCGGTAGAAGTGCTCTTCGTCCTTATCGACAACGCGAGCATTTGCAAGCGGTACACCTTCGGCGTCGGCAAGCGCGGCCAGCTGGCGGGCGGTGAGCTGACGGGTAGCGCCGCGGGCGAAGTAGCGCTCAAGGTAGAACTGGCCGACCATCAGAATCGATGTGATGACCAAGTACCAAGTGGCGGCGACCAGCAGCATCGGCACCGGCAGGAATAGAGCATTGGCGATATCCGTGGAGCGGCCGTAGAGTTCCAGCGAGAACGGCACTGCGATGACCAGCGAAGTGGTCTTCAGCAGGGAAATGAACTCGTTGCCCGTCGGCGGGATGATGATGCGCATGGCCTGCGGCAGGATGGTGCGGCGGACGGTCTGCCACCAGCTCATACCCAATGCTTTCGATGCCTCGGTCTGCCCCTCTGGGACAGCCTGGATGCCGGCACGGACAATTTCAGCCATGTATGCGGACTCGTTCAAGCCGAGACCGACGAATGCCAGCACGAAGGTATTGGAGAGAATGGTGCTTAAATCAACCTCGGTAACGCCCAGGTCAATCGTCGAGTAGATAGTGCCGAGGAGACCCCAAAAGACCAGCTGCACGTAGACCGGCGTTCCTCGGAAAACCCACAGGTAGAACCAAGCAACTGTGGACAGAACGGGGTTTTCCGACATGCGGAGCACTGCGACGATGGCACCGCCGACGACACCGATGAGCATGGCCAAGACTGTCAGTGCAATGGTCCAGCCAGCGGCAGCGGCGATTCGTGTGTCGAACAGGTACTGGAAGTAAACATCCCAGTGGTAGGCCTCATTGCGGGCGGCACCGATGATGAACCACAGGAAGAGCACCAGCAGCACTGCTGCGGTAATCCAGCGCCCCGGGTGTGGCAGCGGTTTGGCCTTAATTTCTTCGTTGAGTTCCGCCTGTGTGGCCTCGTAGCGGGCGCCAGACGCAGATGAGTCGCTCACTTAAAGTTCCTCTCCGTTAATAGTGGCGCGTTCCAAAGCACCGTCTTCCAAACCCCATGTGGTCAGGATTTGCTTGTACTGGCCGTTGTCGATGAGGTACTGCAGTGCCTGCTGCAGCACTGGGCCGAGTTCTGAATCCTTCGGAATAGCGAAGCCGAACGGGGCACCATCGTAGATATCTCCGGCAAGTTCGAGTTTGCCCTCGGAGCGATTGACCGCGTAGGCACTGACTGGTGAGTCAGCGGCCAATGCATCAGCACGCCCCAGCACCACGGTGGTAGCGGCGGTACCAGCATCCTGGTAGGCCAACTTGTTAATTGGTGGCAACCCACGATCCAGACAATCCTGATTCTTTACCGGCAGGTCCTCCATGTCAGCGACGGTATTGCGCTGAACGGCGACAGTTTTGCCACAGTAGTTGTCGGAGCTGGCGTCGCTGCCCGGGCGACGTGCCCACTGCAGGCCGGTATCCAGATAGTCGACGAAGTCGTAAGTCTTGCGGCGCTCCTCGTTTGAGGTGAATCCGGATACGCCAACATCGACTGCACCGGCCGACAGGGCCGGCAGAATCAGTGCGAAATCCTGTTCTTGAATTTCAATCTTCAGGTCCAAGACACTGGCCATGGCTCGGATGAGATCGATGTCGAAGCCGATGATGGAACCGGCGGAATCCTTAAACTCTGCCGGGGCGAATGTTGGGTTGGTGCCGATGCGCAATACTTCGCGCTTACGAAGATCTGCTGGGACCTGTTTCGCCAGTTCGGGGACCGCTGCCGGTTTGATTTCTGACCAGCCCTCGGGGTTACCGCTTTCGTCATTGGTGACGCAGCCTGTAAGCCCTAAGAACAAGGTCGCAGTCAGCGTGGCAGCCGCCAATGCGATGGGTCTTTTCATATCTGAATATGTTACCTAGGCGCAGTAATACCTTAAATTCGGTACCCCTATTCAGCTGCGCTTCAGGCTGGTGTAGGAAAACCGCACACTTTTCAGGCTTCTGGGAGTGGGGAACTGCAGGTACTGGCTGCGAAACACTGAACAAGACTCGGGCCTGGACAAGGAACAAAACCTTATCCAGGCCCGATTTACAAGGGGACGCTGAGCATCGCCGGATTTCTAGTTTGCGTCAGCAGAAGCTAGCCCTGAGCCGGTGACATCGAGCGGCTCGACCGCGCCGGAGGCCGGGTCGCTCAGCGCAGCATCGCGGACAGCCTTCGCCACGGCCGGCATGACGCGCGAATCCAGCGCCGACGGGATAATGCGGTCGGCACGCAGGTCTTCTACACCGACATTTGCAATCGCCTGGGTAGCAGCCAGCTTCATGGCCTCGGTGATCCGCTTGGCGCCCGCCTCCAGTGCGCCACGGAACAGACCCGGGAAGGCCAGCACATTATTAATCTGGTTCGGATGATCCGAGCGGCCAGTGGCCACCACTGCGCCGTACTTACGTGCGACTTCCATCGGAATCTCCGGAATCGGATTGGCCAGCGAGAACAGAATCGGGTCAGCGGCCATCTGGCTAATCGCATCTTCGCCGATACGGCCGGCAGAGACACCGATGAACACGTTAGCATCGACAAGCGCATCGTTGATCGAGCCGGTGATGCCGCGTGGGTTGGTCATGCCGGCGACCCACTGCTTGATGTCGCTCAGCGGCTCGCGGTCCGGGTGGATGATGCCGCGCGAATCGACGACGATGATGTCGGACACGCCAGCGGACAGCAGCATCTTCGTCGCAGCGACACCAGCGGCACCAGCGCCGGAGATGACCACGCGGAGATCCTGGAAGCTGCGGCCGGTCAGCTTGCAGGCGTTGATTAGGCCGGCTGCGATGACGATGGCGGTGCCGTGCTGGTCGTCGTGGAAAATGGGTATGTCGAGCTCTTGGTCGAGACGCTGCTCAATCTCGAAGCAGCGAGGCGCGGAGATGTCTTCGAGGTTCACACCGCCAAACGACGGTGCCAGCGCCTTGACCGTCTTGATGATTTCCTCCGTGTCGAGGGTATCCAGGACGATTGGCACAGCGGAGATACCGGCGAACTGCTCGAAGAGCTGGGCCTTTCCTTCCATAACTGGCAGTGCAGCCTTGGGTCCGATGTCGCCAAGGCCAAGGACTGCGGTGCCGTCGGACACCACTGCGACGTTCTGGCCGGTCCAGGTGTAGGTGCGGGCCAGGGCCGGATCTTCGTGGATGGCCTCACAGACACGGGCGACACCTGGGGTATAGCCGATGGAGAGGTCGCGAATCGTCTCGAGCTTCATGGTCGAGTGCGAGCGGAGCTTACCTCCGCGGTGTGCCTCGAAGATTTCCGCATCTGTGATGGTCGACGGATCTGTGGGGGCGGTGTCCTCCGGTACTGCGTGAAGCGGCGTCTTAGCGGAGTTCGCGTTCGCAGTGTGGTCGGAGGAGCTAGAGGAAGAATTCGCAGCAGGCATGATGACAGTCCAAAACGTGTTGAGTACTTTGAGAAAACTCGATCGCGGCGTGAGCTGCTGGTGGGCAGTGCGTAAAGCCGGGAGCAATCGCTGGAATGAGATACGTAGTGGTGTGCGTAAAAACTAAACCAGTCTTGCTATACGGGATTGGTATCTCATTATATGGACAATGGGGTGTGAAAATAAAATCTTTTAGGAAAATCTGCGGGAATTGGGGAGTGCGGTGGGGTTAAAGATTGGGGAGCTGGGGCTGTGGTGGGGCTGGCGGTGGGGGTTCTTATTGCCGGTGTCATCTTATGGTTCGTGAATCGAAAATATTTGTGTAATAGCGGAAAGTTGAATCCGGGGTTCCTGGGATAGTTCCAACTGACGGCAGAGAGCTGTTCGTTTATTGCAACTTCTACACAGGAAGCTTTTTACGATGTCCGATTCTACTTTCCCCCAGAACCCACGGGATCCGTATGGGGCCCAGAACCCGCAAGATTCGCTGGGGCAGCAGTCCTATCAGCACAACCCGCAGGATCCCCTCGGCCAGCAGCCCTACCCGCAGGGGTCGTCAGCAGCTGGGCAGGTGCCACCGACTCCGAAAGAAAAGAAGAAGGGAGGCTGCTTCAAATGGGGCGGTATCGCCGCGGGTGCTGTCGTGGTCCTAGCTGTGGCGGCCAACTTGACTGGTGGCGGCGACGCTGATTCGGGTTCCGATTCTGAAGCTGCTTCTCTCTTCGACTCGGATACTGCCGTTGCGACTGACTCTGGCGCTGTTGAGAACGCCGATTTCGCTGAGTCTCCCGAGGCTGGTCTGGGGGAGAATCAGGAGACGCCGGAGAAGTAGGATGAGAAGATCCCTACCGAGTACAAGAATGCTCTCCGAAAAGCCAAGAGCTACTCGGATTTGATGCACATGTCGAAGGCAGGTATCTACGACCAGCTTACCTCGGAGTATGGCGAGAAGTTCTCGTCGGAGGCTGCCCAGTATGCAATGGACAACCTTGAAGTGGACTGGAATAAGAATGCACTGGAAAAGGCGCGCTCTTACCAGGATTCGATGGCAATGTCCCCGGATGCGATTTACGAGCAGCTGACTCCGGAATACGGCGAGCAGTTTACTCCGGAGGAAGCTCAGTACGCGGTGGATAACTTATAAGAGAACACCCGCTCCCGACTATTCGACGCGGCACTAACCCGTGAGGTCATAGAGGGCGACGTCGTTGGCGTTGACCTGTGGCTATCAGACCAGGTTGTTAAGGAACGCAGGCAACGTCATGGTTCCCCATGGGAGATTGTCGACCGTCAGCGCAACAACCTCGGTACCGTGCAGATTGTGCCGTTTATCAATCGTGCCCGTATTGGGGATCGTGGCGGCAAGTCTGAGGTGACTGCTCCTTTGCGTCGGTACGCGGACGCGACGGTTCGCACTCTTATTTCCATGGACGTCAACCGTGAGTTCTTCTCCGCGCCGCAGCGTTATGCGATTGGTATGAGTGTTGATGACTTCGTTGGCCCTGACGGGCGCCCGTTGAATCCGTGGCAAATCCTCACCGGCCGCGTGTGGTCAACAGGCGAAGTCGGCGACGATGAACGCGAACCAAAACTCGGCAAATTCGCCCACCCGCCACCAGGGCCATTCCTTAAGGTGGTCAGTTCGATGAGACGAACTTGACGCAGTACATCAAGGCGCGTGAATCGAGTGTGCGTGACTTCGCTGCAGTCGCCCAGGTTCCAGTACAGTCACTCGGTGCGAACGCTATTTCCAATCTTTCTGCTGACGGTTTGGTGCCGTTGGAGACCTCTAAGGATCGTAAGGCTTCTGAGATTCAAACATCGCTGGGTGAGTCGCATGAGCAGATGCTGCGCTTGTGTACGCATATTGCTGGTGATGAAGAGGAAGCCGGGGACTTCGCCTCTAAGGTTAAGTGGGTGGAAATGTCGGCTCGCTCGTTTGCTCAGACGGTTGATGGTCTCGGCAAACTCGCCACCATGCTTGGTGTACCAACAGACGAGTTGTGGTCGGATATCCCTGGTTGGACGGCGGGCTAGGAAAGCACAAACCAGCCGCGGAAGCGGCCTATTCGACCCCGACAAGGAGTCACCTAGAGCGGTGGGTGAGCAATAGTGGCGGATTCTAAAGAAGCGCTCTACCGAACCGATAAGCGACTGCAAGCGGAAAACGAGAAGGCTGTCGACGAATTCGGTGTACCTACTGATGCTGAAAGTGCCTATCGTCTCACCAAAGTGCTGCACCCTATTATCCCGACTTACCCAGACGAATACTATGAGCATGAGATTTCCGCCATGGGGCAATCCGTAGCGGAGAGCGGTTTAGAAAACGCACCTGCAACTCAGCGAAAGTAGGAGTCACACGCGGCTTAAAATTTGTTTCGCGCGCCGTTGGGTTCGGCGAGAAGCCGACCAATGTCGTCCTCGAGCTTGTCGATGACGCCGCTCGAGAGCTGATTAAGCAATCTGTACCTGCTTCCGCTTTGCCTAATCACCCCAAGGTCATTGAAAAGGTTAAAGTCAGAATTGTCCGTTCTTTGACCCGGCATGCGCGTTGGGCTGGGCGTGATGGTGTTGCTGATTCTGTGATGGCTGCGCAGGGTAAGGGGCGCGCGGACAAAGCAGACATATCGTGGTCGGGTTGCGTTCGCACGAGTGCTCACTGGTCGCGAGTCGTGCCCGTTTTGTGCGATGTCGGCGTCGCATGGCCCCGTCTCTGCAGAGGACACAGTGACGCGGGGTGAAGATGGGCGGAAGTATCACAATGGATGCGATTGAATTGTTTTCGCTGTTGTGGAGGGTAAACCGTGGTACGGCGAACAAGCGTATAAGAAGCTTGAGACTCAGTGGAGGAGAGTCTCGGGTGATTTAACGGGGGCTGACCAGTGGAAAGCGCGACAATATTCCTACCGTAGCACAGCGCCAGTTCCTGCCACAGCGCGAAGGGAAATTGGATAACTCGGCACCGTACTTCGATGACGAGCCGTTGCCACGGCTATCGGATCTGGTGAAGCATTCGGCGTAGTGAGGATCAGATCAGGATATCGCTGATGCGATTGCGGCGACCTTGGACAGCCCTGATTTCATCGAGAAGTCCTTTATGCGTCGGCGCGCATACAAGGAAATTGATGGGGATACTGTTCGGGGCGGATGAGAGTTGATGCAACCGCGTCATGTCAAAGCAACAAGCGCATATCCAAAGTCCGGCAAGGGAGTAGAAAGGTTCTCCAGAAGTGACAACCCGCGGATATTTTGGAAATCAGTTTCTAATAATGAGATGAAGAAAGCGGCGACGTGGGAAGATGGCTAACTATCTAGATGAAATAGAGCGAATGGCGCATGTCCCCCGCTTCTCAGGAACCAATGCAGCAAGTCTATCCGAATCGGCTGAGTATGGAATCGCCGCTACCGAGCTGATTGAAGAGGTCTACGACCAAAATGCTTCTGCGTCAGCCTTGCAGAAGGAAACTCCGCGATGGAATATGGTCATGGTGACAAGGGTGTCTTTGACGCTTATGTGGATTTGTTGAACCAGGAAGACTGGTAAATCTGGGAATCGAGCTTTCTTCACACGTCTATGTGTGTGAGATAAAGTTTCCCCATCCTTCGGTCGTGTCCCCTACGGGGTGGGGTGTCACCATCCACATCTCCACAGGTCAGTCGCGTAATCTTCACGGGATTGTTAATGTGTACTCTGATGTTCAACCGCGGCTTGAATCTCCGCAACACTGCGAGGAGATGGACTCTACTAGTGTGCGCCTGCGATTATGGGCAACCAGACTGGCAAGTCCAAGGATTTCCAAGACCCGCCTCGCCCGCTGCACAACCCTGCGCGAGCACCGAGTCATCTTCATAAGCCGACGAAGCGATGGCCAGCAGTTGCGGCCCGTGCGAAAATCAGCGAGTGACGCCATTGCCTCAGCGACATGCGCAACAGAGTCTTTACTCACCCCCGGACGATATAACTGGCCTGTATCGAAGCAGATAGGATCAGCCGTAGGCGGCTTTGGCTGCACCGAGATAGCGAGCTTTCGACCAGGCTGGAATGCCCCGGAGTTGCTCGAGGCAGCCTCCAAGCGTGGGCGCACCTTCAGGGCACGCCAAATTGGCCGCGCGACGAGGAGCGGAGCGGTGAAAAACCCCACGCGGGGGCGAAAAACTGTCCGCGGGACCGGCACTCTTGTGGGCACGCTGGGAAAATGCAGGCGTGGCTGCTGCGCCTGAAAAGGGTGTGCGGTACTGTGGGCGCGGCTAGGCATTGCTGATCTCTTCTTAAATGATGGGGTGGGAATTAGACGCCTGCTGGGAACAGGGTCTAATTTTTGAGCTTTTTAGCTAGTCAGGGGCAACTCCTTCTGAGCATCGGCGATGCGCAATTCGCGTACAAGATCGGGGCGACCGTACTCGATGCAGAGTTTGTCAGCTAAGAACTGAAACAGCCCTCCATTTCCAAACGCTTTGCGAACGTCGGCCTCTAGCAGGGGTAGATTTCGGATTGGCACACGCAACGTAATCGAGGTGCGAGCACCTTTGCTGCGACGTGCCATGACTCCTATTTAATTGACCTAAGCTATGCAACTACCCATGCCTATTGGCGGAGTTTCCGACACACCAAAGCTGAATCAGAAACAGTCAAAACTCTTGTTCTTTCTTAAGGAATGACCATTGTTCCTTGAATTTTCTTGCTCTTATTCCTTCAGGTCCGGCTGCACATATTCAGCGGAGGTCGCATTCTCTCTGGCACAGATTTACCCACAGAGACGTAGTTATCTACAGCCGTTGGCTTGGTGCAACGGGAAAAGCTCAGATGGCATGTGCAATATAACTGTATATCAGTAGTGTAATAGACTCCCGCCTCGCTTAGCTCGTTGGACTGCCGTTGAAGTGCAAGCGCTTTGTTGGCCCAAACCTCGCCGGGGAGGGGATGCCTGAAGGGCAGCGCGTTCGCGGGTAGTAGACATTGCTGTCTGCGCGTGAACTCAGAAAGGGGGGTCGTCTCGTGGGGTGGTGTTGTCGATGTGGAAATCGAGGCGTTTCAATTGGGGGGGTGTCCCTATGTTTTTGTCAAGTGTCAGG